>JASLID010000079.1 GCA_030153045.1 Flavobacterium sp.
TCAAGTCATCTTTTAATGCTTGGTTATCCGGTGTTCTTTTTGCTTGTTCGGTAAATAAATCAACAACTGTTTTATCACTTGGATAATCGACTTTTGTGTTATTAAATCCGTTTATTATAGATTTTATTTGTCCTAATTCATCAATTGATGTTAAAGAAATCTCTTTAACTTTTAGTTCTCTGCTAACGACACATTGCTGTATTATGTTGAGAAAGAAATGATGGTATTTGACAACGGTATCTTTAGTGAATAAATCAGTATTGTATTCTAATTCATAAAACAGCTCGTTATCCGAATCAATAAATCTGAAAAACAAATCAAATTGGGCACCAGAACTATTATCTAACTCATAATGCTTAAATTTTAAATCATCGTTGGTCAAATTATCCAGACTGCCTAAAATATCTATATTTAAGAAATTTTGAACCGTAAATACGATATCAAATAATGGCGAATGACTAAGATCCTTTTGCAACTGCAATTTTTCTAATAGAAGTTCGAAAGGATAATCCTGATGTTTATACGCTGATTTAAAATTATTTGAAATGTTTTTAATAAACTCTTTAATAGATATTTCATCATCAAATTTGGATCTGACAGCTAAAGTATTCAAATAGAGACCGATTTGATTTTCCAGTTGGGTATGACTTCTGTTTGTAATTGGTAATCCGACAGTTACATCAGCCTCTCCAGATAATTTTGACAACAATAAATTTAACATGGATCCAAAAAACATAGCCAAAGTAATCCCTTCCTCTTTTAAGAGTTCCTTTATAAACATCCCCAATTCCTGAGGAATTTTAAAGTGATCAACATGACCGTTATAAGTCTTCATTGCTGGTCTGCTATTTTGCAATTGCAGATCTAACATTGGATAAGGATCTTTAAATTGCTCCAACCAAAAAGATTCACTTTGTTGAAATGCAGCTTTTTGTGATTCTTTTAATTGCCAGGCCGAATAATCTTTATAGTGAATTTTTAAAGGTTCTAACTGAAGTGGCTTTTGAGCACATAAAGTATTATAAATACTAAAAAATTCTTTTTGAAATACGGTAACAGACCAACCATCACAAATTAAATGATGCAATGCAATGGCGATGATATGCTTGTTTTCTTCAACTTTAATTAAGTTAGCACGGATCAGAATACTACTTTCCAAATCAAAAGGAAGAATTATTAAATCACGCAGGTAGTTATTTAATGCTTCCGTATTAAGGTTTTCTCTTACTTCATATTGAATACTATTTTGGGTTTCATCAAATTCATGAATCTTTTGTTTCAACTTGTCTTCAGCAAAAACAAACGAAGTTCTTAGAGACTCATGTCGATTGATGACAGCTTGATAGGCTCTATTCAAATTGAAATAGTCAATATTCCCTTCAATTTGAATCATCATTGGAACATTAAGACTCGAAGTATTGTCAGACATTTTAGCCAATAACCAAAGTCTTTTTTGAGCAAAAGACACTTCATGAAATTCTTTTGCCTCTACTCTTTCAATACCTTCAACAACTTCATCTTTTTCGCTTTGAATTGGCAAATTAGTATTGTCTTTCAACTCTAATTCTAAAGCTGAAACCATTTCTTTTGGCGAACCATTATCAAATAAAGTATCAATAGTGAATTCAACTGAAAACCTTTTATTTATCTTATTGATTAATTGTAATCCGTTTAAAGAATGTCCTCCAAATTCAAAAAAATCATCCTCTTCATGCGTTTCTCTTTTTAAAATTTCACTCCACAGTCCAACCAATTGATCTAAGATTGAAAGTTCATTAAAGTCTTCTGAAATTATTACATCTTCTGATTTAGTAGCATTTGGATTGAATGGATTATCTGTAGTTCGAAGCCAACATCTTTTACTATCAAAACAATACGATGGCAATTCTACCTTAGAGAACTTTTGATTATCACTAAATACTTTTGGTTCAATATCAAAATTCAGATTGAATAATGTTCTTATATTTTTATGTAATGGTTGACCATACCCGATTAAATGGTAATGTAAACTGTTATTACTTAAGTGTTCAAAAATGGTTCCTAATTCCCCTTGATATCCTACTTCAATTATATTTAAACCATTTGGATATCTGCTTATTAATTTTTTTGCTCGTGATTCTAATTCTTCTTTATCATTTTGAGTCTCCTGAGCAACAACACTTAATGTTTCCAAGGCGTCATCTAATGAGATCTCTTTTTTAAGTATTTGTAAAACTATTCTTCCTGTACCAATACCAATCATTTCATTGATACAAACTCCTGATTTTAAAAGAGATTGATAACTAAAATATTGGACAAATAAAGATTTTTGGGCATCATTAACTAAGCGATCCTTATAATCCGAAAAACAATCTATACGCTCCAGTATTTCATCTGTTATGGCTGTTTTATCATCAAATACGATTATATTCTCCTGAAGATATTCAGAGTTGTTCAGTATCATTTCATTTGTAAAGTTTTCTAAAACTTCTGACAAATGATTTTTACTTTTAACAGTTACTAAATATCTATACTGAAATAATTCTCTACAATTATTTAATGTAAATGAAATGTCATGCAAGTTATCTTTGGTACTACTTAAATAACCCTTAAAAGATTCCAGATATTTAATTAAACTTACTTTGCTTTTGGCGCTAAAACATAAAGTATATTCATCATGAATATTATCAAAAGCTGTAGAATTTGTTTTATCGTATGATTCCAAAATTAAATGCGCATTAGTTCCCATTAGGCCAAAAGCACTAACTCCAGCACGCTTTTTATTTCCTTTTTTTACAGCATCCCAACTAACAGGATTGGTTACTACCTCAACTTTAGCTTTTTCAAAATCAATAAAAGGACTTAATGGAAGCGCATTAACTGATGGATACAGTACATTGTTTTTGAAAGAAAGCAATGTTTTAATAATCCCAACAATCCCAGCTGTACCATCCGTATGTCCTATGTTAGATTTAACTGCAGAGACATATACTTTATCACTATTTTCAAGTACCGGACTGTAAACTTCAGCAATTCCTGCAATTTCGATAGGATCACCCAGTTTTGTACCGGTTCCGTGCGCCTCAATAAGTGTAATATCATTTGGCTGAAGTCCGGCATTTTTTAATGCTGTTCTGATTACATCAGCCTGAGCATCACTACTTGGAGCCATTATACTGGAAGACTGACCACCATCCTGATTTAAAGCAAATCCTTTTATGACACCATAAATCATATCTCCATCAGCTTCTGCCTGTTGCATTGATTTAAGCAAAATACAGGTAACTGCTTCTCCCATCATAGTTCCGTCTGCATTTTCTGAAAAAGGGTTGCAACTTTCATTTTTAGCTTCAACACCAAGAACCACTTTATTGTCTTTAAGGCCTGGAACTGAATCAATGTTTGCACCACATATTAATGCCAAATCTGTCTCTCCCAACAATATATCCTTGCATGCGATTGTTATTGCTGTTAATGCCGATGAACATGTTGTATCTACATTTATAGCTAAGCCTCTCAAATCAAAATGTCTTGAAATTCTACTGGCCATCATGGCAGCGGTATTCCCCGCTATTAAAGTTGGAGAAGACTCTTGTGCTAATAAAAAATAATTAGTCAATGTATTTGCCACATAAACAGAAGTATTAGATCCTTTTAAGTCTTTTGGTCTATATCCTGCATTTTCAAAAGTTTTATAAGCTTCATGCAAAAGCAAACGTTGATGAGGCGTCATCTCTTCAGCTTCACCTAAAGAAATATTAAAAAAATTATAATCGAAAAGCGTGATTTCCTCTAAATAGCCTGATTTACGAAAATTAGGTTCATCAGAAATTGCAGTATTAAACAACCTTGTTTTTGATATCTCTTTAATAGAACATTTTCCATTTACTAAATTTTCGGAGAATTCATGTACAGAATCTGCATCAGGGAATACGCCTGAAAATCCAACAATAGCTATCTCTTTCATTTCCATGATTTATAATTAATTCAAGTTGATACCAGAATAACTGTCATCGATTTTAGATACAACATCCAATATTTTATTAAGTCCAATAGCTAAATTTTCCATAGTAATAGTCAGAGGTGTTAAAATTTTAACCACTTGACCTGTATTACCACAAGTCTCAATAATAATACCTTTTTCAAATAATATAGTGGAAACCATTTCAGCCAATTCACAAGAAGTAAACTCAATACCCCATATCATTCCATACCCCCTTACATCTACAATGTGAGAACAACTATCTAAACATTCTTTCAGTTTATTTTGAATTAAATCAGATTTTATTTTAATATCTTTAATTAATACATTATCTCTCCAATAGTCAAGTGCTTTTGTTGCCGTACATAAAGACAAATTATTTGCTCTAAAGGTGCCATTGTGCTCCCCTGATTTCCATACATCTAATTCTGGTTTTAATAATAAAAGGGCTAGAGGCAAACCAAAACCACTAATAGATTTAGAGAGAAGAATGATATCTGGACTTATTCCAGCCCTTTCAAAACTAAAAAAATCACCTGATCGCCCACAACCAACTTGAATATCATCAACTATTAATAGTATTCCATTCTCTTTAGCGAAATTGGTTAATTTTACAAGCCATTCTATACTGGCTACTTTTATACCGCCTTCTGCTTGTATCGTTTCTAGAATTATTGCAGCTGGCAACTGATTTCCTGAGCCCTTAGTTTTTAACATCATTGATATGTAATCCATCGTATCAATTTCAGCTCCCATATATCCATCATAAGGAAAAAATATAACATCTTGGGATGGAATATCGTTATGCTTTATTTCCTGACTTGCAGAAAGTGCCAGTGAAGTGGCAGTCATGCCATGAAAAGAATTAGTAAAGGATACAATTTTTGATCTATTAGTTACTTTTCTGGCTAACTTAATTGCTGCCTCTACAGCATTTGTTCCTGTGGGACCTGTAAATTGAATTTTATAATTCATATCCCTAGGTTTCAATATCACTTTGTCAAATTCCTCTAGGAATTTTAATTTCATTACAGTATCCATATCCAAACAATGTACTGGAGAATCTGAATCTAGAAATTTAATTATTTCATGTTTCATATGCACATTGTTATGACCATAATTTAGTACTCCCGCACCACTAAAAAAATCAATATATACCTTATCATTATAATCTTTAAGAATATCATTTTTAGAATATTTGAAAATGGCTGGAAATGATTTTGCATAACCATTTACATTAGATTCATTGTTACCTTGCACATAAATATTAGATTCAATACTGCTTTTTGTTATATTTTCCATTCTGTTGTTTTTTTTATTTTTTTTAATTATTTTAATTATTTAGAAAGCGATTTCAACAATATCCATCTTATCCTCTTCGATAGAATTTGCTGAATATTTATTTATACATTGGGCTTGTAATCGAATTGTAGTCATTGAAAACAAATGAGTGACATCAATATCATTTGACAGATTCTTTTTGATAAGTTCATACAGCTTAATTATTTTCAAACTATGGCCACCCAATTCAAAGAAATCATCTTCTACACCAATTTCTTCAACTCCTAAAACTTCTTTCCACAGCATGATTAATTTCTCTTCAATTTCATTTTTTGGAGCAACAAATCGACGTCGAATGAGGTCATTTTCCATTATAGCAGGCAATGCATTTCTGTCAACTTTACCACTGGAAGTCATTGGTATCGATTCTACACGAACATAAAAACCAGGTTGCATATAATCTGGTAATTTTGTTCTCAAATACTTACGCAATTCTACTTTATCGACTTCAAATCCAATTTCTGTCAGATAATAAGCCACGAGTACATTTTCGTTGTCAACCGTTTTGGAAGCCACTACTGCCTGCTTAATTCCGTCGTACTGTAAGATTACTTTTTCAACTTCTCCCAACTCTATTCTGTTTCCTCTTATCTTGACTTGACCGTCAATTCTTCCCATGTATTGAATGGTTCCGTCGGGTTTCCAGTAGGCAATATCACCTGTACGGTATATTCGGTTTCCTTCTTTAAACGGGTCTGCGATAAAACGTTCATTTGTCAGTTCTGGAAGATTCAAATAACCTTTAGCGACCTGTACACCCGATATCAACAATTCTCCAGGTATTCCTACAGGCAATAAGTTCATCTTACTATCAACTATATAAATACTGGTGTTCCATACCGGATGCCCAATGCTAACTCCATGGCTCACATCTGAATCTGTAACATCCAGTGCTGTTACGTCAATTGAAGCTTCTGTAGGTCCATATAAGTTATGAATCCTTACCTGTGGCATTTTTTCGCGTACCTGTTCTACCATTCTGGAAGGCAATTCTTCACCGCTGCATATCAAATGTTTTAATCCTGACACATCGCCTTTGTTGATATGCTCCAAAAAGGCACCTAACATTGACGGGACAAAATGAATGACAGAAATTCCTTCAGATTCTATTGTCTGTTTCAAATACTCCGGGTCTTTATGACCTTCAGAAACACATACGACTAATGTTCCTCCACTCATTAATGGCAACAAAAACTCCCAAACAGATACATCAAATGTGTAAGGTGTCTTCTGAAAATAAATTCCATTGCTTTCTGATCCCAAATAGGATTGCATCCATAACAATCGGTTGTATAATCCTGAGTGAATATTTACAACACCCTTAGGAACTCCTGTTGAACCTGAAGTAAAAATGCAATATGCTGATGATTCCGGTTCTATATTATGGGTGTAATCTTTAGGGTAATGAGAAAGGTTTACGAAGAATGTAGTTATCTCCGATTGTCTTATTACTGTTTTTATGCCAGAGTCATTTAAAATCTGGGATACACGTTCTTCCGGATAATCCATCCCCAGAGGTACATAACAACCTCCTATTTTTAAGGTTGATACTATTGCAATTACCATTGCTGAACTCCGGTCGAGTTGTAAACCAATCAAATCTCCGGAAGATACACCATGTTCATCTTTCAAATAGTGACAAAACTGGTTTACCAAAATCCCCAATTCTTTATAACTATAGCGTTCCTCATTGTATACCAGCGCGATACTATTGCTATTTGAAGTAATCTGGTCTTCTATTAAATCTACTACCGTTACTGTTGAATCAAAAGATACTTCTGTTGAATTGAACTGCATAATCTCATCAAACACCATGGATTTATCAACAACCGGAACATCAGTCAAATCCAAATCAAGATTCTCTAAAACCGTATTTAATACAAATTGAAAGCTATGAAGCAATTGTTCTATAGTATTACGCTGATAGATATCAGTATTGTATTCAAATTGTACGGCTAATGTATTCCCCTCTTCATAATGATTGATTTCAAAATCAAACTTGGAATAACATTTTCCTATATCTATTATTTGACCTAATTGCCCACTCAAATCAACTGAAACATCAGCTGAATTTTGAAGCGCAACCATTACATCGAAAATTGGATTTCTTGAAAAATCTTTTTCCAGTTTTATATCGTCCAACAATGCATCAAAAGGATAGTTTTGGTGATTTATGGCTTCAAGTGTATTCTTGACTACCGATCTGTAAAAATCCACAAAATTTTTTTCTGGATTTATGGTATTCTTTAAGACAATTGTGTTCACATAAAATCCAATCTGGCTTTCCAAATCAGTATGAAATCTTCCTGCGTACGGAGTCCCGATTATACATTCATTATTCCCCGTATACTTGTAAAAAATGAAATTCCAAATAGCTAAAAGTGTATTGAACAAACTTCCTGAATATTGGCTGCTGAAATCTTTTAATTTCTTAAATTCATTTTCTTGCAGATAATATTTTAATTTATAACCTGAAAAGGTTTTCTCCACAGGTCTCGAATAAGCACTTGGGAGATGGAAACCTGAAATAGGGTTTTTTAATATATCAGACCAATATTCTTTGGATTCTTCTCCTTTTTTAGAACTCAATAAATTTTGTTGCCAAACTGCGTAATCCTTATATTGTATTGATAAAGGAGTTATTTTTTCACCCAAATCATTCTTAAGTACATTGTAATGATTAATCACATCTCTTGACAGAACCTCCATTGACCATCCATCACTTATGATGTGATGCATGTTATAATAAAATACTGTTTCTGTAGGACTAATTATAAAGAATATAGCTCTTAAGAGAGGGCCTTTTTCTAAATCAAATTTTTTGTATGAATCTTCAAGTATCGCATTATCAGCTAATGATTTTGCATCTTGTAACTGAGAATAATCAACAACTTCGGCCTCAAAATAAAATTCAGAAGCCGGAATAATCCATTGCCTTATTTGACCATTTTCGTTCGATTTAAAAACTGTTCTGAGAATTTCATGTCTCTCTATTACACAATTTATGGCTTTTTTTAGCAATGGTATTTCATAACTACTATCCAACACAATATGGAAAGGCATATTATATGCCAAAGAGGCTTCTTCAAACTGGCTCAGAATCCATAACCTCATTTGAGATGATGACAACTCATAACTTTCTGATATATCAGCATTCGGTATGCTCTGAAAAACATCTTGTTTTTGTGCTTTTTTAAGGTAATCGACCAACAATTGTTTATTTTCTTTTAACAAATCAATTATGTTGTCAGCAATTTCATCCTGCTCAAAACTAATTTCCAAGTCTTCACCATCTAAGGATAGAAAAACACAATTCTCCTCTAGTATGTTTAATATTTTTAATATATCCATCAGATTTTAATTTTTTTGGATTGAGATTGTTTATTAATCATATTTTTAAACTTGTTAGTCACTTCAATTTTGGCACTTATCTCTTCTATGGTTTGAGATTCATACAGTTCCGGTAAAGTCAATTCGAAATCAAACTCTTTATTGATATTATTTACTATTGACATTGCCTTAAGAGAATCACCACCCAACTCCAAAAAATTATCTTTGATCCCTATCGGTTTGTTTCCAAAAAAGGTTTTCCAAATTGTTATCAATCCTTCTTGAATACGATTTCCCGGTTCAACATATTCTGTAGTTAATCGAAGTCTGAAAGCTTCATCAGATGAGAATTCGGTTTCCTGATTTGGAGAAGATTCAAAAAGAGCGTTATTCTCTTGAAAAAGAGAACTAAAATCTCCATTTTGAATACCGGCCAAACTGCCTGATTTATTATTCAATAATTCTAAGACATTAATTCTTGCCGGAAGGCTCGCTTCGTCGAATACATAACCCGGAACCGGAACCTTAGACCATACTGTGTCGTATAAATTTTCAAATTTTATAGTATGTCCGGAACTCCATAAAACCCCTAGGTTATTTAACCATTGTTCATAATCGTTTATCTCTTCCCTCTTATTTCTCAGCATTGAAACAGACATTGCTTCTTTGTCTGAGATTTCGTTTAAGAAATTTGAAAGTGCTTTTCCTGGACCGACTTCTATAAAAACTGCATCTGGCCATGTCTGTAAAACTTGATGTATCCCTTTCTCAAACAAAACTGTATTTCGGAGATGTTTTACCCAATATTCCGGTGTAACGATTTCATTTTTATCCCATACATTTCCTGTCAAATTTGAAACCATTGGAATCTTAGGGGTTGAGAAGTTGATTTTCATTAATTCATTTCGGAAATCCTCTAAAATATCTTCCATCATAAAGGAATGAAATGCATGAGACGTTTTCAGGATTGCAAAACTGATATTGCTTTTTTCCAATTGGGATATAGTATCAGACTTACTCACTTCATCACATGCGATAACACATGATTGAGCAGTATTTATAGCTGCAATGGAAAATTCAGTTGAAACTACTTTCTGTATGTTTTCAGGAGTTTCTAAAACCGCTATCATAACTCCCGGTTTTGCACTGCTCATTAATTGGGCTCTTTTGAAAACTATTTTCAGAGCGTCTTCAAAAGTGATGACATCTGCTAGGCATGCGGCAACATATTCTCCGAGACTGTGGCCAATCATACCATTAGGTGATATGCCAAAACTCATGATTGTTTTTGCCAATGCATATTCGATGAGGAATAAAATGGGTTGTGTATATAACGTATTATTAATAGCATCCTGATCAATCGTAGTATCTTCTCCATATCCTAAAATTGATTTGAAATCAATATTGGAAGTCGCTGACAAAATCTCAAATCCTTGATCCATTATGTCTTTAAACACAACAAGGTTCTGATAAAGTCCCTTACCCATTTCAAAATACTGAGATCCTTGTCCCGGGAATAAAAAGACTACATTTTTAGAAGTCGTGTTTGGCGTGGCCTTTTTATTTAGTTGTAATTTTGGTACAACATTTTTCTTATTATGTAATACAACATAATCTCTGTAGGGATAGTTTTTTGATGTTTTATTGTTAACCGAATAACTGATTTGCTGTTCTGTATTATCTTCCGACTGAGCAATAAAATCAACCAAAGATTCTTTGTGTAATCTTAAAGACTTTTCAGTTTTAGCTGATAAGAAACAAATATTAATTGGATTACTGTTATTTTCAACAGGATTAGAATGTTCTTCTAATATTGCATGACAATTAGTACCTCCAATACCAAAACTACTCACGCCTGCTCTGAAAATATCTTCTTTTTGTTCCAAATTCGAAAGTTTTGTATTGACATAAAATGGTCCTTCATGAAAGTTTATTTCCGAATTTGGTGTATCAAAATTTATCGATGGTGGTATTTGTTTTTTATTTAAAATCAAACAGGTTTTAATAAATCCAGCTATTCCGGCAGCGGCATCTAAATGGCCCATATTTGATTTAACAGCTCCAATGGCGCATTTTGTATTTTTATTAAATTCAAAAGCTTCATTCAATGCCTCTAATTCGATAGGATCTCCAATTCTCGTTGCTGTTCCATGAGCCTCAACATAGTGAATTTGGTCAGCTTTCAATCCTGCAATCTTAAGCGCTGTTTTAATACATTCTGCCTGTCCGCTTACACTTGGAGCAGAATATCCGACTTTTCTTTTCCCGTCATTATTTACAAATGTGGATTTTACAACTGCATATATATAATCTTTATCTCTTACTGCATCTTCATATCGTTTTAAGACAACAGCACCTGCTCCTTCACCCCACACAGTACCACTTGATTTTTCATCAAAAGCTCTGCAATGTCCATCTTTTGAGGCAATCATTCCGCCTTCATATAAATATCCTTTAGGTTCTATGGATCTAACACTCACACCTCCGGCTACAGCCAATTCACATTCTTTTAAAAGCAATGCTCTACATGCTAAATGAACTGTAGAAAGTGAACTCGAACAAGCTGTATCAATGTAGAAACTAGGTCCTTTTAATCCTAACTTATAAGATATCAGTGTGCTGATAAACTCTTTATTGGCATATTTTTCTGTTAAGAATTTTGATGCTTTCCCTCCCGGATACATCATTTCAAATATTCTCCAATTTAAATTATCCGAAGATGACAGGTATAAGCCTGTTATTTGATTATCTCCTTCAATATAACCTGCATCATCTAATGCGCGATATACTTGCTGATGCATAATTCTAACTTGAGGATCCATATATTTTGCTTCCTCATCTGTATATCCGAAAAAATTATAATCAAATTTATCTTCGGAATCAACACGTGAAATTGCAGGAACATAATTTGGATTACCTGAAAGTATTTGATCCTGCTGTTCTTTATCTAAAAACTCAATTAATTCTTTTCCTTCTATTAAATTATTCCAAAACTCAGCTATGTTAGCCGATTTTGGAAACATTCCTGATATTCCAATTACAGCTATATCTTTTTTTCTATTCTCAGTCATTATTCGTGTTATTAAAATAAATCAACCATTGAATCCATATCTTCAGATACATTTTCGTGAAACGCATCTGATTTATCCTCTTTTTTATCAAGTAAATTTTCCACCAACATTTTTACATTTGGAAACTGAAACAAATCCAATAACTTTACTTCAATATTCAAATCCTTCTTAATTATTTTTGTCACTTTTACAATCGAAAGAGAGTTTAATCCGATTTCAAAAAAATTATCGGTTACTCCCACTTTACCTTGATTTATAGGTGTCATTTCGTTTACAATTGCTAAAATTTGTTCTTCCAGTTCATTTTGAGGGGCAACATACGTTTTCAGGACTGCATCGTTTCCGGTAACGTTTGGTAATGCTTTTCTGTTTACTTTCCCATTGGAAGTCAATGGTAGCTCTTCCAAGTGAACGAAATAACTTGGGATCATATAGTCTGGTAATTTACCCAGTAAAAAACTACGCAGTTCAGATTTATCAATGTCCGAAGTCGATACCAAATAAGCAACCAGTAGTTTCTCTTGACCGTTCTCTTTTACATCTACAACTACTTGTTTCAAATCTTCTGAATACTGTAAAACAGCATTCTCAATATCACCTAATTCAATCCTATAGCCTCGAATTTTTACTTGTTGGTCTTTCCTTCCTAAATATTCAATGTTCCCGTCGGCTAACCAACATGCTAAATCCCCCGAATCATACAAGCGTTCACCTTCGATAAAAGGATTTGGGATAAACTTTTTGGCTGTTAATTCCGGAAGGTTTAAATAACCACGGGCCAAACCTGATCCTGCTACATATAATTCACCCGTAACACCAATTGGAACCATATTCTTATTGGCATCTAAGATGTAGCAATTTAATGTTGGGATTGGTTTACCTATATTGGATTGTTCGGAGAGTATCTCTTTCTCTCCTATTTCTTTAAATGTAACATGCACAGTAGTCTCAGTTATACCATACATATTAATCAATTTTGTATTAGGATATTTCTTATGCCAATCTGATAACAATGCAGGATTTAAAGCTTCACCTCCAAAAATGACATATCTGAGTGTATTGCATTTCTTTTCCTCTGCTGTCTCATTATTGATTAAATTATAAAATGAGGAAGGTGTTTGATTTAATATTGTTACCGACTGCTTGTCTAATAATTCTAGAAATTCAGGTGTGTTTTGAGCAATCAATTTTGGGACTACAACCAATTTACCTCCAAATAGCAATGCTCCATACATTTCCCAAACGGAAAAATCAAAAGCATAAGAATGGAACATTGTCCAAACATCTTTCTCACTAAAATCAAACAATGGTTTATCGGTAAAAAATAACCTTACAACATTTTTATGTTCGAGTAATGTTCCTTTAGGATTTCCTGTTGTCCCCGAAGTATAAATAACGTATATCAAATCGTCTGGAGAATTGATTTTTAGAGGATTTAAGATCGAATATTCTTCTTGATATCTATAAAATAAGTCTAATTCATCATCATCAATAACAAGCTTGCTGTTACTATCTTTTTCAATGTATTCGATTCTCTCTTGCGGAATAGCTGGATCAATTGGGACATACGCTCCTCCCGATTTTAAGATTCCTAAAATCGAAATGATCATTTTCTCACTTCGCTCCAGTTTGATTCCAACTAAATCATCCGGTTTTACCGCATAGTTTTCTCTTAAATAATGAGCTAATTGGTTTGCTTCCTCATTAAGTTCTTTGTACGTTAATGCAATATCTTCAAAAACAACTGCTACATTGTTTGGGGTTTTGGCAGCTTGTTCTTCAAATAAATCAACTATCGTTTTATCCTTTGGATAATCAACATTTGTGTCGGTAAAATCAACCAATAGCTGTTGTTTTTCCGCATCTGTCAAATAATCTATTTCCTGAATAAGCATTTCAGACTGTACTAAAGCTTTTGTAGAAAAATTATCAAAATGAGAAAAAATACGTTCAATTAATGATGCATCATAAATATCTGTATTGTATTCTATATTTAATTCCAATTGATTAATTGTTTCCGAAAAATTAAAACTGATATCAAATTGGGAAGTTTTTTTGTGAAGGTCATACTTTTCAAAAGAAAGATTGTCAGCATCTTCTTTTTTACTTCCTAAGTTAAGTAAGGATTGATTTTGGTAAACAACCATGACATCAAATAAAACAGAACGTCTTAAATCTCTTTTCACATTCAGTTTGCTTACCAGTTCGTCTAGCGAATACATTTGATGTTCATTTGCTGCTATTAAATTGTCTTTTTCAATTTGTAAAAGCTCAGCAAAAGTCTTTTTTTCATCAAACTGGGTTCTTATGGCCAATGTATTCACATATAATCCGATCTGGTTTTCCAAATCGGGATGTTCCCTGCCTGCGATTGGCGTTCCTACTATGATATCATCCTGACCCGAATAACGGTATAATAACGCTTTGATAACAGTCATCAAAGTTGTAAACAAAGTCACTCCGTTTTCTTCCGAAAACAACTTCATTTTAGTAGTAAGTTCTTCTGAAAATGTATACGAAATATCATTACCGTTAAAAGTCTGAATAGCCGGTCTTGGTCGGGAACTAGGTAAAGTAAGCGGAATTAAATCGCCTGAAAATTTTTCTACCCAATAATTCTCGGATTCCTGATACTTTACATTTTGCTTCTCTGCTTCCAGCCACACAGCATAATCTTTATACTGAATTGGGAGTGCCGGAACAGCATTTTCTTTTCCTGCCAATAAATTATTGTAACGCTGGACAATCTCAGAAACCATTAATTCCATAGACCATCCATCACTTATAATATGATGCATGCTTAATAAGAAGACATACTCATTATCAGCAATCTTAATTAATGATACGCGAACAAGAGGCCCATTTTCAAGGTCAAAAGCCTCCTTATTTTTAAGTTCAAGATAATTCTCTACTTTCTGATGACAGTCCGCTTGACCCGAAAAATCAGGCTGTTCTATAGTAAAATCAATCTCATTTAATCCTACGATAATTTGCCTTACTTCCTGGGTTTGATCATCTGATCTGAATACAGTTCTCAGAATTTCATGACGCCCAATAAGTTCTTTGAATGATTTTTCAAAATAAGCTACATTTAGTTCTCCTGTTAATTTGGTAACAAAAGACATATTGTACGCTTGTGATCCTCCTTCAAACTGGCTTAACACCCATAATCTATTTTGAGAAGAAGTCAAAGGATAGCTGTCCATTTCAGCAGTTTTCGGAATTGCCTGATACTTCTTAAAATTTGTTTTTTGCAGTATCGTTTTTTTCAATTCTTCTTTATGCTCTTTTAACGATTCAAAAAGTTTATCATCAATTCCTGCTTCGGGCAACTGGCATAAAAGCTTATCCCCTTTCACAGAAAGTTTTACATTATTATCAAGTAATTCTTTTAATAATATCTCTATACTCATAATTCAATGAAATTATTATCAATAGTATTATTTTCTATTTCGATAGATTCAACCAGTTCATTAATTGCAATTTTTGAATCTATTAAGACTGCCAATTCTTTTATCGATACGCACTCTGACAATTCCCTGAATATTAATGTGATTTCAAACACATCAGATAATTGAGTTAATAACTTTGTGGCCAATAAAGAATTCCCTCCCACTTCAAAGTAGTTATCCAGTATACCTACCGGTTGATATCCCAAAATACTGCCCCAATGCTCTGCTATAATTTTCTCTGCAGTTGTTGCAGGTTCAACAAATACGTTGCTAACATTTCTCTTCTCATTGAATTTTATAAGATCCGAGGTGACTTCTTCACTCTCAAATACAGTTTCATCGTACATGGCTTCAATAGTGCCGTTTATACTATTTTCTGATGGAAAAAGCTTTTTAATGTTATTTAAATATTCGGTATGCAATTGGTTTAAATCGCTTAATTTTTCATCCGAAATTGTATTAAAATCAGCAAGTTCAATTTCTATTGAAGCTCTGAGCCTGTCCTTCTGATAGTTTTTATTTGTATAATGATACGATTGTGCTATTTCTGAGAAATTCTCGTAATTGATATTAACTTTTGGTTTCCAAAATCTGCTTTTCGAAAAAACATAACCTGGCATCGAAACCCTATTTCCTCCATGAATTTCAGGCAAATCGAACACTAATCCTTTTGCAAAAAGAATTGCTTTTGCTGTATAGAAATTATCTTGAGAAATGTTGTTATTTGACTGTTTTGGAAGAACACTAACCGTGTTAATCCCGTTATTAAAAATAGATTTAATAAAAGACGATAAACCATTTCCGGGACCTACTTCAATGAAAACTGGGTTTGAAAAATAGTCTGCTGCATTTTTTGCGGCCTGTACAAACTTAACCGGATTAATAATCTGATCCAGCCAATACGAAACAGAACAAAATTCCTCCTGTTCAACTTGATTACCTGTATATGTTGAAAAAATTACAGAATCAAAGTTTTTAAATTCGACCTGGGATAGAATCGTCTCAAATTCAGCCAATGCATTGCGCATCATTTGTGTATGGTAGGCGTGCGAAACTTTTAATTTTCTGTATCCGATGCTGTTTTGCTCCAATAACACCGATTGTCTGTTAATATCTTCTTTTTGACCTCCTATTACAATACTCTCATCTGTATTAAATGCACAAACTGAGATTGAATCCAATAGCAAAGACTTCAGGTTTTCTTCGGTAGATTGAACCAAAAGCATTGCTCCTTCGGACATTGACCCCATTAATCTTCCACGGTGGTAAACCAGTTTTAGTGCATCATCCAAGGAAATACATTCGGTAATGCAAGCTGCTACATATTCGCCTAAACTGTGACCAATGACAGCATTTGGCTTAATACCAACTCTCATTAATTCCTTAGCAAGACAATATTCAACTATAAATAATGCTACTTGGGTATTTTCGGTTTGGTCTAACAAATCACTTTCTTCTGAAAAAATGATTTCTTTAAAGTTGGTCTGGGATAACGATTTCAGATACCCAAAACAGTAATCCATGTCATTTTTGAAGGCTGCCTTATTTTGGTATAATTCCAAAGCCATATCAGTATACTGACTTCCCTGTCCCGGAAACATAAAAATGCTTTGCGATGTTTGACCGTACCCTTCATAACAACCATCATTTTGTGATCCGTTTAATTGAGCTTTCAGTTCCTCTTTGTCCTTGCAAACAGTACTAAATCTGTGAGGCATTACTTTTCGTCCATATAGACTTGTAAACTCTAAATCAGCAAGATTCATATTAGGGTTTGCATCAATATATTTGGCAAGATTTTCTTTTTGTAACTGAAGGTTTTCTTTATTTAAAGATGATAAGGCAACTACATAAGGACGTTCAGCAGTTTCTTTTTCAACAATCACAGGAGGTTGCTCAATTATCAAATGGACATTTGTACCACCAACACCCAAAGAGGTAACACCGGCTCTGCGAAGTTCAAAATGTTCTGGCCATTCAGCATTTTTCTGACTCACATAAAAAGGTGAAGTATTTAGATTTAAGGCTGGATTTGCTTCCGAAAAGTTAAGACTTGGCACCAAAACACCTTTATTAACACATAAAGTAGCCTTTATAATTGAAGCTATACCGGCTGCTGCATCCAAATGTCCTATATTACTTTTTACAGAACCGATTGCGCAATATTGATTCTCATTTGTAAACTCACGGAATGCTTCAGTCAGCGCCGAAACTTCTATTGGATCACCGATATAAGTTCCCGTACCATGAGCCTCGATCATACCAATGGTTTCTGGATTTATATCTGCTATTGACAAAGCTTCCAAAACCACATCACGTTGAAAATCAACACTTGGAGTGGTATATCCTTGCTTATTTGCACCATCATTATTTACGGCACTTCCTTTGATCAATGCATAAATATGATCATTATCCCTAACAGCATCTGTGGCTCTTTTCAATACAATTGAACCTACACCATCACCACTGATTGTTCCACTTGCCTTACTATCAAAAGGACGGCAAACTCCATCTTTAGAATAGATAGACTCGGGCATGTGTATGTAACCGATCTTCTCATCTGAATCAAAAGAAACTCCTCCGGCCAAAGCCATATCGCATTCATAGCTTAACAAACTTTGACAGGCTAAATGAACCGCAAGTAATGAAGTAGAACAGGCAGTTTGAACACTAAATGCTGGACCTGTCAAGTTTAACTTATACGAAATCCATGTGGCTAAAAAGTCTTTTTCATTTAAAATTCTGTACATTAATAGATCTGCTTGTTCGTTAAGAGTACTTGACTTCAAAACGCTCATCAGATATGAGTTTGTGGACATCCCACAAAAATTACCAACTGATCCTTCAAGTCGGTTTACATCATAACCGGCATCCTCAATTGCATGCCAACTGGTTTGGAGCAACAACCTGATTTGCGGATCCATAATAGTGGCTTCACTATTTGCCAACCCAAAAAAATCAGCATCAAAATACTTGGCATCGGCAAGCTTTGAACTTGCATTAACAAAACGCTTGTGGTTTAGAATTTCTTTGGAAACACCTGAAGCAATAATTTCTTCTTCAGATGCTTTGTTGATGCTGTTCACACCATCAACCAGATTTTGCCAATATTCCTGTATATTTTTAGCATCCGGAAAGCGTCCTGCCATTCCTATGATTGCTATATCATTTTCGTTAACTTGTTTCATCTTTTCCAACATGGTATCAATTAAGTTCTGTTTGCTCTTGCGTTTCTTCTGGCCATACCTTTGTTAACAGCTTTTTTAATGGCATTTTCATTACCAGCGTCAGTGTTTTGATTGATTGCATTTTGAATCAATTTTGCTTGCTGAGCAATGGTAGGATTACGGAAGAGTTCTATCAATGAAAAGACCGTATTAAATTCTGTCTGCATTTTTTCGTGGAGCAAGACGATTTCGATAGAATTACCACCTGCTTCAAAAATACTTACATGGTAAGGGATATTTTCTTTCTTTAAGACTTCACACCAGAGGCGATAAATATCTAATTCCAGTTGGTTATTAAGTGTAGCAACTGAATTTGTGGTAGATTTCTGAGGTTGAATTTCCTTTAAC
The DNA here is from genome assembly GCA_030153045.1 of Flavobacterium sp. GTDB lineage: Bacteria > Bacteroidota > Bacteroidia > Flavobacteriales > Flavobacteriaceae > Flavobacterium. The sequence goes on from JASLID010000079.1 coordinate 18,731, forward strand.
TTAACCATATTTACCTTACCGTTTTCCATTAGAGGAATAGAAGGTACCATAGTAATATCTTTAGGATTCATATAATCCGGAAGCATCTTTTTAAGATAATCCCTAATTGATTTTTCATCGGCCTGTGTCACAAAATTTTGTGCAGCTGTCACATTTTCTTTAGGACAAAAATTAGGGTTAATTGCATAAAGCATGTAAGTATTATCTTCATTTTGAGTAGTTGCATCACTCATTAGCAGCTCATCTACTTTAACATTGTACCCTTTCTCATTAAGCAGATTTACAATGCTGTTTAAATTATGATCACCATCGACTTCAACCGCAAGTTGGTGGATCATAGGCCAATGTTCAGACCTAATGCCTTCTAATACCAAACATTCACTCTTCTCAGCATCAACTTTAAGTAAATCAATAGATTGTATATCAAAATCATCGATTACATCCGAAATTGTGGTTAGCTGGCATTCGACTTCTTCAGTCTGGTATAAGGAAGTAATGTATTCCTTGTATTCTTCTGACAATCCGTTTGTTTCATCAATGGAGTTATAAAAAGATTTTACAATTTTGTTTTCTTCTCCTGATAATTTTGCATCATCTGAAGATGATTCTTTATTGTTCTCTATATATTTTCCGACTGCGTCAACAATTGTGTCTTTATCGGCAAACCTTCCCGACAAGCCTGACATTTCAGGGTAATAATTGAATACTATACTTTCTTTTTTATTTGAAACCCCATAATTCAAAATGCGTCCTTTGATCTGACGGTGTTCAAAATTTTGCTTCAAAGCAGAAAAAATCTGTGGAATAGGTTCGAATGCAATAACTGATGCACTTGGCTGTCTTTGACTTACATCTATACAAAATCCTCCCACATTTGAACCTACGTCTAAAACCAAACCATTTTCGGGTATTGAAATACCGTGTTTAAAATAGATTCCGTCTTCAAATATTTCATCATACAACATAGCCAACTGACGGTTGGACTGATGGTATATTAAGCTACCGTCAGCAAAATAGAAAGGTTTGGCTTGTTTTTCTTGCGGAAGCTCTTTATAGTCACCGTAAACAATGTCTTCTTTAACAACATAAGCCGATAAGTGGGTGACATTGTTTTCTGTTATTGGTATCACCTTACAATCTTTAACTCCTGATAATTTAGAAACTACACTTTCTATATCTCCGGGTTCAATACGGTATCCGTTTATTTTAACCTGATTGTCTTTTCGACCAATATACTCAAATGTACCATTGGCTTTCAATTTCATTAAATCACCCGTTTTATAGAATCTGCTGTTTCCAAAATAAGGATTATTGATTTCTTTAAAGCCTTTTTCAGTAAGCTCAGTATTGTTATAATACCCTTTTGCTACCCCAGCACCACCAATGTAAAGTTCTCCAACCACACCAACAGGAACCTGCTGTTCGAACTCGTTTAAAAGTAACAAATTGGTATTATGTATTGGTTCACCTATTTTAAAATCATTACTGTTAATTTCTCTCCATGCTGACCAAACTGTGGTTTCTGTTGGTCCATACATATTATACAGCTTACAATTAGTAAGTGTGCTTAAACTAATAATCAAATCTGTATTTAATGGTTCCCCGCCTATAAGCCAATGCTTAACAGATGAAAGTTCTTTCGTTTTAACCTGATTATACAAATCTATGGTAAGCTTAGATTGTGATGGTGTCATCTGAACATGAGTTACCTTGTATTCATCAATAAGATCTAATTCAGATTTTTGATTGTCGATATCAAATAATTTTGCCAATTCAACCTGCGCCTGATACAGTGCTTTAGCTTGAGTAATTCTTTCCAGTCCGGCTAATACCTTTTCGTTTTCAACACCAAAATCAACCAAACAAGCTACTTCAGTAACGCCAATATTCTGAATGTCAAAAAGCATTTTCTGGCAAGATTCAGGAGATCCGATTAACGTATTATTCTTGCTGAATTTTTTATAGGCCAGATCAATTATTTCATCCGTTTGCGTATTCAAATCCAATCCCATTTCTTTCGCCAATGGTTCCATTAGTTTAATCGACGATTTTAAGTATGATTTGAAAGGTTTTTCACTGATATTTAATGCAGTCTGTTCAGAAGAATCGATATAGGTATGAATCATCAGGGTAACTTTTTTATCCTCGATGCTGAAACCGTTATCTTTTAGAGCCTGATGGTATGTTTTAATATTTTCTTCCAATTGTTCCATTGATTGCCCCAGAATATGGGTAAGAACATTTGCTCCTATTTCACCAGCATATTTAAAGGTTTCCGGATTTCCGGCAGCCGTAACCCAAATTGGCAATTCCTGTTGTATTGGAGTAGGTCTTACTTTTACAGTAAAGTCTTTATCTACACCATTTTTGCGTACAATTGAATCTCCTTTCCAGAGTTTTTTAAGCTCAGTGATTCTTTCACGCATCTCTTTATGACGATTATTGTAATCTGAATTTGCGAAAACAAAATCATTTGGGTGCCATCCCGAAGCAATACTAAGACCTACACGACCATTACTAAGATTGTCAACAATCGACCATTCTTCGGCAACACGGATTGGATCCTGCAGCGGAAGCACCACACTACCCGATCGAATACTAATATTTTTGGTAAGAACAGCTAAAGCGGCACTTAAAACTGATGGACTTGGAAATGCACCTCCAAATTCACCAAAGTGACGCTCAGGTGTCCATATCGCGGTAAAATCATGCTGATCAACGAATTTTGCCGTATCTAATAATAAATCATATTTGTGTTCTTCCTTATGATCTGCTCCGAAAAACATGACACTAAAATCAATACTTTTTGCAGGTGTTAATCGCTCATGCGACAATAATTTAAAAGGATTTGATTGTTGTAAAACGATAGAATGCCCTCTTGAAATAGTCCAGATAAGTTCTAAAACAGAAATATCAAAATTTATACTGGTTTGTGCCAGCCATTTTTGGGCATCTTTACTACCGTAAGAAGCATCTAAACTGTATAGTAAATTGTTTAAGTTCCCTTGACTTACTTCAATACCCTTAGGTTTTCCGGTAGTTCCGGAAGTAAAGATGATATAGGCACTATCATCATCTGAATAATCTACTGCTGTCAATTGATCAGCAATTTGAGATTCAAGGCTGTCAACATAAGTAAAACTTACTTCTGTTAACTTATTTAAGTAAAGTTCTTTCAGAGTCTTCAAAGTCACAATACTCTTAGGTTCAGCATCCTCTATTATTTGATTGATTCTTTCTGAAGAATAAGCAGGGTCAAGAGGTATGTAACAAGCTCCTAATTTGAAGCATGCAAAAATTGCAGCTACCATTTCAACATTTCGTACTAAACAAATTCCAACCTTATCTCCTTTTTGTACACCTTGGCTCGATAATAAACTGGCAATTGCTTCTACTTTTTCTCCTACTTTTTGGTAGTTATATGATATATCATTACAAATAACAGCCGTTTTATCTGGAGTATTCTTTACTTGATATTCAAATAAATTAATTGCATTTTCCTTTTTGCTAAAATCTAACGCTTCTCCTTTTAAATGTTTATATATTTCGTTGGTCTCTTTTTGACCAATCATATTTACTTTAAAAACATTTTCATCTGGATTGGTCAACAATGAAACAAGCAACGTATTGAAATGATCTGCCATTCCAATAATAGTTTGGTCTTCAAAAAGATCTGTGTTATATTCCCATGAAAGTTCCAATCCACCAGCTGTTTCGGTAATATTTAAAGTCAAATCATATTTAGCGCTATTGATACCTTTAAAATTAACAGGCTCCATAGTTAAGTCTGATAAAGAAAGAGACTCGTGCTCATTATTATGAAGTGCAAATAAAATCTGAAACAGAGGATTATGACTCAAATTTCTTTTTACGTTTAATTCCTGAACCAATTTTTCAAACGGCATTTGTTGGTACTCATAGGCTTTCTCCAGCATTTCTTTGCTTTGTCTGATTAGCTCTCTGAAACTTGGTTTTTGAGATAAATCACTTCTTAATACAAGAAGATTCATAAAAAACCCAACTAAATCAGCTGTTTCAGCCTTTTCTCGATTAGCAATCGGACTACCTACAACAATGTCATTTTCATTACTGTAACGTGCCAATAAAGAACTGAAAACTGCATGTAGCCCCATAAATAATGTTGCTACTTCAGATTGGCATAAATCATGTAATCCCTTAAGGGTATTTTTATCAATTGTTGAATTATAAACATTTCCATTAAAGCTTTGTGCTAACGGTCTTACTTTATCTAATGGTAAACTATGAAGCACTGGAAGATTAGCCAATTGCTTTTTCCAATAAGCTGTCTGATTTTCCAAAACTTCACCTTTGAACCATTGTCTCTGCCAATAGGCATAATCAGAATATTGAATACTCAATTCTGTCAATGGATTGTGTTCTTTATTAAGATAGCTATTATAAAGGAGGTTAAATTCTTTAACCAAAATCCCCATGGACCAACCGTCTGAAGCGATATGATGCATAGTCACGATCAGAATATGCTCATCTTTACTGATCATGAGTAATCGAATACTTAATAACAAATCTTTGGATAGGTCAAATATTTTGAATGTCTCTTGTTCTACTATATCAGCAATATATTGTTGAATATTTTCAGAAGCGGCATCCACTTCTTCTGCAACAACATTAAAATCGTTCACGACCTGAACATTTTGAACAGGTTCGCCGGATTCATCAACAAAAAAATAACTACGTAAACTTTCATGTCTTTGCAGAATCGTATTGAAAGTTTGATTTAATACCTCATAATTAATTTTACCCGTTAATTTAAAAGTTGAAGTCAGATTATAATGAGAACTACCACTATTAATCTTATCAAGAAGCCATAAACTTTGCTGGGAAAAAGAAAGTGGAAGCTGAACATTTTTATCAACTTTCTGAATTGTTGGGATTTCCCTTGTTTGATTTTGGATTAAAGAAATAATTTCTTCTTTATTGTCTTTTAGAAACTTTTTTTGCTCATCATCTAATATACTTAAATCGCCCTTTACCAATAGTTTATCTAGGGAAACCTCAAAATTTATCCCTTGTTGAATTAATG
>JASLID010000080.1 GCA_030153045.1 Flavobacterium sp.
TCAAGTCATCTTTTAATGCTTGGTTATCCGGTGTTCTTTTTGCTTGTTCGGTAAATAAATCAACAACCGTTTTATCACTTGGATAATCGACTTCTGTGTTATTAAAATCTAATAATAATTGTTGTCTTTCAGATTCAGAAACAAAATCAACCGATGTGAGAAGTGCTTGTGGTTGTTCTAAAAACTCTGTCAGCATACTTTCAAAATGCACAAACATTCTTTCAATCAGATATTCATCATAAATATCTGTATTAAACTCAATTGTAAGTCCTAATCCTTCTGCTTCAACAAAAGTAAAACTAACATCAAATTGTGAAGTTTTTCTAACAAAATTATAATCGCTGACTTCAAGATCTGCAAGTCCCTCTTTATTACCATTATTTAATTGTCCTTGGTTTTGTAACACCACCAAAACATCAAATAACGCAGAACGGCTAGTGTCTCTTCTTAATTTTAATTTTTCCACTAACTCATCAAAAGGATAGCCTTGATGATCATAAGCATTTAATAAAGTCTCTTTTTGAACTGATAGTAAATCCAAGAAACTACCTTTCTCTTTCAATGATGTGCGAATCGCAAGTGTATTGAGATACAATCCCATTTGGTTTTCCAAATCCGGATGCTCTCTTCCTGCTATTGGAGTACCTAATATAATATCATCCTGCCCGCTATAGCGATGCAACAAGGCGTTTATACCTGCCATTAAGGTCATAAATAAGGTAACCTCTTGCTCTTTCGAAAATTCTTTTAGTCTTTCTAAGAATTCTTTAGAAAATTGACGTGTGATATAATCTCCGTTAAAAGTTTGAACCATCGGACGTGTTTTGAAACTTGGTAATTCCAAAACCGGCAATTCCCCTTCAAACTGTTTCAACCAATATTGTTCAGATGCTTGATGCTTTTCTTGTTGTAATGCATCGTTGAGCCATACCGCATAGTCTTTATACTGAATGTTTAATTGAGGTAAGTCTATTGCGATATCTTGCATCAAGGCATTGTAAGTTTTTACAATCTCAGATATTAACAATTGTATTGACCAGCCATCTCCAATAATATGATGCATGGATAAGAAAAATACATACTCGTCTTCTTTCGCTTTGATCAAAGAAGCTCTCACAAGCGGAACTTGTTCTAAATTGAAAGGAATACTATTTGTATTTTGCAAATAATCAGCAATGGCATTGTCCTGATTATCCGATGTAGTGAAATCTTTTTCTGTTATATTAAAATTGGTTTCTTCTAAAGGCAGTATGTATTGACGAATTTCTCCATCTTTATTTGTTTTAAAAAATGTTCTTAATATCTCATGTCGCTCGATTAACAATTGGAACGATTGCTTGAATTTATTGGCATTAACAACTCCTTTTAGTTGAACCGCTGCCGGCATATTGTATGCCAATGAACCACCAGGGAGCTGACTCAATATCCATAATCGGCTTTGTGAAGCTGTCAATGGGTACGATATTCCTTCTGGAGCTTTTGGTATGGCCAGATATTCGATCTGTTCCAATTGCTGACTTAAACCTTCAATGGTTGAGTTTTCAAAAAAAGAAGTAAACGATACTGTTTGCCCCAGTTGCTTATGGATTCTATTAATAACCTGAGCCATGATTAAACTATGACCTCCAAGTTCAAAGAAATTATCAGCAATTCCCACTTTTTCGACACCCAACAATTCCTGCCATATTTCAACTAATTCTTGCTCTACCTCATTCCTAGGCGCTATATATTCTTTTTTAACAATATCATGCTCCGAAATATTTGGCAAAGCCTTTCTGTTGATTTTTCCGTTAGGTGTTAATGGGAACGCTTCTAAAACAAGGTAGAAGCCAGGAATCATGTATTCCGGCAATCTCTTTTGAAGGAAGGCTCTCAATTCGGATTTATCAACCTCTGAATCTGATACCAGATAAGCAACCAATACTTTAACTGAATTTGCTTCTTTCACTCCAACAACCACTTGTTTCAAATCTTCTGAATACTGTAAGATGGCATTTTCTATATCGCCCAGTTCGATCCGGTAACCACGGATTTTTACCTGGTTATCATTTCTACCTAAAAATTCGATTTCACCTTTGGTGTTCCATTTTCCAACGTCACCTGTTTCATATAGCAAACTGTTGTCACAAAACGGATTTTTGATAAATCGCTCTTGAGTCAGGGATTCATTTTTATAGTAGCCTTTGGCTAAGCCGTCACCTGCTATGTAAATCGCTCCCGTGAAACCGATTGGTTTTGGATTCAGGAATTCATCCAAAATATAAAACTGGGTATTGTTGATCGGGCTTCCGATATTCGAGGCGTCTTTAGGCTGCTCGATTTTTTTCATACTAGACCAAATAGTCGTTTCGGTTGGTCCGTACATATTCCAGACTTCTAAACTATGGTCAACCAGTTTTTCAGCTAAAGATTCGCTTAAAAGATCTCCTCCGCATAGTACTTTCAATGTTTTACTACCCTTCCAGTCGGCATTGAATAACATTTGGTAGAAACTTGGTGTCGCCTGAATGATGGTAGGCTGTATTTCCTCTATTTTTTCAATAACCAAAAGAGGATCTGATAACACTTCCTGATTTGCAACGTACAACACAGAACCAGATATCAAAGGCGTAAAGAATTCTAATATTGAAATGTCAAAAGAATAAGTCGTTACCGAAAATAATATGTCTTCTGTACTAAATTGCAATCCTTGTTGCATACTGGTTAAAAAGTTAACCAATGACTGGTGTCCAATTTCTACTCCTTTCGGATTTCCTGTTGAACCGGAAGTGTAAATAATATAGGCAGTATCTTTTGGAGAAACAATTTCAGACACAATTCCTTTGTATTCATGAATTCCTTCTAAAATGCCCTCAAGGGAAATCATCGCTACCTCATCACTGCAAGTAAGCTTATACTCTTTTTCGTAAATCAGTGTTTTACTTTGACTGTTCTCAATGATGTATTCCAGACGGTCAGCTGGGAAATTCGGATCCAATGGAATGTAAGATCTTCCTGTTTTCAATATCCCTAATAAAAGTGCGACCATATCGGCCGATCTGCCTAATAAAACAGCAATAGGCGTTTTATCCTCTTGACCATAAGTAGTAATAAGATATTCCGCTATTTGATTGGACAAATGGTCAAGCTCGGCATAAGAATACGATTTCAAGTCATCTTTTAATGCTTGGTTATCCGGTGTTCTTTTTGCTTGTTCGGT
>JASLID010000170.1 GCA_030153045.1 Flavobacterium sp.
CGCCGATGATCCTCGCGATTCTGGAAGGTCGCAAGCGCATGACGAGGAGGATCGTCAAAAGTCGAGACGTCACATTCTCAAAGTCTTCAGAACCATTCACGGGAACCAACTTCGGAAGCGATGCGCCGGAGGAGCTTTGTCCCTACGGGGTTGTCGGTGACCGCTTGTGGGTGAAAGAGAACTATTGGCTATGCGACATGCCAAGAATGGGTGATGTTCCATGCCTGATTTACGACGACGAATTCGAACAGTATTTCGAGTCCAGCGAGTGGCGAAACGCGCAGGCTCCGCGCCCGTGGCCTGGGGTCACATGTACGCGCTGCGATGGAAACGGGGTGATGGATGCGGCGCTTCATACGTGCCCCGAGTGCGGTGGTTTTGGCGAGATTGTCAAGAAGACTTTTGGTCACAAACCATCAATCCACATGCCCCGCTGGGCTTCACGCCTGACCCTGGAGATTGAAGCGGTTAGGGTCGAGCGGTTGCAGGACATAAGCGAACACGACGCGGCGGATGAAGGCGCGGGCATCATCTTGTGCGATCACGAGTATTGGGACGGCGACCCTGACCAATATCGCAAGTGCTTCAAGGTCATTTGGGAATCCATCCACGGCCCAGGCTCATGGGCTCGGAATCCATTTGTGTGGGCGATTACCTTCAAGCAGGTGACCCCGTGACCCCCGAACGACGCCAGGCGCTGGAGGGGTTGCGCGACAAGCTAAAGGGCCAGGTTGACCCGATTAAGAGTCTGTTGGAGAGTGTTGAGAAGGAGTTGGCAGCACACCCGTTGCCACCAGAGGAGCCAGGTTTCGACTATCCCAAGTTAGTACCAGTTAGGCAGCTTGACGAGGATGGGGTATGAGACGCCAAAACCCCGCAGTACTCCAGCGACAACCGCAGATTCCCGGTATCGGCCCGGGTGAATGGTTTACCCCTGAGCCCCTGTTCAGAATGCTTGAGGAGAAGTACGGCCCCTTCACTTTGGATGCAGCCGCAGACGAGTCAAACGCGAAATGCGCGGAGTACTTCACCGAATCTCAAGATGGTCGGATCCAGCCGTGGCGCGGGCGGGTCTGGTGCAATCCCCCTTACCGCGACCTACTCAAATGGGTTCGACACGCCTACGGGGAAACCCAAGCGGGACGGTGCGAGGTTGCAGTACTCCTTCTTCCAGCCCACACGAAGTACTGCATGGTTTCACGATTACGCCCTCCCCTTTGCTGAACTCTGCTGGATCCGCGGGAAACAAAAGTTTGGCGGTTGTTCTGATCGGGCGATCATGCCAAGCGTTGCGATTGTGTTCCGCGCCGCATTTTCTTAGGCTATACTCGTTTTCAGCTTGTCGTCACCCGCTAGACGCGAGCGGCTTGTACCACCGGTCACCGCAACGTGGCCGCGCTGGTTTTTCCAGCAACCAAAGTTACCCAAGGGGTAAAACCGCCGTAGTCATGGCTACGGATAGCTCGCCACCCATCACGGACGTTCAGGAGGCCGCAATACAGAGGGCGGCATTACTCCCCCTCATCTTTGAAGCACTACCGGACGCGGTCGTAGTGGTTAAGAAGGATGGATCTATCTTTCTCTTCAATACCGCCGCCGAATACATGTTCGGATGGACGCGGGCCCAGGTCATGGGCAAGCACGTCAACGTACTCCTCCCGGACTACCAAGGCGAAACCCATGCCGAGCTTGTGAAAAGCTACTTCATGGCCCCGAAGGTTCGAGAGATGGGAGCGGGCAAGACACTTAAAGCAAAACACCACAACGGCTCTGAGTTCATCGTCCTCATCAGACTATCTCCTGTTACCCAGGGGGAAGAGTTTTTTGCAATCGCAGTCGTGCGGGGTGTCGGTGGATAATGTCCAGGCTACGGTCTCGATTGTCGGCGGTTTTCTTGCTATCGGTATCCCTCTTGCCCGGGCTTGCTATCTCCTTGCCAAGAATATTGAGGACTACAAAGCATTGAAACTCGCCGTAGAATCGCTTGCAAAGGATCGACTTGCCGATCATGAAGCACTCTCGGAACACAAGATCATTCTCGCCGTCAATGGGAGCAAGTACGAAGCCCTCACGCAAAGCATCAGTGAGGTCAAGATTGAAATGGCTGGTATCCGTAAGTCCATGAGCGACCTAATTGCCCTTTTGAGCCCAAGAGACAGATAAGCCTTTCACGCCAGCAATCGCCAGCACTTAGCCCGGGCTAACGGATTCATAGCCCGGGCTCTTTTTGCCCAGCCCTTGCATGCGTTGCGCCTATGTGCTACCATGTTCCTACGATGATTAAACAGCTATCGTTTGGGCAGAAGTCGGTAACGCCGATGCTCTATTTGAACCGGGATATGTTGGGGCACCTTGGCATTGATCCCGAGACCGACAAGCGAATCGACATCAGGTATGAACCCGGCAAGATCGTTTTGAGCAAAGCGCCGGACGAGAAAGCAGGGGATCCGCAGCAGGCAGTAGGCGCGGCAACATGGATGAAGAGCCCATGCCCAGTTTGCGAGAAAGCGAAAGGTGGCGAGAATGGTTGAGAAGGTTTGGAAGGTTGGGGACGAGTGCTGGGCCTGGGGTGATGCGAACCCATTATCTTGGACGGTAAAGCAGGTCATTAACCAATCCGTGGTGGTCTTTTGCGGGGTCAATCGTGAAGAGTTAATGCTTAGTGGTGACATCCACGAATCCCGAGAGTCCTGCATTCTCGCCCACGTCGAAGAACTCCAGGCCGAGGTAGATAAGTGGGGTTCGGAGATTAGTGGAGAGTGGGCGAAACTCCGCTACATTAGACGCGGGAATTACTTCTTGGAACTTGAGCCATTTAACGACTTAGTTAGGTGGAAAGTCACGAATACAACCAAAAGCGTTATGAAGCCAGACCAGGAGGGCGAAGCCCCAACCATCCACGCCGCCATGCTCGCGTGTCATCAAGCCTGGTTAGAGTTGACCAAGGCGGAGGCTGATAATGGCTGAGGAGCGTTTCGCATTCCCGCTGGTTAGCGATGGCAACATGTCGGGCATGACGCTTCGGGCCTATATTGCAACCAAGTGCATGGCAGCGCTAATCACCGAGCCAATCGGCGCAGCAGAGGCCGAAGAGGGAAAGCGAGTTCTCGCAGATCGGCCAGAGGCCAATATCGCGACATTTGTCGCCTACACGGCGGTCGCCTATGCAGATGCCTTAATTACCGAACTCAAC
>JASLID010000096.1 GCA_030153045.1 Flavobacterium sp.
AGCAGTAGTGCCAGTAGAAACAGATTCCCTTTTTAAAAAATGCAAGTATGATAATATTAGAAGAACAAACAGGATTAAACGGCTTTTTCAAGAAACTGAATTTTAAAAATTTTGCAAAAGCGGCATTTGCCCCGCATCTGCTCATTCCAAAGAACAAAAGAGGAATGCTTATAAAGGGCGCATTAGCACCACACACCTTGATTAAGAAAAATCAAAGAGGCAAGTTAATCAGAGGGGTATTTGCACCCCACACACTTTTAAAAAGATAGGTATATGGTAATATTAGAAGACCACACAGGCTTAAATGCAGGCTTGAACAAAGGGCTTAAAATTGGCAAAATGCTTAAAAAGAACGTCCGATTAAGAAACGTGTCTATCAAGAACGCTGTCAAAGTTGGTAAAAAGATAATTCCGATTGCCTCTATGGCAATGAGTATTATTCCTGGAGGCGGTTTAGTCAGTAAAGTACTTGACAGTAAAGTAGGCAAACTGCTTACCAAGGTCAAAGGCAGTAAAATCGGAAAAATAGCTACAAAAATAGGCAAGAGCAAAGTAGGCAAATTAGCAATAAACAATGTTGTGAAACCAGCCTTTAAAAATGCTATTGCAGGCAATCAGTCTGCTTACAACGAACCACAACAAATGGAAGCTTCCGAGCCAGTTGAAATGATGCCAAATGCAACTCCAACACCTGCACAGATTGAAACAATCGCACAGGTAAAAGGAGTTCCGGCGGAATCCCTAACTACAGGCACACCAACTGGCGAGGCAGTTCTAAACGATGCACAGATTGAAACCCTTTCCCAAGTAAAGGATATTCCCGTGCAGAATTTGAAAGAAGAAGTACAGGCGCAAAGGGAAACCGCCCAAATCGAGAATGGTACAATCTCAACGGATAAACCAAACTACACTATTCCCATTGTGGTTGGCGTAGGTGTTTTAGGTGCGGTTGTCCTTTTAGCCAAAAGTTCAAAAAGTAATTAATAAAGAGTAAAAATGAAACAAGAGTTAATAACAATTAGTTCTGCCGTAGCAGTAGGCGCACTCTCACGAGGGCTTACAGGTACAATGACTGAAACATCTTCCAACACGGTAAAAAGTGTTGTCAATGGTGCGGTTGCTGTCGGTGCTGGATTCTTGGCAGTAAAGGTAAAAGGGAGCGATACCAAAAGCTCGCTTTTAAGAGGTTCAGCAATCGGGGTTTCCATTGCTCACGGTCTGGAATTGGTAAAAAATGTTTTTTCATCCGAAAAAATCGCCTCCAAACTGAACCCTGAAACGGCAATGGGAAGATTTATGCAAAAGGCAGCGGGTCTTTCGGGAGCAGTAAACGGTCTGAACGGCTATGTTGATGCCTATGGCAATTACCATGAAGACGGTTTGGGCGGTTATATCGATGCCAACGGCAATTATATTGAAGACGGCTTAAACGGTTACGACGATGACGACGGCTTGAACGGCTACTTTGACGAGGCAGGCAATTATGTGGAAGACGGCTTAAACGGTTATGACGATGAGGACGGTTTGGGGCTTTACGAAGACGAAGACGGTTTAGGGGCTTACATCGACGAAAACGGAAATTACATACTGTAATCCACAAAAAAGAAGAAAAAATTTAATTCATAAAGAAAAAATGGAAAATAGAAATCCGCAGTTGCAAAGAGCAATTAAAGTTTTAGGGGCAAGACAACGCCAACATACACAAGCTGTAAGACCACAGCCGACAAAATTAGTCGATAAGACTTTTTACTTAAATCTGAGAGTTGACGGGATGAGTGGAATTAACCAACTCATTGACCCCAATACCAAGAAAATAGTTGGGATTACCAATTTTGACGGTAATATTTTAAATTCTGGTCGTGATGTAGTAATCGATGCTATCCGTGTGCAATTTACCACAAAAGGACAAAGAATTGAAAGTGCTGACTGGCAAAGTAGGGACACACTTCCAGCGGAATTGCAAAACGCTGATTTGAGATTGATTCAAACCAACGATATGCTAATTGACTTGCCAATGACCGATGTACAGGCGTTCAAAAACGAAGATTACCGCCCGATTGCCACTACTCCGCTTTTAAGAGCAAAAGAAGAGTTCAAATTGGAATTGGAATTTCCAAAAGGCGTTACCGTTCCTATCGCAAAAGAAGGAACTGGAATGTTTATGCGATTGGAATTCAGGGTAACTGAAGCAAAAAAATAGTAATTCTTTCCTGTTAACTATGAAAAGCCGTAGTCAGTATAGGCTATGGCTTTTTTAATCTTAAAAAGTTATGCGACAAATTCAATACGTTGTAAAAGCAACAATCAGACCTGGAGAAAGCAACACTTCGGAAAATTTTAAACTGCCAATGGGCTTTACCACAGGTGCTGCACTTTACACCAACGGGGTTGAAAAAACAATAAGTGCAATGGCATCAATCGAAATGAAAGACGATAACAGTATTTCCATTGTTCCCGCAATCCACATTGATAACTGGAAACAGTCAAACGGTGGCGAATATGAAAAGAGTTTCAAGCCTATGAATTTTGACACGGGAAACAAGGATTATACTTTGATTTTCGCCCTTGATACGCCTTTAGCGGGTAATGTGCCTTTAAAATTCCACGTCGTGTTTTTATATAACAATAACGTCAAAAAAGTGTAGTCATGTTTGTAGAATCTGCTTTTATAACAAGAGAGTTCAAAGAGGAACAAATACCCATTCTGGAAAAGGTTACTTGTCTGTCAGTTGTAAACACAGGTACTGCGGTTGCTGTTATCAATGGGGTCAAAATATACCCCACACAAAAGCAAATCTTGATTGTGCCTGACGGCACTTTCTCACGAGTACAATTAGAGGTTACCTATTTGGACGACAATACGAGTTCGATTTTATATCCTCCTGTCTATGTGAAGAAAGAAGTGTACTCAAAACAGCGAAACAAGATTTTACTTATCTACAAAAAACTAATTTAAAATGGAGCAATTAGATGATTTGATGGATAGACTGGGGAGCGACAAATTTTGTGCTGTTACAGTTACCGAGAGGGAAACCTCAAAACCGATTTTCCGAAATGTAACCCACGAGCAGATAAAAAATGAGTATGGAACACCGGAAAGCTTTTTTGAAAAACTCTATAACGATGGTTACACCAAACTAACGATACAGGAGAAGCGAAAGAACGGGGCAAATGCCTTTAAGATTGAGGGAGAGCCTTTCGCTGTGACTTTCGGAGAGACAGAAAAGAAATCAAAAACCAATGAATCAGAGCCGATGGAAACCGCCAAAAAGAAGAAGAAAAAGAAAAAAAGCGGTTTGATGGGTTTGGGAATCGCTGAAATTTTTGATTTGAAACTCCAAGCCCATGACAGAGGGGAACTGGCTCGTAAACTTGAAGAATCGGAACGGCTAAACAGGGAACTCAAAACCAAAAATGATGAGTTGACCGAAGAAAAGTTACAGAAAAGGTACACCAAAGAGAGTAATGACAGCCTGAATAATATGCTGTTGGGCGTGGTAAAACAAGCCCCATTAATCTTAAAGGGATTGGGTTTTAATGTGCCTGTTGAAAGTGGCGGTTTGGCGATGGCTTCCGCTGATGATTTACAGGACGAGAATTATTCAGATACTAAAAAAGCATTCTTGGATATTATCAAAACCCTTGATGATGATACCATAGTACTGCTGTCGGCTATATATCATAAAATCAACGAAAAGAGCGAAAACAATGTTTTCTCACAAGAGTTATTCGGGTTATTACAAAAACATCAAATGTTAGTATAAAATGAGCGCATTAAGTATAAAAACAAAAGAAACAAACCCTTTTAAATTACAGAAAAAGGCAAAGCTGATTCAGGAATTAGTGGATTTAGATAACGAGGTTTTGGAAAAACTGGTAGAACTGAAGAAATCCAAAAAGGCAATTGCAATGGTTACCGATCCCGAAAGTTGGCAGACGATAAAAGAGTTCATAATGTAGGTAGTTGGAGTAGCCTGTCTGTACGCTCCATTTACAGGCGGGCGAAACAACTATAAAGCACAGCTGTATAACCATTGCTCCATTTAAGAGAGTAAAGATGAAATTACTAAAGTAAAATGAACCTATGGCAGGGACAACCCTGTCGGATGCTCAAAATGAAATTGATAAAGTAAAAATGAAATTGGGAGCAGTAGTTACAGCCAAAAAAGAAGATGAAAAGACAAGGTTTACACAATCCAGCAATTATAACGGCAGTTGCCTCATCGCCCGCAGGGCAAAAGGCAATCGCAAACACACTTGAAAATGCCAATGCAGGGGTAAATGCCACCGCTTCGATAGTGAAAGGGGTTTTGAAAACTGGGTTGTTTTTAGGGATTGGGTATTTCGCTTACAGGAAGATATTTGGAGGTTTTTCTCCTTTAAGAGAAAACAAAAGAGACAAGCCAAGCAATATCTCAACGGGAATGGCTAAAAATAAGGCAGAAGCCATTTTTAGTGCAATGTATGGAATGGGTAACGGCTTCAAATCGGTAAAGCAAAACCTTATGGGTGTAAATCCTAACGGATTTGTGAGAATCCATAATGAATTTGGAATGCGTAAAGGAGTTAACCCGTTTTCAAAAAAAATGACTTTGATTGATTGGTTTACCGACCAGTTCAGCCAAAACGAACTAATGGAATTACGCTTTTTAATCCCCAACTTTTTTTAATCATGGACAGTTCAAAAATACTGCCTATCTCGGTTGGTGTAGCGGGATTAGGGATATTGCTTTTTGCCATATCGCAGGCAAACAAAAATAGGAATGGCAATGCGTATCAGGACGGCAGTTCAATGGCAGATAGCATTAACGCTAAGGATATAGCCACCACGCTTTACAATGCAATGAAAGAAGCCGATTTCACCAATACCGAAAAGCGCAAAACCATTTTAACGACGTTGACAGGAATAAGTCAAGGACAATTCTCATTAGTAATCAAAGCTTTTGGAAGCAGGTATTATAACACCGTTACGGGCAACACTTATTTTGCCCTTTGGCAGACACCAGTTAAGCATCCTTTGAAAGTTTGGTTAAAGGAAGAATTAAGTGATAGTGATTATCAATTATTAAAATCAAATTATCCAAAATATTTATAGCAATGACCACAGAAGATAAAGTATGGATTGGCGGGGGTATTGCCCTTGCACTCGGTGGCGGTATTTATTATTTCGTTCAGAAAAGCAAAGACAAGCAACAGGTAGAAGATTTTGAAAACACTGAAGAGCCAGTACCAAATACTGCACCCATTCCGATAAAAACGCCACCGCTTGCAACAGTTCCTTATATCCCGATAAAAACAGTTGCAGAACCGCCTGTTCGGGACGCTGATACTTTCAGGTATAGTGTCGGTCAGGAAGTAATGGCAACAGGATTTAACGGTACAAAAACATACGATGCCCGAAAAATGGCAGACGGAAATTATACCAGTGAGGGAATCCGAAAAGCCACTTTTAAAAAGGGCGATAAAATCGGAAAAATCATTTGGGTAGGCAAAAGACCTGACGGCACGTACCGCTATGTTGCCCAAAGAAACGGGGCTTTTATGGATGATATTTATTGGATTCCCGACCACAGCGTAATAAAGCCAGTAGGTAAAATACTGCCGACTGTTTCCGCAGTTCCCACATCAGGAGCAACGGGTATTGACAAAGCCAAACTGCTTAAAAAAGGCAGTAAGGGAATGGAAGTAAGAACCTTGCAAACCCTGCTCAACATCAAGGCTGACGGAGATTTTGGAAGGAATACCGAAAATGCACTTTTTACCCAAAAGGGAGTAAAACAAATCAGACTTAAAGACTGGAGATAATGAATGCAAGCACAGGAGTATGGATTGGATTGGGAGTATTAGGCGCACTTATTATCGCTTCAATGGATAATGAGACAAGCCCTAAATCCGATACCAAAGAAACCGACAAACCGAAAGTTGAACCCAAAAAAGTACAATTGTAATGGAATTTTTACTGTCAAACAGCACACCTTTTTTAAATGTCTTTAAAAAATATGCCATCAATTCACCTAAAAGAGTTGCGCATTTCCTCGCACAACTTCACGAGGAAACGGGAGGATTTGTAAGGCTTTCCGAAAACCTCAATTATACCCCTGCGGGATTGATTGAGACTTTTGGAACAAATCAGATTTCTGTTGCACAGGCTAACCTTTACGGTAGAACTGCAAAGCATAAAGCAAATCAGGAAGCCATTGCCAATATAGTTTATGGCGGAGTATGGGGGAAAAAGAATTTGGGAAATACCCAAGTTGGGGATGGGTGGCGTTTCAGGGGTCGTGGACTCATTCAGCTAACGGGCAGGGCAAATTATCAGGCTTATAAGAATTATTCGGGAGTTGATGTAATTACCAATCCTGATTTGGCTTCCCGACCAGATGTAGCCATTGACATTGCGGGTTGGTTTTGGAGTGTGAGGTACAAACTCAACCCGATTGCCGATACCAACAATATCAAGGCAATCACAAAAGAAATAAACGGGGGACTTACCAATTTTTCCGAAAGAGTAAAACAGCTTAATTATTACACAAGCATTGATACTCTTGGGATATTAAAAAAAAAAGCGAAGCCGAGAACGGTCAAAAAACCTGATAATAGCTTCTACAACCCTTTTACTCGGATGCTCGATTTTGATTTTAAAATTAAATAAAGTTTAAAAATATGCCACCAATAGAAATCTTACTAAACTATTTTTTAGGCTCAACGACCTTGGTTTCCATATACATCGCTTGGAAGTCAAGAAATTCAGAACTAAAAAAGACCGAAGCTTCGGCACTTGAAGCCATTGATTCCATTTATACAAAAATGTCAATAGTGACGGATAAGAAATTTGAAGAAATGCAAAGGATTATTGAGCAGAACACTATTGAAATTAAGAATCTAAAGAAGCAAATAGAAGAATATCAAAAAAGATGTGCCGGTTGTTCTAATAACAGAAATAATGAAAAGGCAAGTATTTAATAAAATCCTGGGAGCTGTCAGCGTGTATTACGGAATCGATTTTTTCCATGTAATAGAAGCTTCCGAACTACTGCTTTTTAAAATAAAAATACACTTTAAAAAATCCAACCAATGAAAAAATCAATCAAATTCCTAATCATCTTAATTGCCTCTTTCGGATTGCTTACCAGTTGTTCTTCAGCTAAAAAAATCAAGGAAGAAAATACAATACTCAAAAGTGAGATTCAGAAAAGGGACAGTATAAAAAGCATCGTTATTAATCAGGCAATCGATGATAAACTGATTACTCCAATAGCGCAAAGCAATACTGGAAATGCTGTTTTTGACAGCCTTGTAAATGCCAAAGTAGATGAAATACTGTCAAAGCTTAATACTTCAAAGAATTCGGGAGATAACAGCTATAAGCTTATTTACGACAAGCTTACAAAACAGCTGGAGTTTTACGCCAAAATAGCCCAAACCAAAAACGAGAATACAGCTGTCAAAAACGAAAAGGCAAAGACAATTATCCAGGTTAAAAAGATTCCTGTTGTAGTGGAAAAACCATTGTCAAAATTGGAAAAGTTTTTCATTGGATTGGGGATTTTGGCAGTAGTCTTTATCGGATTTAAAGTGTTTGGGTTTATCAGGAAAAAAACAAGCGTATGGGCATAACGGCAAAACATATCGTAATCGCAGGGGCAGTATTGGGAATTGGTGCATTGTGGTATAGCAGTAAACTCAATAAATGGAAAGAAATTATGAAAAAGCTAAAAGCGTTACCGACTGGAATTAGAAATTTTGACATCAATTTCAAACGGATGCGATTCAATTTAGATGTAACGCTTTACAATCCAACCAGTGATAATTTCAGCCCTGACGGGGTTATTGCAATGGTTAAAAGAATTGTGCTGAAAGACAAGACAGCCAAAAGGATTGCCACCATAACCGTGAACAAGTCTTTTGTTTCCATACCCCCAAAAGGCAAATATGTATTAAAGGATCTGATTGTAGAGATTCCGATACTGGAGAACGTTTCCAACTGGCAGAGCCTTTCACAGATAACAGGATTAAAAGACATTCAGACAGAAACGATAATTGGGGTTTTAGGTAAAGAATATTCAATAATTCAATAGTATGGATTTAGTAACAGCGTTTAATAGTCTTCACGGGAAAGAGATAAGCCGAAGCGCACTTAAAAGCCTTTTGGCAAAAGCCAAAAAGCAAAAGCACAGCATCATTGCAAAACGTCTTGCAAATGTTTTACAGCAAAACGATGATGCACTCTTTACCATTGAAATAAAGAATTTCATTGAGCCTATTGGGCTTTCAGGTGCAGAGCAGGCAATTATTTTACCGACTTTGGAATACATTTCCGAACCTGATGATGAGGGTGGTTTAAATGGGGTTTCGCCTGATGATATTTACAGCTATATCACGGATTTGATTATAAACACCATTGACAAAGTAGGTCACTTGCCTTGGCAAAAAAATTGGGTGGGTTCTGGAGCTGATGGTGCAGCCAAAAACTATGTGAGCAAAAAAGAATATTCGGGAGCAAATTTCATATTGAATTTCGATATAAAATTTGATGAAAACGGCAAAGGCTATTTAGTGCCGATTAACTTTAAACAACCGTATTACCTAACGTTCAATCAGATTAAAGAAACGGGCGCATCGTTAAGGGAAGGCAGTAAAGCAAGGCGTGTGATTTATTATACAATGATTTTCAGTTTTGACAACGGTACTTTAAAATTCAAGACCACCGATAAGGCAAAACTGAATGAATTTATTGCAACCTACGGACTGACAAAGGAAGATTTAAAAAGGTTTCTCAGCCATATTCCAGTAATCAAATACTACAATGTTTTCAGGGCAGACGATTGTACGGGCTTGGAATTTCCCAAACCAGTAGGCAATAAAAAGGTTAATCCGATAGACGAGGCGCAAAGGCTTATTGATGGTTATAAAAACCCTCCTGCTTACACCTTTGTCGGGGATAAAGCCTACTATCAGCCTGCAAGCGATACGGTGAATATGCCCAAGATAAATGCTTTTAAAAATGAGGCATCTTACTACTGTACCTATTTTCACGAGTTGACCCACAGTACAGGAGCAAAGAAAAGACTGGAAAGGGATTTTTCAGGGAAGTTTGGCAGTAAGCCTTATGCGTTTGAAGAACTCATTGCAGAACTCGGAGCGGTATTTTTATGTTCAGAGGCAGGGATATTGTTTCATACAAAAGACAATTCTGCAAAGTATTTAAAGAACTGGAACAAGGTATTGGTTAGTGAATTGGAAAATGACAACCGATTTTTTTTAAAAGCTTCAGCTCAATCTCAAAAAGCGGTAAATCTGATATTAAGTAGAAATACGGACAAGGAAACAGAGGAAGAACCCAAAGAGCCAGTTAAAAAAGTAGCGACTAAAAAGCGAGTTAAAAAGCCCGTAAAGAAACTGAAAGTTAAAAAACCGCTTGGCTTGTCTGCACCATTAAAAGCAAAAATAGCAGTAAGTAGAAATACTGAAGCAATGAAAAAAAGAGTTGTGCCGGCAGTTGTAAAAAGACCCATTGCAGAAAGCAAAAAACCGATTACTTCGGATAAAAATAAGAGCCTGAACGAACTGGAAAAAATGGGTTTTATTTCTGCTAATTCAGCACCACAGGAGGCAAAAGATGTTTTTGTATTGGGCGGTGAAATTGGAAAGTTTTTACAGAAACAACAGCCACATAAAGCGCTTATACTGATTAAGGGAAATAAGCACAGTTCAAAATCACAGTTGGCCATGCAGATTGCAAATGCCTTTGGAGAACAGCAAACCCCAGTTGCTTATATCGATTATGAGCAGGGAGGAATTGAAAGCAAAGATACGGTTGATAGTATTAATCGAAATACTACCGAGAAAGGCAGGAAATATATAGCAATAAAGGGCTATTTAGAAAATCCCTTTCAGGAATTGCAGGATTTCTGCAAAGTGGTTAAAGTCATCATTGCCGATTCGGTTACGGATTTGAAAATCACAGCAGACCAGCTCAATTATTTAAGAACAACTTACCCGAAAATAATTTGGTGTTTCATATCTCAAGTGAAAGAAAACGGGGCAATGTACGGCGGTAACAAGATGGCACACAATCCAACCTCGGTTATTCATTGTTCCTCTCACGAAGACCCGAAACAGCGATTTGCAACATTGGAGAAAAACAGAGGAAACGACCTCACTTTCAAATACTCGATGTATTACAAAAAGGTAGTTAACCAACCCCAAAAAGAAAAAAGCAAGAGTAAATTATCATTCACAGTAAATTAATTAAAAATCAAAAATCATGGTAGCAAAGAAGACAAAGGCGAAAAAGAAAAAAAGCATCACTGCAAAAAAAATGTGCAGTAGAGTAATCCAGAGAGAAGGAGTTAAAAGGGACGGTACACTTAAAAAAGGTTACCGTTATGCCAAAGGTGGGAGAATTGTTAAAGCAAAGGCGAAGAAATAGTTTTGATTTGGGTTGATTGGAAAAGCCGTGTTGCAGAAATGTATAACACGGCTTTTTTTATAGAGTTCAAAAATCTAATTATTCTTGTCTTTCACTTAATTTCAACATAGCATTTGCAACATTTAAAGTCGATTTGTCATATTGCTCATGTCCGTAACCATGCTTTTCATTTAATTCGTAAAAATCACGATAAACATCAAATGGATTTTGTGATTCACCAACCCATTTTACAATAATATCTAAAATCTCATTCATAACTGGTTGATATGTCATTCTGCCGTCTGATTTTCTGATACCCTTATTGTCAGATTTCTTTTTTCCTAAATTTAAAAAAACATTTTTTTCGTCATAAATAATATCTCTAATTTGCTTATAATCTTTACCTTTTGGTAAAAAATCCATCAGCAATTTTCTGATACCTTTATAATAAAGATTGTACTTTTCTTCGGGGTTTTCGAACTCTCTTCCAATCAATTCTCTTAATTCGTCAAATTCTTCTAAAGTACCCGATTCAGTATTAAGTGATAGTTGTTTTCCAACTTTCTCATTAGCCTTTTGCAAAAGTTCAAGCCTTTCAATATCTGCTTGAGTTATCTCTTGTCCCTTTTTAATTTTTTTATTATCGTCCATAAATTATTATTTTATTTCTAAAACTGATTTTATTTTTTCACTAGCTTCTTTTAAACTTGTTTCATTCCATGAAATTGGACTAAGTTTTTTTATTGCATTTGAATAGTCGGGATAAAATTCCTTAAATGCAGCATGGTAATTCTTCCCGTAAAGTTTCTTTTGATACCAAGTAAAAAAAGAATAAATGAGTGATGGATGTATTTCATTTTCGCTTGCAAATTTTGACACTAAATAAGGGTTATTTATGTATTTTTTGATGTAATTAAATTTGTCTACAGAAAAAAAGAAATCCCTGGCAAAGTTATCCGCTTTGTCTTCAATCAAAAACAAATCATCATCACCTGATAAATGAAAACTGCTTGTTTCAATTGTGTCATAATCAAAAAGGACATGATTAAGCTCATGTAATAATGTAAACCATAATGTTGGGTACATTTTATTAAAATCAGTTATTACAATAGATGGTTTACCATCAATTATAAAAGTAGCCCCCCTAACTTGTGTTGTTGATAGATAGTTTTGAAAGATAACGGTAACTCCTATATTATAAAGTGCTTTACATACCGTTAATAATCCATTGCTAACATCCTGTGAATAAGGCTTTATTTTTACAATCAGCTCCTTTAGTCGTTCTCTATTATATTCATTCGGATTATTGATTATTTTAAAAGTTTGATAAGCAGATTTAATCCAAAAATCTTTCATCTTATCGGAATGATTTTTTTTAACTCTACTGTAAAGTGGCTCATCTAGTTGACTTTCAAATTCATAAGTTGATTCATATCCAAAATACGATAGTATTTTGTCAACAAGCTTATCTGTATCGTCAGAACCATTAAAAAAACCTAGTTTTGTTAGAGTTTTTACATCAAAGTTTTTTACAATAAAAGTGGCTTTTCTTGCATTTTCAATCGATGAAATATTTTCTGAACTTTGATTTTTAAGTACTAATTTAATAAAGCTGTTAATCTCAAAATTTAAAAATTCAGCAATCTTCACTATATTTATTAAGTTAGGTTGCTTAGCATTGCCACTAATTATTTCTTCAAAAACATCTTTATCAATGTTTAGAAGTTTCAGTGCCTTGGTTTTACTTAAATTATATTCAAGTAACTTTAAATCAAAAATCTCTTTTATATTTACTTCTTCGTCTGCTTCTGTAAATATTGATTTTAGTAAAGAATTAATATCTAATTTATCCATAAAAAGGGGATTTACCTTTGCAAATATAGTAAATAAATCTATATAAAATATTATTTAAGGGTAATTACCCTTATTTTTTTATTTTTTATTGTAACTTTGGAGCGAATTCAATATTGAAACACATTGATGTTTAATTGGTTGATTTTGAATAAAATATTTTAATATACTGATAAAGCAAATTAAAAAAAATGTAAATTTGATTATGGAAAAGAAATCTCTTTATACAATTGGTCACGGGAATAGAAAACCTGAAGAGTTTTTAGATTTGCTAAAAAAGTTTGACATTGAGTTTCTCATTGATGTGCGCTCTCAGCCATTTTCTAAATTTAACCCTCAATTTAATCAAAATGAATTAAAATTCTTTTTAGAGCGTAATGGGGTTAAGTATGTTTTCATGGGTGATTCAATTGG
The DNA here is from genome assembly GCA_030153045.1 of Flavobacterium sp. Classification (GTDB taxonomy): domain Bacteria; phylum Bacteroidota; class Bacteroidia; order Flavobacteriales; family Flavobacteriaceae; genus Flavobacterium. Next base: position 12,677 of record JASLID010000096.1, read on the forward strand.
TGGAAGACCAAAAGATATTACTTGTTATGATGAAGAAGGCAAAGTAGATTATGAAGCGGTTAGTACTAAAGATTTTTTCATTCAAGGGATAGATAGGCTTAAAAATGCTTATAACAAAGATGTTAAAGCTGTAATCATGTGTAGCGAAAGTAAGCCTTGTGAATGTCATAGAAGTAAATTAATTGGAAGAGTTTTGGATTCTGAAAAAATTAATTTGAAACATATTGACGAAAAAGGGAAGCTTAAAAATCAAGCCATAGTAATTAGCGAATTAAACAACGGACTTTCGGAAATCGATTTATTTGGTAATCTCGTAAACGGAACTTCAAGAAAATCATATTTATAATTATGGAGTTTTTTACAATTGGTGTTTATAATTCAACAGAGAAGGAGTTTTTCAAAAAACTTACAGATAATAATATTGATACATTTTGTGACATACGACAACGAAGAGGTGTTCGTGGTGCTAAATATTCTTTTGTTAACAGTAATAGACTACAAGAAAAACTAAATGAATTGGAAATAAAATATGGATATATTCCGGATTTAGCTCCTACCACAGAAATTAGAGAATTGCAAAAAGAAATTGATAGCCAAAATGGAGAACTCAAAAGTGAGCGTCAAGAATTAGGTAAGGTATTTGTAATTGAATACAAAAATAAAATATTAAAAGATTTCAATTTTGAGACATTTTTTGAAAACCTTGATAGAATTGGAGCAAGTCGAATTGCCCTTTTTTGCGTTGAAGAACACCCAGAAGCATGTCATAGATCAATAGTAGCAAATAAACTTTTGAATAATTACAATAAAAAAATTACCGATTTATAATGGAGGCTGTAATTATTTCTAAAACTAAAATGAGTAAGGGATGTTGTGTAGGAGCTATTTTTTCAAATGGAGAAGGAATCAGACTACTTGACGCTGATGGGCACAATCAACCTTCTAATACGAGTTATCAAGTAGGGCAAATTTGGGATTTAACTTTTACATACAGGAAAGAGATAACCGAACCTCATAATGAAGATGTTCTGGTTAGTAATTCTACATTTATAGGTAATGTAGCTAATCTGCAAGATTATTTAGAGAATACATTAAAAGTAAAAATTTGGAGAGGCACACACAATAATTTATTTGATAATAAAATTCGCTGGACTAATAATGGAAGTGGATATATTTCAGTTAGAACTGGTCTGCCTGAACATAGTGTAGGATTTTATATTTCTGATACAGACATTACTTTTGATGATAATCATTATTTTTTTGGCTCTGATACTTCAAAAAGAATGGCTTCTGTAAGCCTCCAACCGCATATTGATATTCCTGCTGGAACGTTAATAAGAGTTTCGTTAGCTCGATGGTGGAAACCTGATGATGTTGATATGGAAGAACGTTGTTATGTTCAATTATCTGGATGGTATTGATTCCAAACATTGCGAAAAAATTCGTAAAAGAAATATTTTTTTACGACAGGAAATTTCAAATAATATTAAAAATCAAATAATTCTTTTATCTCAACACCCAACGCTTTAGATATTAATTTTAGATTTTACAGGGGAGTATTTACAACACCTCGCTCGATTCTACTTATAACCGATGCATTAAAATCACAAATTATAAAGAATATCTAATTTTATTACTATTTTTACAATCGTGAAATTGTTAACTGTCATATTATCGCTTTATGTTTTTGTTCTCTCAGCTATCCCTTGTGTGGATATTGAGAGGGATAGCGCAGCGCACAAAACAGTTGCCTGTTCATTAGAAAAAGACAATCATTCCAACGATAAAGAGAATGATTTATGCTCACCATTTTGTATTTGTAATTGCTGTCCAGGGGTAACATTGTCTTATGTTCCTACAATCGTTTATGATTTTCCTGTTCATTTTGAACAAATTCAATCTACAAATTCAATCTACACCTCAGCCTTTCATTCCAATTTCTACGGAAGCATTTGGCAACCCCCTCAGATAGTATAATGATGCCTGATTAATTTCGGGTTAAAGAGTTGTGGACTTCCACGAAAAATCAGGGTAATTCCTGAATTACTTATTCATTATATTTTCTAATCATGTTAGATAAAATTATTGCGTTCAGCATTAAAAATAAAATCATCATAGGAATGATGACATTCGCGCTCATTATTGCAGGTATCTGGAGCGCTGTAAAATTACCTATTGATGTAATTCCAGACATTAGTAATAATCAGGTTCAGGTTATTACCCTTGCACCTTCATTAGGTGCTCAGGAAGTAGAACAATTTATTACTGCGCCAATAGAATTGGCAACGGGGAATATAGCTGACGTGACTGAAAAACGCTCCATTTCACGCTCTGGCTTGTCGGTCATAACATTGGTTTTTAAAGATGAAACTGATGTGTATTGGGCACGACAGCAGGTAGGTGCACAAATTAAGGAAGTAGAAGGTAAGTTAACAAAAGGGATGGGTGAGCCAATGCTTGCCCCTATTACCACAGGACTCGGAGAAATTTACCATTATGTTATCCATCCAAAACCCGGGTATGAAGAAAAGTACACTGCCACAGATTTGCGAACAATTCAGGACTGGGTAGTAAAGCGACAAATGGCAGGAGTTGTCGGGTTGGCTGAAGTAAGCGGTTGGGGAGGTTATGTAAAACAATATGAAATAGCATTAGACAATGAAAGGCTTAATGCAATGGATATTACAATTTCCGAAATATATGAAGCCCTTGAAAATAATAATGCAAATACTGGAGGATCATATATAGAACAGCAAAGCAATGCCTATTTTATACGAGGTTTGGGACAAGTCAAAACTTTGGATGATATTGAAAAAATAGTCATCAAAAACATAAATGGCAATCCTGTCCTTATCCGTGATGTGGCACAAGTCCAATTTGGAAAAGCAACCCGTTACGGGGCAGTTACCCGAAATGGTGAGGGCGAAGCAGTGGCTGGTGTTACATTAATGCTTAAAGGAGAAAATTTTAACCAAGTCAGCAAGAATGTAAAGGAGCGTATAGCACAGATTCAGAAAACACTCCCTGAAGGTGTGACTATTGAGCCTTTTATTGACCGTTCTGAATTAGTAAGCAGGGCTATCGGTACTGTAGAGAAAAATCTGATTGAAGGGGGACTGATTGTCGTTTTAATTTTAGTCTTGCTTCTCGGAAATCTTCGCGCCGGATTAGTTGTCGCTTCCGTGATACCACTTGCCATGCTTTTTGCACTATGCATGATGCGTCTTTTTGGGGTTTCAGGAAATCTTATGAGCTTAGGCGCGATTGATTTTGGGTTGATTGTTGACGGTGCTGTAATTATTGTTGAAGCAATTGTGCATCGAGTAACATTGAGTCACAAACACCATCAAGGAATAGGGAAATTAAGCCAAGAACAAATGGACACTGAGGTTTATGGTGCTGCATCCAAAATAAGAAATAGTGCAGCGTTTGGAGAAATTATTATTATGATTGTTTACTTGCCTATTTTAGCCCTTGCAGGTATCGAAGGAAAAATGTTTATCCCAATGGCTCAGACAGTAGCCTTTGCAATTCTTGGAGCATTTGTCCTTTCGCTGACTTATGTTCCAATGATGTCGGCATTATGTCTTAGTAAAAAAACAGAGCATAAAAGAAATATTTCCGATAAGATTATGGATTTCTTCCAACGACTTTATACCCCCGTCCTTGAATTTGCATTGAGGTTTAAAAAATCTTTAGTAGTTACATTTACTCTTTTATTTTTAGTCAGTATATGGATTTTCAATACTATTGGTGGTGAATTTATTCCAACTCTTGAAGAAGGTGATTTAACAGTGGAAATATCAATGATGCAGGGAGCCTCACTTTCACAAACAGTGGAAACTTTTACCGTAGCCGAAGGGATGTTGAAAAAGAAATTTCCTGAAATTAGGCAAATTGTAACACGTATTGGTAGTGCTGAAATCCCGACAGACCCAATGCCTATCGAGAGAGGCGACATGATGCTACAAATGAAAGACAAAGAAGAATGGACTAGCGCCGATTCACGTGAGGAGATGCAAGAGAAAATTGAGGAAGTTTTATCAGTGTTGCCCGGC
>JASLID010000024.1 GCA_030153045.1 Flavobacterium sp.
GATACGGGTTGTATCGTTGGATTTACCAAAGATGTTGATTACGACATTGAATTCATTGGTGGAATTAAAAATTCTATTTTTGGTGGTGAAGGTTTGTTTTATGCAACACTTCGAGGTCCTGGAGTAGTTTATATTCAATCATTGCCTTTTAGCAGGTTAGCAGGAAAAATACTTTCAGCTGCTCCTGGAATGACTGGAGGAGGAAAAGAAGAAGGAAGTATTCTTGGTGGATTAGGTAGTTTAATCGATGGAAGATAATTAATAATTGTATAAAAAAAGCCCCGCATAAATGTGGGGCTTTTTTATTATAATGAGTTTTAAAACTAACTTTCTTTTTCCCAATTTCCAACAACAGATGTTGCTAATGCATTTCCTAAAACATTGGTAGCACTTCTAAACATATCGCAAAAATGGTCAATCGGTAATATCAGAGCAATTCCTTCTACAGGAATATCAAACATACCACAAGTTGCAGCTACAACCACTAAACTAGCTCTAGGAACACCTGCAATACCTTTACTGGTAAGCATCAAGACAAACAACATTGTTAATTGAGTTGGCATATCTAAATGAACACCATAGGCTTGAGCAATAAAAATACTAGCAAAAGTCATGTACATCATACTGCCGTCAAGGTTGAATGAATAACCTAAGGGTAACATGAATGAAACAATTTTATCTTTTACTCCAAAACGTTCTAATTCTTCAGTTAATTTAGGAAAAACAGCTTCACTACTTGTTGTTCCAAAGGCAATGATTAATGGACTGATGATGTGACGTAGTAATACTTTTAATCTTTTTCCTAAAAATAAAAATCCTATCAATAGAAGTACAACCCATAAAGATGAAATTCCAACTAAAAATGAACCAAAATATTTAGCATAGGTAATTAAAAGCTCGTTCAAATCTCGAATGGCAAAAACACCTGCTATAGCTCCAAAAACACCTATTGGTGCAAACTTCATCACATAATTTACCATTTTTAAAATGATGTGAGATGTTTTATCTAATGCATTGACTACAGGTTTGGTATAATCACCCAATGAAGCGGCTGCCAATCCGAAGAAAATAGAAAAAATTACGATTTGTAAAATTTCATTGGTTGCCATAGCTTCCACAATACTTTTAGGAATGATGTGTTCAACAAAGTTTTGTGCAGAAAAATTTTGTGTTTTTTCAGTTACTTCAGATGCTGTAGAAAGATCTACATCTGATAAATTAAGGCCAGTTCCAGGCTCCAAAATATTAACCCAAAACATTCCAATTAATAACGAAATGAAGGAAGCGGTAAAGAACCAACCTAATGCCTTTCCTCCTATTCTTCCTACTGCTTTGATATCACCTAATTTAGCAATACCAACAACTAAAGTGGTAAATACTAATGGAGAAATAATCATTTGAACCAAGCGAATAAAAATAGTTGCCAGCATTTTAATATAACCACTAAATTCTTTTGCAGATTCAGGTAAATAATTGTTGTGTACAAATATTCCTAAAACAGCTCCAAGAACCATGGCTATTAGGATTTGTGTAGTTAGATTACTAAAAATTGATTTTTTATTTGTCGATTCCGCTTCAGGAGAATTTGTATGCATTTGGTTTATTTTTGTGTTTTGTTTAGTAAATAAAAATCGGCAAGGACAATAGCTGCCATCGCTTCAACAATAGGCACAGCACGTGGAACCACGCATGGATCATGGCGTCCTTTACCTTGTTGTTCTATAATTTGATTGGTGTTTGTTAAAACTTCTTGCTTTTGAATAAGTGTGGCTACGGGTTTAAAAGCTACTCTGAAATAAATATCCATTCCGTTAGAAATTCCACCTTGAATTCCTCCAGAAAGATTAGTTTTTGTAGTTCCGTCTTCGTTATATGAATCATTGTGTTCGCTCCCTTTCATTTTAGCGCCACAAAATCCGCTTCCAAACTCAAATCCTTTAACAGCGTTGATAGAAAGCATTGCTTTGCCTAATTCGGCATGTAACTTATCAAAAACAGGTTCTCCAAGACCAATAGGCACATTTTGGATAACACACGTAACGGTTCCTCCAACAGTATCCCCTTGTTTTTTAATTTCCTTGATATAGCTTTCCATTTTTTCGGCGGCAGCCAAATCGGGACAACGAACAGCATTACTTTCTATTAATGAAAAATCTAAATCCTGATACGGTTTATCTATAAAAATTTCTCCAACAGAAGATACAAAAGCATTGATTTTAATATCAGAAATAACTTGTTTTGCAACTGCTCCAGCTACTACTCTACTGGCTGTTTCGCGAGCCGAACTACGCCCACCACCACGGTAATCACGAATACCATATTTCTTCTCGTAAACATAATCGGCATGACTAGGTCGGTAAGAATCTTTGATGTGTGAGTAATCGTCTGATTTTTGATTGGTATTAGGGACGATGAAACCAATAGGTGTTCCAGTAGTTTTTCCTTCAAAAATACCGGATAAAAATTGTACTTCGTCTTCTTCTTTTCGTTGAGTAACTATGGAAGATTGTCCAGGTTTGCGGCGTTGCATTTCCTGTTGAATGGCTTCCAAATTAATTTCAATCCCAGATGGACAACCATCTATAATTCCTCCTAAGGCTTCCCCATGAGATTCGCCAAAAGTGGTTATTTTAAACAGTGTTCCGTATGAATTTCCAGCCATAATTTTAGTTTGCAAACAAATGTAACATTTCTGTTTAATGTTTAAAAATATAATGTTCAAAAGTTATGGTTAAGAGTTAAATTTCTTAACATCTGCTTATAGTTAAGTTAATAGCTAAACCCTTTATTTGTAAAACTTCAAATTAATTTATTTTGAAAAAGAGAAAACTGGATCTTGTTGTTATTTCTGATGTTCATTTAGGCACTTATGGCTGTCACGCCAAAGAATTATCTGATTACTTATCTTCAATAAAACCGAAAATTTTAGTCTTAAATGGCGATATTATTGACATTTGGCAATTTAGAAAATCGTATTTTCCAAAAGAGCATTTAAGAGTGATTAAAAAAATTATCAGTTTGGCTTCAAGGGGTACGCAGGTGTATTACATCACTGGGAATCATGATGAAATGCTTCGAAAATTTAGCGACACATTTATTGGTAATTTTTCTATCATAGATAAACTGGTTCTAGATTTAGATGGGAAAAACGCATGGTTTTTTCATGGGGATGTTTTTGATGCCTCGGTACAACATTCAAAATGGATAGCTAAACTGGGCGGAATAGGTTATGATTACTTGATTTTATTAAATAGATTTATCAATTGGGGTTTGCATAAATTAGGACAAGAACCATATTCGTTTTCAAAGAAAATAAAATCGAGTGTTAAAAAAGCGGTTAAGTTTATTGGAGATTTTGAAGAAACAGCAACAGATCTAGCCATTGAGAAAAAATACGATTTCGTAATATGCGGACACATACACGAACCTAAAATAGAAGAAAAAGTTAATAAAAATGGAAAAGTTACTTATTTAAACTCTGGGGATTGGATTGAAAATCTTACCTCCTTGGAATATTGTAACAAACGATGGAAATTGTATAAACATTCTCACAAAGAGCAACATAACTTTGTACATGAAGAAAATGATTTAAAAGAATTAGAAGTACTACTCAACTATATTCCATAAAAAATCAAAAAAAATCTTCTTGATTATAATATTTGTATATTTATACTCGTTAATTAATTCATTTAAACTAACTTTCTATGAAAAATTTGATTTTATCGACATTGATGCTACTTGGTTTAGCATCTAGTTCGAATGCACAAGAAAAAAACGCCATTGGTATACGTTTAGGCGATAACGATGGTTTTGGTGGTGAAGTAACTTATCAAAGATGGGTTTCAAAAGCCAATCGACTTGAATTCGATTTAGGATTCAGAAATAGTGGTAACTATAATTATGCTAATGGTTACTACAACGGCAAGGGATTTGAACACAATGCTGTAAAATTAGTTGGTCTTTACCAATGGGTTTGGGACATTAAAAATGGTTTCAAATGGTATGCAGGTCCAGGTGTAGGAGTTGGTTTCTGGAAAACAGACAGATTTTATGTCGGAAATGATACATATGTAGCAAGTGATTCAGGTGCATTTGCAGTTCTTGCGGGAGATATTGGTATCGAATATAATTTTGATTTTCCACTGCAACTTTCATTCGATTTGAGACCTGAATTGTATATCAGTGATGATTATGACACAGTAAGAGATGGTAATTTTGGTCCAGACTTTGGTCTAAGTGCTAGATATCGTTTTTAATTTGAACAGAAAATATAAAAAAACACCTTCCAAAAGAAGGTGTTTTTTTTATTTTGCTTCTACTGCTTGATTTAATTCAATTGCTTTGAAATAGAGTTTTTCATATAGAGGTACTATCTTTTCAATAGAGAATTGATTTGCAGTTTCCCGTGCATTTTTCTTAAATTGATTTAAAGTACGATCATCAGAAAGTATTTTTAAAGCATTTGTTGCCATCGATGAAATATCGCCTACATCGCTTAAATATCCTGAAACACCTTCGATATTTACTTCGGGTAAACCTCCAGAATTACTAGAAATTACTGGAACATTACAAGCCATGGCTTCTAGTGCTGCTAATCCAAAACTTTCCGTTTCAGAAGGCAATAAAAATAAATCGGAATAACTTAATATTTGATTGATTTCGTGACTGTTTCCAAAGAAAATCACTTTATCACTAATACCTAATTCTTCACATAATCTTTCAGCCTTCTCTTTTTCAGGTCCATCACCCACCATCATCAATTTGGCTTTTATTTTTTTCTGAATCAAATTAAATACATTAATAACGTCAGGAATATTTTTCACCTTTCTGAAATTACTAATATGTGTAATAATACGCTCATCTTCATCAGCCATTACTGAACGCTTACATGAGACTTGCTGTTGATTGATACCATTTTCTAATTCAATAAAGTTTGGAATCACTTCTATCTCATTGGTAATATCAAAAAGTCTCAAAGTATCATCTTTTAAACTTTGAGAAACAGAAGTTACTACGTCCGATTTATTGATGCTAAAAGTCACCGCTGGTTTGTAAAACGGATGATTCCCAACCAATGTAATATCAGTACCGTGCAACGTGGTTACCATAGGAAGATAAATTCCTTCATCTTTAAGCATTTGCTTAGCCATGTAACCTGCATAAGCATGCGGAATGGCGTAATGCACATGAAGTATGTCTATTTTATATAACTTAACCATGTCTACTAACTTGCTTGAAAGCGCTAGTTCATAGGGTTGGTAATGAAATAATGGGTATTCGGGGACGTTTACTTCGTGGTAATGCACATTTGGATTTAATAATGCCAAACGAACAGGTTGTCTGTATGTTATAAAATGTATTTCGTGACCACGACGAGCTAACTCAAGTCCTAATTCTGTAGCGACAACGCCACTTCCTCCAAAAGTTGGATAACAAACAATTGCAATTTTCATTTCACGAAATTAGTAAAAATAAAAAAAATCTGTAAGTGATTTTAGACAAAATTAACTATTAGTTTATAATAGCGTCATAAATTACTTTCTGAATGTCTTCTCTAATATTTTCTTTAGATAATTTATTAGAAGCATTGCTGTCAGGGTAAGTTCTATTCGATAAAAACACGTAAATAATTTCCGTTTCTGGATCTGCCCAAGTCATTGTTCCGGTAAAGCCTGTATGTCCAAAACTGGTTATTGAAGCACAACCACAAGTAGGTCCTGCCGTTCCTTCTATTTGAGGTTTATCGAAACCAAGTCCTCTCCTATTCCCTTCCGTACAGAAATAACAGGTATTAAAATCGTTGAGTGTTTTTTCAGAAAAGTATTGAACTCCACCGTAATTTCCTTTATTCAAATACATTTGCATCATTTTAGCAATGTCCATCGTATTTGAAAAAACGCCTGCATGACCAGCCACGCCACCTTGCATTGCGGCGGCCATATCATGTACATATCCTTGCACTAATTGATGACGGAAGTAAGTGTCCTTTTCAGTAGGAGGAATAACATCTTCTAAATATTTTTGCAACGGATTATACATCGTATTGTTCATTCCTAACTTAGAAAAGAAATTTTCCTGAGCCATAACATCTAAAGTCTTTTTATGTTGTGTCTCAAGGTATTCTTTCAATAAAATAAAAGTAAAATCGCTGTATTTGTATTCCTTTTTAGGAAGTAATTTGCTTTTAGCAATCTTGCTTATGATTGTGTCATTGAATGAATCTGTAATGAATAAATTTTCAGCAACCTGCGTTGAAAATCCTTTCGATCCGGTCTTTTTATAATATTTCTTTAACGGAAGCTTTGTTACAGAATCTAAAGTGTTTTTATAAAACGGTTCCCAAGCTTGTAATCTGGCATAATGGGATAATAAGTCTTTAAAAGTAATAGAATCTTTGTCGGAACCCTTGACTTTATTAACCATTTCTCCCAAACGAGTGTTTAAATTTATTATTTGATGATCGTAATCCAGCATTACATTTGGTAAAGTTCCAATGATTTTTGACAAAGAAGCAATATCATAAATATCCGAATTTTTAACTTTTATATCTTTATCATAAGTATGATATCCAAATGATTTTTGATAGACCACCTTTCCTTTTCTTGCTACAAGAATTTGAGCACCAGGAGTCATATTTCCATCAATCGCTTTCTTAGCAATTTTATCAATTTCTTTTAATTTTTCGGAACTTAAACCTACACTTTCAGGTGCTGAAAAGCCCAGTCGGTTAATTGTTTTAGTAGATAAACCGGTGCCAACTTTAAATTCATTATTCACAGAGACCGGCAATTTTCCTTTGGCATCTATTACTCCAAAAATTAATTCGGCCGAAACTTCTTGCGCAATATCACCATTTTGGTAGGAAACAATAATGCTTTCAATCGTTTCAAGTGATTTTAAAGGCGTTAAAACGTACGGTTTTGAAAACACATCCAAAATAACGTCATTATTCTCGGCAATTTTCTCAATCCAAAGTAACTCTTTTGCAGTGAATTCATGCTTTTTCCACCATGACTTATCAGAAACGTGATAACCAATAATTACTTTGTTGTATTGTTTTAAATCGATGTTTAAGCTGTCAACATCAGTATTGGAAACTTCTGTGACTTCCGTATATTTTTTTAAAGTAGATAAAAATGTACTTCCTGAATCATCTCCTAATTTAACGTAAGCAATCTTAGCTTTGGTTAAATCATTAATAGGAATAATATCTTCTTTGTTTTTAATTACAGTAATTGCATTTTCATACAATTTATACTGTAAAACATTGTTTTCATGCGCATTAAGGGTTTTATATAAAGTAGCAGTTTCAATAGGTTTCAATTTATCTAACCCTGCTTTATACTTGTATTTTAATATTTTTTTTACCGAAAAATCGATTCTTTCATCGGTAATTAAAGTATCATTATAAGCTTGTTTGAATTTTTCAATTGCTGTTGGAACATCCTCTGCAAAAAGTAAAATATCATTTCCGGCTAAAAATGCTTCCAAGTCAATTTCTCCAGGTTTTTTAAAATTACTGGCGCCTTTCATATTTAAAGCATCGGTAAAAATTAAACCATTAAAATCCAATTGTTTTTTAAGAACATTGGTTACCACATTATAGGATATGGAAGAGGGATAATTTGGTCTGGTTTCAAGGCTTGGTACATTTAAATGCGCCACCATTACTGAAGTCAATCCTAAATTAAACATCTTTTTATACGGGTAAAACTCCACTTCGTTTAATCTTTCTTCCGAAAAATTGACACTTGGTAAGGTATGATGTGAATCGGTTTCAGTATCACCGTGACCTGGGAAGTGTTTTCCGGTAGAGAATACTCCTTGATTTTGGAACCCTTTCATTAAAGCAACAGCTCTTTTAGTCACTTCTTCTTTATCTTCTCCAAAAGAACGATTCCCAATAATTGGATTGTTTGGATTGGTGTTGATATCTAAAACCGGAGCAAAATTAAATTGTAATCCTAAACGCTTGGTTTCTTTACCCATTTGAGTTCCTAATTCTTCAATTAGTTTCATGTCCTGAATAGCACCCAAAGTCATGTTCCAAGGGTATTTATAAGTAGAATCCAACCGCATGCTTAGTCCCCACTCGGCATCATTACCTATAAACAAAGGAATTTTAGATTTGGCTTGAAAACGATTGGTCAATTTTGCTTGACGAACCGGACCACCTTGAAAGAAAATCAATCCGCCAATTTTATAATCGGTCACTAATTTATCGATGGCATTAAAATGAACTGTATCTTTATTGGAATAAGCTGCAATCATAAATAATTGCCCTAACTTTTCTTCAAAAGTCATCGTTGCATAAACGCTATCGACCCATTTTTTTTCAGATGGAGTATCCTCAAATAAATTAAATCCTTCTTTCGAAGGATCTTTGAATTTTTCTATTTTAGGATTGTTTGTTTCTATTTGACTGATTCCGCTATTTTGGTTTTTCTTCACGGAACAATTCACCATAACAGAAATTAGTATGGAAAACAATAGAAACTTAAAAACGATATTCTTCATTATGATATTTTAAAAGAAACGACTATGCCAGCTTTCTTCAGCAGGAACTTCCCAAGCATCGTTGAATTCTTCGATTGTATTCACTAAATTATTAAAAACGATTGTTGAACCTGAAACGGCTTTTTCTTTAGCCATTTTCTTGAATTCAATTAATGTTTTATGAGCCACAAACTCTCCATTTTTGAATGTTACATTCATTTTATCGAGTAAGTCAACGTCATATTTTTTTTCTAATTCTTGGATGAACTGAACAGACTTATCTATGGAACAGCCTGTTGCTGCTTGTGTTTCTTGATTAACTGCAAAAATGATAAATCGATTGTACTTCAATAAATAAGAAGCATCAAGACTTGTGCCATGAGCTGCCCATTCTGTTACAAATTCTTTTACAGCAAAATCTATCTCGGCAATTTCCTCATCTGAAAATTTCCGATTGGATTGATAAATCCAAATTTTGGATTCTAATGGTAATTCTTCAAAAGGGATATACATTTTATTTTAGGTTGCAGATTTTAGAATCAGTTGACTAAAAAATCTTAATTTTTATAAATCTTGAGCATTTGCTATCAGTTCGGCAATATCCATTACTTTCACATCAGCTTCTTTTTCTTTGTGCTTAACACCATCAGTTAACATAGTGTTACAAAACGGACAACCCGCTGCAATAATTTCAGGTTTTGTTTCAAGCGCGTCTTCGGTTCTTTCTACATTGATTTCTTTATCACCCGGTTCAGCGTCTTTAAACATTTGAGCTCCACCAGCACCACAACATAGTCCGTTGGCACGAGAACGTTTCATTTCGACTAATTCAGCATCTAATTTTTGAATTAAATCTCTAGGTGCTTCGTATATTTTATTGGCACGACCTAAATAACACGGATCATGAAAAGTAATACGTTTTCCTTTAAATTGCCCACCTTCAATAGTTAATCTACCAGAATCTAATAATGATTTTAAAAATTCAGTATGATGAACTACTTCGTATTTTCCACCCAATTCAGGATACTCATTTTTTAAAGTATTGAAACAATGCGGACAAGCAGTCACTATTTTTTTTGCTTCATAAGCATTCAGTACTTCAATGTTCATCATGGCTTGCATTTGGAACAAAAATTCGTTTCCAGCACGTTTTGCAGGATCTCCGGTACAACCTTCTTCAGTACCTAATACGGCAAATTCAACATTGGCACGATTTAGAAGTCGTACAAATGCTTTGGTAATTTTTTTTGCTCTATCGTCGAAACTTCCTGAACAGCCTACCCAAAATAAAACTTCGGGTTGTTTGCCTTGAGCCAACATTTCGGCCATGGTAGGCACTATTAAACTTTCTGACATACTTTATATGTTTTGTTTATTCGTTGATTTGGTATTAACCAAAATTTATTAATCTTGTCCGTCGTCAAAGACTTGAATGGTTACTTCTTTATCGATTAAATCGGTAAATTTTCCTCTGTAACGAGTCGCTTTTACTAAATGATTGTCTATCCAATGGTAATTTCCGCCACGTGGTTTACCCATAATCATTCCATGGTACTTGAAACCGTGTTTTTTTAACCAAATTTCAGTGTATTCACGATGTGCTTCGGTTCTGGAGGTGAAAAAGAAAATAATATGTCCTTCATCATACCATTTATTTAAAGTCACTAAAGCATCAGGATATACTTCGGCAGTAAGCATTCTTTCAGGCTCTTCATTTGGGATATCGTCACAGATAGTTCCGTCGATATCAATCAAATAATTTTTTACACCATCAGGTAAAATAGGGCTAATTGTTTGGCCATTTTCTGATGCGGTAACTAAGTTTTTATCTAAATCGTCGGTATTCATTGTGTTGTAGTTGTAGTTGTTTTTATTATTTTTCTTATTCGTTTTTCCAATTCAATCGGTCTTGCTGGCTGTATTGCCATGGCGCGCTATTGTTTTCAATATTGGTCATCATAGCGTTCAGTGACATTGGCGCAGCACTCTGTTCCATTACTAAATAACGTCTCATATCCATAATAATAGATAATGGACTAATATTTACAGGACATTCTTCTACACAAGCGTTACAAGAAGTACAAGCCCAAAGTTCTTCGGGAGTGATATAATCGTTTAATAATGATTTTCCATCATCAACGAAAGTACCTCTATTTGCATCGATGTTTTTTCCAACTTCCTCCATACGATCACGTGTATCCATCATGATTTTACGAGGCGAAAGTTTTTTACCGGTTTGACTTGCAGGACATGATGATGTACAACGACCACATTCGGTACAGGTATAAGCATTTAATAACTGAACCCAATTCAAATCTTGAACATCAGAAGCTCCAAATTTAGCTGGAACTGCATCTGCATCAGGTGCTGGAGCTGCAAAAGGATCGGCATTTGGATCCATCATTAATTTTACCTCTTTGGTTACACTTTCAAGATTATCAAATTTTCCTAATGGATTTAAATCAGCAAAATAAGTATTTGGAAAAGCTAAAATTATATGTAAATGTTTTGAATAATATAAATAGTTCAGGAAAGCCATCACCATCATAAAATGACCCCACCATCCTACTCTTTCCAAAACTTGTAATGTTCCTTCA
>JASLID010000026.1 GCA_030153045.1 Flavobacterium sp.
AATGGAGTTAACGTACCATCTAGATCAGCCTGAACCATTCTGGTTCCTGTTCCTGCCAATGACGAAGTTCGTACCTCTCCTACTACTTCAAGTTCTTTAGTTGGCGCAGTAGTACCGATTCCAACCTTAACAGCATCCCCACCTGTTCCTCCAAGCACCATACTGTTATTTGCGTCGACTTTTGCGTTGTATCCGATGGCAGTGGCATTGGTAAGATCAGCAGAAGTTACGTCCGCCCTATTCCCTATCGCTGTATTATTAGAACCTGTTGTATTTGTCAGTAAACTGTAAGGACCGACACTCACGTTTCCAGACCCGGTTGTATTACTATAAGATGAAAAATAACCCACAAACACATTTCGAATTCCTGATGTATTGCTGTAACCACTGCCGTCACCTAATGCTGAGTTGTAATTTCCGTCGATGTTAAAAAGAAGGCTGTTATAACCTACGGCGGTATTGTTAAATCCAATTGTATTAGAACCCAAACTTGCAAAGCCAATGCTTGTATTATTGTTTCCGGTGGTATTGGCATCCATGGAAACATATCCTACTCCTGTATTATTATTCCCTGTGGTATTTGACGCCAGTGTGTTTCGTCCCATCGCCGTATTCCCGATACCGGTTGTGTTGTTATAGAGCGATAGTGATCCTACAGAGGTGTTATGATAACCTGTGGTATTTGAATAAAGTGCAGTTCGTCCCAATGCAGAATTATTATGCCCAGTAGTATTGAATCCCAAAGAGTTTGCACCAACTGCTGCGTTGTTATATCCAGTGGTATTAACATCTAGCGCGCTGTTACCAATCCCAACATTGTCATATCCGGTAGTGTTTGATCTCATTGCGTTAGACCCCATAGCGGTATTATAAGATCCGGTGGTGGATACTTGCAATGCTCTGTAACCCAATCCTACGTTGTCGTTACCAGTGGTATTTGTATTTCCTGCCTGATACCCCACAAAGACATTTATATTATTTGATAAGTCGTCATTTGCTCCGGCACCTTCACCAACAAACACCGACTGACCTGTATTTAATGTTTCTATTTGTCCTTTAGTTGTGAATCGGGTTTTGATTGTATTATTTGTTCTGAAATCAATTGCCTGGTTGTCTGTAGTTCCAATGAAATTTGTTCCCGCTGTTGTACCTGAATTACCAGTAAGCGACCAGGCAGTATTTGTAGGCACACTTCCCCAAACTCCTGTACCCAATAAGACCTGAGAAGCAGTTCCCGCGGCAAGCGGTGTAAGTGTTCCATTTGAATCAGACTGTACCACCCTTGTTCCAATTCCCGCAAGAGAAGATGTACGGACATCCCCCACAACTTCCAATTCTTCTGCAGGCACAGTAGTCCCGATTCCTACTTTTACAGCATCGACACCGGTACCTCCCAATGCCATACTATTACTTGCGGCAACTTTAGCATTATAACCGATCGCAGTTGCTTTTGTTAGTGCAGCAGTAGTTACATCGGCATTATAACCTATCGCTGTATTATTGGAACCAGTAGTGTTTATGCTAAGAGCATTCGTTCCAATAGCCGTGTTTCCAAAACCGGTTGTGTTATTCAAAAGGGAACCTGATCCTTGAGCGGTAATATCATACCCTGTAGTATTTGTACCAGCCGCCCTATACCCGATAGCTGTATTTGTACTTCCTGTTGTAGTACTTTCCAATGCCCTCGCACCAACAGCTGTATTGTTATTGGCAGTTGTATTGTTATTTAGTGCTATGCGGCCAACTGCCACGTTACTGCTTCCGGTACTGTTGGTATTCATAGCATGTGCTCCTACCGCAGTATTATTTACTCCGGTTGTGTTTGCATTAAGCGCACTGTTACCAGTTGCAACGTTATCAAAACCTGTTGTATTCAAACGTAAAGCATTTGAACCCATAGCTGTATTAAATGACCCAGTAGTAGTACTTTGAAGTGCTCTGTAACCAAGGGCGGCATTATCAGTCGCAGTCGTGCTTAAATTTCCTGCCTGATAACCAACATACGCATTAATATTATTGGATAAATCGTCATTGGCACCCGCGCCTTCCCCCAGGAATACCGATTGTCCCGTATTTATTGTTTCAATTTGTCCTTTTGTCGTAAAGCGCGTTTTAATAATGTTATTTGTTCTGAAATCAATGGCCTGATTATCTGTCGTTCCGATGAAATTTGTTCCCGCTGTTGTACCTGAATTACCGGTAAGCGACCAAGCTGTATTTGTAGGCACACTTCCCCAAACTCCTGTTCCCAATAATACCTGAGAAGCAGTTCCCGCGGCAAGCGGTGTGAGTGTTCCATTAGTATCGGCTTGTACCATTCTAGTACCAGTTCCCGCAAGAGAAGATGTACGAACATCCCCCACAACTTCCAATTCTTCTGCAGGCGCAGTCGTACCGATTCCTACCTTTACAGCATCTACACCTGTACCTCCCAAAACCATACTATTGCTTGCATTTACTTTGGCATTTAAACCTATTGCGATAGCATTTGTAAGTGTATTAGACAACACATCTGCACCGTATCCCAAACCTATGTTATTTGAACCGATTGTATTACTCGCCAAGGTATTAATTCCTAATGCGACGTTATTATTTCCAGTCGTATTATTCACAAGGGACTGAAAGCCTAATGCAGTGTTATTTGTTCCCGTGGTATTGTCAAACAAAGCGCTTGTTCCAACCCCTGTATTTTGAGCTGAAGTGGTAGTGTATAACAATGCATATTTCCCTACTCCAACATTACTGTTTCCAGTTGTTACGTTCAATAAAGCCTCGCTTCCCACAGCTGTATTGTTACCTCCGGTAGTGTTTTTGCTTAAAGCTGCATATCCTAGCGCTGTATTACTTGATCCGGTAGTAGTGAGCTTCAAAGCTTCATACCCCACCGCGGTACCGCGAATACCTGTATAATTTTGAAGTGCTTTATAACCTACGGCAGTTGCACCGTTCGAAACACTGTTTTGTAATGCCTGATATCCGATACCCGTGTTAAAATTCGATGTCGTACTGGTTTGACCGGCATTTAGCCCTATTAAAACATTTCTGTTATCACTTAGATCATCATTGGCACCAGCGCCTTCACCAAGAAATACCGAATTACCTGTATTTAATGTTTCAATTTGTCCTTTGGTGGTAAATCGGGTTCTAAGAATATTATTAGTTCTTATATCTAATGATTGTAAATCGGTTGTGCCAATAAAATTGGTTCCGCTTATTGTCCCTGAATTACCTGTCAGCGCCCAATAATTTGGTGATGATGCCAATCCAATCCAAGAAGTAGTTGCATCATCCCAATAATAAAATCCTGGCAACTTAATTCCGACTGTAGTAGTTAGAAAAACCATCATACCGTTTTGCGCAGTAGTTGGATTCGTTGTCGGAAAGGCATCAACTTTAGGAATTAAAATACCATCTGTGTTTGATGGCACTGCCTGATTGCTTGAACGAATATCAAGTTGTGCTTGCGGTGTAGTTGTATTGATTCCTACTTGCCCTACAGCGGTTGTAAAGGATAAAATAAAAATCAGCTTGAGTAATTTCTTTTTCATAAGGGATTTTTGCTAAAAAAAAGCAAAAATAGAGGTTACAATTTTTAAAAACAAATTGGAATTTCAATTTACACTACTTATTTTCAATCATTTAAGAGTAAGAAAAAAACTACAAAAAACACTATATCATTGGCCGTAAGCGACAATTATATGATTTTGGTATTATTTTCATAATTATACTTTATCAAATAAAAAAAACGCCATAAAAACTTAGGTCTTATAGCGTTTTCCTGTCTATTTCAGTATTTGTTTATTTAGAACTGCTTACCGAGCTGTTAAACATGCTTTTTATCTGTTGTAATTCTGCTTCAGTGTGCGATAGGCGTTTGTTCATTTCATCTTTAAGGTCGCGAATTTGTGCTTCCTGTTGGTTGATCATTTTAAGAAGCTCTTGAGTAGCGGAAATATTAAGTGTAGAAAGTGCTTCGTAATCTACTGTATGAAAATCAGTCACTTCACGTCCGAAAACAAATACTTTTCCTTCATCTTTCACAGAAACATTGAAACCATATTCATCTGCCTGCAATACATCAACTATTTCTGTTCTGCTATCAAAAACCAAACGAACACGATCCCCTTTTTGTAATGTATTTTTCAGAATTACTCTACCGTCTTTTATTTTGGCAACGGTGTAAATATCTGGAACTACGTCTGTGATTGTGGAGACCGCCTGCGGATAAACCTTCTCCACTTGCTGTGCTATTACTTTTTTACTCATTCCAGTTCCTTTTCCGATGGAATCCTTGAAAGTATAATTTGTGATTTGGATTTTATTTAGGGTTTCTAGGTCTTTGCTACTATTTGAAATACCTTTGATATTCTTAATTCTTTCATCTGAAAAGGCATTGAATTCAGTGGCTGCAATTCTTCCTGAAGCATAAAGAGAATAACCTGAAGTACCTGAACTTGTTCCTACAGTTCCATTGGACATCAAATAACCATAAGAAAGTGTATTATTCTCAGTTCCATTAATAACCAATTTTGCCTGTGTTGGATTTGTACTTCCGATACCTATATTACCATTACTGCTGATACACATTCTTTCAGTACGTCCCACTCCAATAACCGAAGTAAAAAATCTATGGTTCCCATCAGTATCCCAACCATTAGATCCAGCTATAAAATCGATTGTAAAGTTCTGTGAAGTATTGATTTTAGAACCATTATCACCCCAGTCAGTCAATAAGATTTTCTCAGTATTGTCAAGGCTGTTCATGTATAATGTTCCAGACTCAATTATTTGATCACCTTTAATATGCAATCTTGAAGACGGAGTTGCTGTCCCAACCCCAACATTACCGCCATTATCAATTACTATACCTTCATTATCGCCATCGTTGCTCAGGTAATTATTATTAAGCAGTACATTTTGGGTTGCCGTATGATTTCCCATATTATCGGTAGCACCATTGCTCCAGCTTACCACACCTGCCCCATCAGTGCTTAATGTTTGTCCGGCAGTACCGTCGGTAGTTGGCAATGAATATGTGTTATTGATATTTAACGTTCCATTTACACGTAATAAATCGGTACCAAAATCACCATAAACCAATGGATTTGCCGTATTGTTGTTATCAATATATAATTTATCACTACCAGTTTCGTTGTATCCTGCATTCGAACCCAAGAAAATATTACCGCTTCCTGTTGTATTGTGACCTGCCGAAGTACCAAATGCTACGTTATTAGTCCCTGTCTGATTAGAAAACAGAGAACCAACTCCTACACCCACATTCGAAGTTCCGGATACATCACCATATAATGCATGATTTCCTATAGCGATATTGCTGTCATTAGTAGTATGGCTAGCCATCGAAAGCGTTCCGACAGCAATATTGCCCCCACCTGTCTGATTTTGTTGAAGTGCATAATAACCAATACCTACATTCCAGTTACCAGTGGAATTACTTCCTAGAGCACTGCGTCCTAAAGCTGTATTGTTTTCCCCAGTGCTATTTCCGGTTAACGCATTATAACCAATACCTGTATTGCTAAGTCCTGTCATTGCAAAGTTTCCGGCATTTACACCTGCAAAGAAATTGCGTGTACTGCCATAATTATGAATAAAACGACTTCCTCCTGAGAAGATGATTCCGGTAGTAGCAGTTGAATTTGGCAATTGAAAGTTTTTCGTGATTTCCAACTGTTGACTAGGTGTCGTGATTCCAATACCCATGTCGCCATTTTCTGTTACACGTAAAGCTTCAACGCTATTTGTTTTCACCACCAATGCATTATTATCCGTTGTTCCGATAAAATTTGTTGCTGCTGAAGTTCCTGCATTTCCGGTTTTCAACCATGCATTCGGATCACTCTCTGCCGGTACAACCGCTCCCCATGTAACTGCTCCTGCACCATTTGTTGTTAACACTTGTCCTACCGTACCATCTGTTGTTGGGAAAGAATAGGTATTATTTATGTTTAATGTTCCGTTTACACGCAATAAATTTGTGCTGAAATCCCCATAAACCAATGGGCTTACGGTATTACTGTTATCAATATACAATTTATTATTTCCAGCTTCAGAATAACCTGCCTGATACCCAAGCATTACATTCCCTGAACCCGTAACATCACGTCCTGCTTCATGACCAATTGCTGTATTGTTTGTGGTAGTTAAACCAGAAAACAAAGAATTGTAACCTAAAGCAGTATTTCGCGATCCAGTGGTGTTCAACTGCATGGAACTTCTTCCAATTGCCGTATTATTTGATCCTGTTGATGTTGTATTTAGCGCAGCACCTCCGATTGCGGTATTGAAAAAAGAAGTCCCATTTCCTGCCAGTGCTCCATACCCCATAGCTACGTTATCTGATGAATTTGTCGCTAAACCTATCATGGCCTGACTTCCTATCGCTATGTTTCTACTACCAGTTGTCAGGCTGCGCATTACGCCTGACCCCATTGCAGTATTATCACCACCTGTGGTTAATCCGTTAAGAGCCTGATATCCAATAGCAGAATTGCTAAAACCGCCCGTAGAAGATGCCAAAGCATTTGCTCCTACTCCTACATTATAATTTCCGGTAGTCTGACTTTGCATTACATTTTGTCCTATTCCGGTATTCCAACTGGAGGTTGTAGCAAGATTTCCTGCATTGGTTCCAAAATAAGTTCCACCTAAATTATGAGCAAAACGAAACGTTCCGGCATATATAATACCGGTTGTTGATGTTGTCAAAGGTAAACGAAAATTTTCCGTAAGCTCAAGCTGTTGGTTTGGTGTTGTTGTTCCAATTCCCAAAAACCCAGCAGAAGTAAAGCGGCCGCGAATGGTATTATTTGTTCGGAAATCTAATCCCTGATTATCTGTTGTACCAATAAAATTGGTTCCGGCCACTGTTCCCGAATTACCTATCAGCGCCCAACCACTTGTAGAAGCCGCTAAGCCAATCCATGAGGAAGTTGTGCTGTCCCAATAATAAAACCCTGGTGGCTTAATTCCGATTGTTGTAGTTAGGAAAACCATCATACCGTTTTGCGCAGTAGTTGGATTCGTTGCTGGAAAAACATCCACTTTAGGAATCAAAATCCCATCAGTGTTTGATGGAACTGCCTGATTGCTGGAGCGAATATCAAGTTGCGCTTGAGGATTTGTAGTATTGATTCCTACCTGCCCAAATGCAGCTGAAAAAGAGATTATGATAAGTAACGTAAGTAATTGTTTTTTCATAAAAGAGCGTTTAATAAAAAAAACGTCAAAAATATAGTAAACAATTATTAAAAGCAACTCATCGATTTAATTTTTAAAAACTGTTTATCAGAACATTAAAATGAAAAAAAACTGCAACATTTCTGCTACAGTTTTTTTATTTATTATTTAAAACAGTGATGATTATTTATTCTCTTTCGATTTAAAATATATTCCTATCGTCTGTAATTAAGCTCAATTTTTTGAAGGTACTCCTGTCGAAATCAATTCTACTGGCTTTAATGGCAATAGGGAAATAATTATTCTCATTGGAAACCATTTTCAATTTATTATTGTTTTGGGTTGAAAAATCTAATTTACCATCAGCAATTTGATTTAAAGTTGCAATTAAATCGACATCTAATGAGAAATCAGTTTCAATATCAACCACTAAACTTTTAGCGAAAACGGTTCCTGTAATAATGATAATATTATTTTGGTTGACATTTTTAAGAAGAGCGGGATTAGTATGAATAAAATCGGCTGAAAATAAATATTCTTCAACATTGCCTATAGCATATTCTTTGGTAATTGAATTATCATAACTAATAGTAACCGATTTTCCAGAGGCTATTTTTGATGACAATTCAAAAGCACCTAAACTCAATGAAGCCAAAATTTCTTCTAAAAGAGTAATTCCAATATTAAACTCATAATCATTTTTATGACTGGAATTAATACTTAACGCCTGATTTTCGATTTCAGTTAAAACAATATCACTTTTAAAAGCATGGCTAATATTGGCATAATACAATTCGGCCTCACTAAAAGTTTTTTTTAACCACAATTGCAGTGGCTTTTGATTCCTAATGGGACCTTCTATTAAATCGTAACCTTGATTACTTAAGAAATTTGTTAGTTTCATTATTCTATTTTTTATACTAATCTTTAAAATTCATTAAAAACAAAAGTAAGATTTAATTTACATATTTTCTTTATTGCCAACTTTAAAATTATGATAATTTTAAGCATCACAATTAATTGAAAAAACGTATTTTCGCAACATGATGACAGATAATGAAATTGAAGCAATCAAAGTACTATTAGCTTCTCCAAAGAAAGTAACAATTATTCCGCATAGAAATCCTGATGGTGACGCCATGGGTTCTACTTTAGGCTTATACCATTTTTTACTACAACAAAATCATGATGTAGTAGTGATATCACCTAATGAATTTCCTGATTTTTTAGCGTGGTTGCCTTCTTCAGATAAAGTAATGGTTTTTGAAAAAGACAAAGAAAATTGTACTGATAGATTGAACCAATCGGATTTAATATTTTGTTTGGATTTCAATGCGCTTCATCGTACTGGAGAAGTAATGGAAGCTACGCTGAAAACACTCGATAAAACATTTATCATGATAGACCATCATCAATTCCCTGATGGTTTTGCCAAATATACTTTTTCGGATACGGCTTATGGCTCAACTTGCGAAATGGTGTATCATTTTATACATCAATTGAAGCAGGAAAACCTGATTAATAAAGATGTAGCCACGTGTATTTACACTGGAATTGTTACTGATTCCGGTTCGTTTCGATTTCCAGCTACAACCAGCATAACGCATAGAGTTGTTGCTGATTTGATTGACAAAGGTGTGGAAAACAGTAAAATTCACAATCAATTGTTTGATACGAGTTCGTACAGCCGATTGCAATTACTGGGACGTGCGCTTCAAAACATGAAATTGATGACCGAATATAAGACTTCTTACATCACGCTTTCACAAGAAGAATTAGATCATTTTAATTACCAAAAAGGAGATACTGAAGGAATTGTTAATTATGGACTTTCTATTGACGGTATCGATTTTACTGCTATCTTTATCGAAAATAAAGACGAAGGAATTGTAAAGATTTCATTCCGTTCGCAAGGAGCTTTTGACGTAAATCAATTCTCCCGAACGTATTTTAGCGGTGGTGGACATATTAATGCTGCCGGAGGAAAATCGGATAAATCATTAGCAGAAACCGTTATCGAGTTTGAAAAAATTGTCAAAGAAATTAAAAAAATAAGACAAACATGAAAGCATTAAAAATTGTTGGAAGCTTAATTCTTGGCATGAATTTAGTTACTTGTTGCACAACGAAACAAGAACCTCGCAGACCTGTTTCACAGTCATCTGGAGAATTCATGAAACAATCGATTGAAAGAAATAAAAAGCTAAATGAAGGAGAAGAAAAAATTATTGCTAATCTTATTAAAAAAGACACCGCAGTAGATTATATTTCGTCAACTAAAGGATATTGGTATTATTACCACAATAAAAACAGTACAGAAACTGCCATGCCAATAAAAGGCGATATTGCTTTTTTTGATTATGAAATAAAAGACATTAAAGGGAATATCATATACAGTCAATTGGAATTAAAACCACAACGTTATGCTGTAGACAAACAAAACATCATGATTGGTTTGCGCGATGGTATTAAATTAATGAAAAAAGGAGAAAAAGTGACCTTTTTATTTCCTTCGCATATGGCTTTTGGATATCATGGTGATAACAAAAAAATTGGGACTAACGAACCTTTAATTTGTACAGTTACCTTAAATGATTTCAAACCCGAAAACGAATTAAAAATTGAATAACTATAAATAATTATTAACTAAAATGAATCGAATGACAAGTCTATTTTTAAGTTTTTTTGCATTACTATTCTCATCATGTAACTCTGATTATGATAAATTACCTGATGGATTATATGCTGAATTAGAAACAAGCAAGGGGAAAATTTTATTACAATTAGAATACGAAAAAACGCCTGTAACTGTTGCCAATTTTGTTTCACTTGCTGAAGGAAAAAACACAATGGTGAACGAAAAGTTTAGCGGAAAACCCTTCTACAACGGATTAAAATTTCACAGAGTAATTGCTGATTTTATGATTCAAGGTGGTGATCCAGACGGAAATGGAACTGGCGGTCCAGGCTACAAATTCAAAGACGAATGTTTACCTGAATTAAAAATGGACAAAGCAGGTGTCTTAGCCATGGCTAATGCTGGTCCTGGAACTAACGGAAGTCAATTTTTCATCACGCACAAAGAAACCAATTACTTAAATGGTCGTCATACCGTTTTTGGTCACGTGGTAACTGGACAAGATGTGGTAAACGCTATTGCTCAAGGTGATGAAATTAAAAAAGTAACGATCATTAGAAAAGGTGCTAAAGCCAAAAAATTTGATGCTCCAAAAGTATTCAAAGATCATTTTGAAGCTGAAAATGCTGCAAAAAAAGCTAACGAAGCTAAATTTGCTAAAGTAAAAGCAGACAAAGTAGCCTTTTTTGCAACTGCAAAAAGTGGTGGAACAAAATCAGATTCAGGATTAACGTATAACATTGTACAAAAAGGTTCAGGTAAAAAACCTGCTGCTGGTACAACAGTTTATGTACACTATGCTGGTTTCTTCGAAGACGGAACGTTATTTGATTCAAGCTACGAAAGTGTAAACAAAGATTTTGGTAAGTTTGATGAGAACAGAGCTGCACAAAACGGATACCAACCTTTCCCTTTCCAAGCAGGTAGAAAAGACGGTTTAATCCCGGGATTCTTAGAAGGATTAGAAAAAATGGGTTTTGGAGATAAAGCAGTATTGTTTATTCCTTCAAACTTAGGATATGGTGCACAAGGTGCTGGTGGAGTTATTCCTCCTAATACTAATTTGGTTTTCGAATTAGAACTATTAGAAGCATTACCTACGCCTACTACAACAAAGTAATACTACGGTAAATGGTATAAAAAAAGGAGCAAATTCATTTTGCTCCTTTTTTGTTTTTGATTATCCTTTAAACTTCCAATCGAATTCGTCTTTATCATTGAAGATGGCACCCAATTCAAATCGAATCACCTCATCATATTCCACTTGAAAAATCATCCAGTTGCTTTCGTTAAAGTAATTATCGACAGTATCAAAATTTTCTACTTCGAGTGATTTAATGCCTTTGTTAGTTAACATTTCTTCAATAGCTTTTGAAGTTTTACCTATTATTTTTTCTGAAAACAATTCTAAGTCTGCATTAGAGCTAATCATATAACCCAAACGCAAGTCTTCATCGTCGTAAAAGGTCAGACGTAATTTCTTACTGTTGTACAAGTAAATTACATTGTTGTCTTCGTCTTTGTATTGCTTATCCGGATTGCCATAGACCGAAACCACATCTTTTTGTTTCATACCAAAAACGAGTTGGTCTATTCCTATTTTAGGGTTTATTTTCATAGAGCTTATTTTTGACAAAGGTAAGACAATACTTTTTAGAAGAAAAAAGCTATTTTTACGTGATGGTGGTATTCTGAGTGGAATATATTTATGAGTTGTACACCATTACAAAATCGAATAGAAACATTGTAAAATTATAATTAATGAAAATCTTATTGTCGCTATTTCTTTTTCTTACTATCCTAAGTAATTTCAATCCGAAAATTAAACAAGATGATTATTCTAAAAAAATTATTGGAAAATGGAAATACATAGAAACGAAAACTAAGTTTGGAGAAAAAGTGGAATCTATAGAAAGTAATTATGGAACTCTAATCGAAAGCGGTCCAAAAATTATATATAATTCTGATCATACATATAAAATGATATTTACTTCAGAAAATATAGATAAAGGAAAATGGAAATTCAATCAAAAAACTATGACGATTGAACATCAATTATTGATTGACAGTAGTAACACTATTGGAAAAAGCTTAATCAAAGATGGGGAAGCAATAAAACAAAGCGATGGAAATTATTATGAAAAAAATGACTGTGTAATTTCAAAAATTGACGACAAAGAAATGGTTGTCAACGAATATGATTTGAGAAAAATTTATAGAAGAGAAAAGTAACGGTGCACAACAGCGGTTTTATGGGATTGCTAGGATTGATTTGTATTTATATTTTTTAAGCCTTTTTCTTACACTTATAATCTTTTGTGTAAATTTACGCAACGTCAAAAAACCAATTTAAACCAACAACACATAAGACAATGGAAAATAGAAAAGAGTTGTCACCAGCACAACAATCAGTACTACTTACAACATTAAAATCTCGCTTTGAGAAGAACATGTCCCGTCATGCATCACTTGAATGGGCTAAAGTTCAAACAAAACTGGAGGCTAATCCTAAAAAACTCTGGTCACTTCATGAAATGGAAGAAACCGGCGGTGAACCAGACGTTGTAGGTCATGATAAAAAGACTGACGAATACATTTTTTATGATTGCTCTGCCGAAAGTCCTAAAGGCCGTAGAAGTGTTTGTTACGACCGTGAAGCACTAGATGCAAGGAAAGAACATAAACCAGCAAATAGTGCTATCGATATGGCTACTGCCATGGGTGTTGCCATTTTAACAGAAGAACAATATCGAGAGTTACAAGCACTTGGTCATTTCGATACGAAAACATCGAGTTGGATAAAAACACCGGCTGACATTAGAAAACGAGGTGGTGCTATTTTTTCTGATTTCCGATACGACACTGTCTTTGTGTATCACAACGGTGCTGATTCGTATTATGCTGCAAGGGGGTTTCGTGGTTCGTTAAGGGTATAATTTTAAATAAATGGTGTTTTAAGGCAAGAGGTTTTTTGTATATTTAACTTAGAATGTAACCACACAAATCCCGGCTACAGAAATTCAGAGAAAAGTTGAACATAACTATAAAAGAAAAGCATTAAATGAAATTGACTTTACCAATTATAGTAGTTTCTCAATTTCTTTGCACATCACTTTGGTTTGCAGGAAATTCAATTATTTCTGACATTGCTAAAGACTTACATCTTGAACAATCGTTTTTAGCACATCTCACAAGCTCCATACAATTAGGATTTATAACAGGCACTTTGTTTTTTGCTGTCTTTACAATTTCAGACCGGTTTTCGCCTTCGCTTGTTTTTTTCTGCAGTTCCATCCTTGCAGGTCTTTTTAATCTTGGAATAAGCATCAATAATATTCATTCAACAGAGATTCTTTTATTCCGATTTTTAACCGGCTTTTTTCTTGCGGGGATTTATCCCGTTGGCATGAAGATAGCTTCTGATTATTTTCAAGCTGGACTTGGAAAATCATTGGGGTTTTTAGTAGGCGCTTTAGTAGTAGGCACCGCTTTTCCGCATTTATTGAAAAACTTTGCAACAGATTTTTCTTGGAAATATGTTCTATATATAACCACGTTATTGTCAATATTGGGTGGACTCAGTGTTTTCCTTTTTGTGCCTGACGGGCCCTACCGTAAACCAAGTCAAAAAATGAATTTCACTACGTTTGCGAAAGTTTTCAAACACAAGGATTTTCGTTCGGCTTCATTCGGGTATTTTGGGCATATGTGGGAGTTGTATACTTTTTGGGCATTTGTACCTGTAATGATGGCAACTTATAACAACAACTATCCCGAAATGCATCTAAATATTCCCTTATTGTCATTTCTTATCATTGGATCTGGTGGATTAGCATGCGTTTTCAGCGGAATGCTTTCTCAACACTTTGGCGCCAAAAAAATAGCAACAATAGCTTTATCTTTATCGTGTTTGTGTTGCATCACTTCACCTCTTTTTTTATTTTCTGATTCGATAATCTTGTTACTTATTTTTTTATTCTTTTGGGGACTTGTAGTTATTGCTGATTCACCTTTATTTTCTACTTTAGTTGCTCAAAATGCACCAGAAGATTCTAGAGGTACTTCGCTTACAATTGTAAATTGTTTAGGGTTTTCTATTACTATTATCAGTATCCAATTTATTAATATGCTTTCTGATAAAATAAATCCCCAATATATTTATATGTTACTTGCAATTGGGCCTATATTTGGACTCGTAGCAATATTGAGAAACAACAATAAGAGACAAAACACCAATACAATATGACACTCGAGAACACATTAACTACAATAAACTCATTACATTCCGACCTAATAATTGCGAAAGAATTGGTTTATGACAAGTGTAATTTCGAATTAACAAACCCTAAAATACATTCTGAAAGTGTCGAATATGGAGCTTGTTCATTTGGTTTGAATGGAAAGGTTGTTCAGCATCGAGCGTCTAAAATTACTCCAACAAAAATTGGGCAGTTTGTAACCATTTGGAAACGAAATAAAGACGGGGTAACAGAACCATTTTGTGTTTCTGACACTATAGATTTTATCATTATTACAGCCAGAAGTGGCAACAACTTGGGACAATTTATCTTTCCGAAAAATGTTTTGGCCAACAAAGGAATTATTACTCAAAATGGCAAAGAAGGAAAACGCGGCATTCGAGTTTATCCTCCTTGGGATATAACGACTAGTAAACAAGCTGAGAAAACCCAAAACTGGCAGACAGACTATTTTATGACCATTGAAAAAGATAATACTGATCTCACTTTGATAAAAAAATTATTTACAAAAATAAACGAAGTTGACTAACGATAAAACAAAGAACCGATATACCTTAGAAGGACAAGAAACTGAAAGATTAAAATTCAGATTATTAAATGTATGATCATACTATTTACAAACTTTTTACTTCAAGAGAAATATAAGTAATAAAGCAGATTCTTAACTTTTTGTGAGGAAAAAGGCAAAAACAATTTTGTAAATTTGATACAATTAACTGATTTTAAAAGCTTTAATTATGTTTAATTATATCAAAATAAGTTTTTGCATGGCCCTTTTAACTACTTTACTAGCCTGCCAACAATCTGTTTCAAAAAAAGACACCACTCAGGTAGTGGCTTCTGTAACTCAGAAAGACGATTGTGACAATCCTGATGCCAACATTAATTGTTGTTTTGCGAATATGCCGAAACAACTCACTTCAACCATGGTCATCTTGAGTGATGATCCTAATGGAGAAAAAATGGTACTTAGTGGAACCATTTATAAAAAAGACAAACTAACTCCATATCCTAATGTTATCCTTTATGCTTATCATACAGATACCAAAGGAGAGTATTCGAAAAAAGGTAATGAAAAAGGCGTTCAGAAATGGCATGGCTCTCATCATGGCTGGTGCAAAACAGATAAAAACGGGAATTATAAAATTGAAACCATCCGTCCGGCTTCCTATCCAGGAAGAACCGATCCAGCACATATTCATTCTGCTGTGAAAATTGCGGGCAATGAAATTCCTATTTACATTACTGATTTTGTATTCAAAGACGATCCTTTACTCCCAAAAACACAACAAAACAAGTTTTCATACCAAGGAGGCACTGGTATTGTTGATGTCAAAAAAGTAAACAATCAATGGATTGGTAAAAGAGATATTATTTTGGATTGAAGATTTACAATCTAGCTTTCAAATTGGACTTCACGGTATCAAACCATTCGTCACGTAAAATACTCAACACGATACTATCCCGTCTTGAACCGTCAAGTTTGAGCATGTTACTACGTAAAACACCATCTACTTTGCAACCGATACTTTTCATGGCTGCTTTGCTTCGTTCATTCGTATTGTCGGCACGAAATTCTACACGATCCAAATTCATTTTTTCAAAAGCAAATTCGAGTAATAAATATTTGCAGTGTTTGTTTAAACCGGTTCCGTGAAATTGTTGCCCATACCAAGTGTAGCCAATTTGCACTGTTTTATTATACAATTGAATATCGTAAAAGCGAGTACTTCCTGCATATTCGTTGGTTCGTTTGTCAAAAACCACAAAAGCATATTCAATTTGTCTTTCGCGTTGGTCTAAAGCGATTTGGACATAATTTCTAAAATTAGCTGAACCAATGGCTGCGATGGAAGAAAACTTCCAGATTTCGGGTTGGTTTAAAGAATATGTAAGTAAATTAGGAATATGTGAAAGTTGCAACGGTTCAAGACGAACCATTTCAGTTTCTAAAATATAGTTTTGATTAAAATCGAATTGAAAACTCATAGTCAAGCAATTACTCTGCCATTTCATCGTAACGTTGTGGCACTTGCGGATCGTATAACGGACATTTGAATTCTTCCATCAACTCGACTAATTTGTTCATGGTTTTACCTTCGGTGCCGTAGCAATCTATTTGAACGCTTTGTGGGGTTGTAATGACGTGAAAAGCACCGACTCCATTATTGTTTTTAAAACTGAATTCATCTACTTTTTCCCATTTTGAAAAAGCATTGGAGATTCTATTCAGAATGACTTCAATAGGTAATTCTTCTAAACCTTCAACTGTTTCTTTATCGACCAAGGCTTCGTACACCAAATGATGGTTCAAATAAACCTCCTCTAAATATTTCCAAAATAGTAATTCGTACATAGTTTTATTTTTTAGCCCTGATGGAAGCGACATCCTTTTTCTTGCTTCTTTAGCAAGGAAAAGATATAGCGAACAGCAGGATTAGCTTCTAATATTCAAAAATACCGTATTCGGAATTGATGGTCAGTTTTTTAATTGGACTAGCTTCTACTCTACCCACGATTTGAGCATCGACACCAAATGATTTTGAAATTTCGATGATTTCGTTAGCGATTTCGGCAGGAACATAAATTTCCATTCGGTGACCACAATTAAACACTTGGTACATTTCTTTCCAATCGGTTTTTGACTGCTCTTGAATGAGTTTGAACAATGGTGGTACTGGAAACAAATTATCTTTGATTACGTGCACATTGTCTACAAAATGCAAAACTTTCGTTTGCGCTCCGCCACTGCAATGCACCATTCCGTGAATATCGTTTGGCGTATAAGTGGACAATATTTTTTTGATGATTGGTGCGTAAGTTCTTGTTGGAGAAAGTACTAATTTACCAGCATCGATAGGCGAATTTTCTACCTCATCAGTTAGTTTTACCTTTCCAGAATACACTAATTCGTTAGGTACCGAAGCATCGAAACTTTCCGGGTATTTATTAGCAAGGTATTTGTCGAAAACATCATGACGTGCCGATGTTAATCCGTTGCTTCCCATTCCGCCGTTATATGATTTTTCGTATTTGGCTTGACCAAAAGACGCTAAGCCTACAATGACATCGCCTGCTTGAATATTGGCATTATCTACCACGTCTGAACGCTTCATACGAGCTGTTACCGTTGAATCTACGATTAAGGTTCTAACTAAATCCCCTACATCGGCAGTTTCTCCACCAGTAGAATGTATAGTTACTCCAAAGGATTTTAATTCTTCGATTAATTCTTCTGTTCCGTTGATGATGGCCGAGATAACTTCACCTGTAATTAGGTTTTTATTTCGTCCGATAGTGGAAGATAGCATGATATTATCTGTCGCTCCAACACACAATAAATCGTCGATATTCATGATTAATGCGTCTTGTGCAATGCCTTTCCAAACCGACATATCGCCTGTTTCTTTCCAGTACATGTAGGCCAGAGAAGATTTTGTACCCGCTCCGTCAGCATGCATTATCAGACAATATTCATCGTCGTTCGTTAAATAATCCGGAACAATTTTACAGAAGGCTTTAGGAAATAATCCTTTGTCGATATTTTTGATGGCATTGTGCACATCTTCTTTTGAAGCCGAGACACCGCGGAGGGCGTATCTTTTTGAAGTATCAGAACTCATTTGTTGTGTTGTGTAGTTGCTGGCAAAGATAAGGATTGAATTACGAAAAATGAATTACGAATTACTATTTTTTACTTATCGACAATTAAAATTTCTACTCTTCTGTTCGCTAATCTTTCCGCTTCATTTTTTTCTGGAATTTTATACACTGGTCGAGCGCTTCCGAAGCCTTTGTATGACAAGCGATTTACTAATATTTCTTTTTCTAATAAATACGAAAAAATATACTGTGCTCTTTTAACGGACAACTTGGTATCTTTAGTGTTGGTGTTACAACAAATATGCCCGTGAATTTCAATTTTTAGCTTTGGGTTTGTCTTTAAAATGGTATACAATTCATTCAGTAATGGCATAGATCGATTGATTATTTTTTCGGAATTTCTAAAAAAATAAATGTGCTCAATTTTGATGATTTCTCCTTTTTTGGCTTTTTTGAATTTTGAAGGCAGTAATTCTTTTTCTTCTGCTATTTTAGAATTTAGATCAACATTCGCCGCTACTTCTTCGTTGGAATTAGTTTTAGTTGCTACAACTTTTGCAGGTTTGAAGAAAACCACAACTTTCCGATTTAAATCTTGGTTTTTAGCTTGCTTAAAATTCTTTCCGAAAGATTTTAGTTCAATTGAAGGACTCAACTTTATTTTTTTGTCTTTTATCATTTTAAGAACATTCTTAATTCTTCTTTCAGAAAGTTCTTTATTATAATTATTATCATCTACACTATCGCAATAGCCGTGCATTTTAATAATTTCAATTTTGGGGTTTTCGGTTAACCATTGTTGGAATGCTTTTTCTGATTTCGAGGTGGGAATGTCTTTATTAAAATCGAAAAAAACTTCATATTTTTCTTGAGAAAAATTTGACAATGATGTTAATAATAACAGTACTAGTATTTTAATTTTCATTTTGTTAATTTTCTAAAACTTCAATTTCTACACGGCGGTTGGCAGCACGTTCTTCTTCGGTCTTTTCAGGAATAGGGAATAATGGTGTTGAGCCTCCAAAACCTTTAAATGTCATTCTGGTGGATTCGATTCCGTTGTGCTCCAAGAATTGCTTTACCGCTTTGGCGCGTTGTGTTGACAACTCTCTTTTATCAGCAACCATACAGCATAAATGACCTTGGATGCTTATTTTTACTTTTTTATTTTTTTGCATTACTGTCAATAATTCATACAATTTACTTCTGGATTCTTTAGTAACGGCATAGGTATTCAGCACAAAATTAAGGTTCTCTAATTTGAGTTTTTCACCTGATTTGGCAACGTTAAAAGCTTCCATAAATTTCACGTCGAGCACAATTTCCGCTTTGGTTCCGTCAAAATTTGTAACCATAATCTTTTCCGGAAACTTAATTTGTTCGGTTAGTTTTTGAGCGGCTAATTTTGATCCTAAAATTTCTTCTTCTCGAGCCAAATCTTGCTCTTTAAGGTAAAAAATAACGACTTTTCTATTTTCGGATTTTACTTTAGACTGTTTGTGTAATTCTCCAAAACTTATTCTTTTAAAGTCTTCTCTTATTTTTACTTTTCCAATTATATTGTCATATATTTTTTGAACTCTTCTGTTTGATAGTGTGTCGTTGTATTGGGTTGAGCCGTCTTCATCGGTATAACCATTTATCGCAAGAATCTTACTGGTTTGATTATTCACAATCCAGTCTTGCAACCTAGTATTTTCGGTAGTGGACAGACCAAATCTATTACTTTCGAAATACACCGAAAATTGCTCTTGAGAGTACGACCAATTCGTGCTCACAAAAAACAAAACATATAAAATTAATTTCTTCATAATAACGAATTTACATAAAAAAAGTCGTTTGATAAATCAAACGACTTTAATAATATAAACCAATTTTAAAAAAATTATTTTGTAAACAATAATTCTCTGTATTTAGTCAATGTCCAAATTTCGTCATCCACTAATAATTCTAATTTATCACAGTGGTCACGAATAACTTCAAAAGAAGGTTTTACTTTGTCGCAATATGCTTCGGCCATTTTCTCAGCTGTTGACAAATTGTTTGCTTTTTTACGCTCTTCAATCATAGCATCAACATTAGTATTAATTCCTTCAATATGAGCTGAAATATCTTTGATTAATGAAATTTGCTCTTTGGCAATTTTTTCAAAGTCTTTTCCAAAGATTTCTTTTAATCCTTTTACATTTTCAATCAAAACATTTTGATAACGAATAGCTGTTGGAATAACGTGATTGCGAGCAATATCACCTAAAACTCTACCTTCAATTTGGATTTTCTTAGTGTATTCTTCCAATTCAATTTCGTAACGTGATTCTACCTCAATATGATTCATCACGTTCATTTCTCCAAATAAATCAATCGCCTTTTTAGAAGCTTTTGCCTTTAATGCGGTTGGAGTCGTTTTATAATTGCTTAATCCACGTTTTTTAGCTTCTTTTTCCCAAGCTTCGCTATATCCGTCACCTTCAAAAAGGATATTTTTAGTTACTTTGATATATTCTCTTAAAACATTGAATATAGCTTCGTCTTTCTTCAGGTCATTTTTCTCAATTAAAGTATCTACTTCAATTTTAAAATCTTTCAATTGTTTCGCAACAATCGTATTTAAAGTTGTCATCGAAACCGCACAGTTAGCAGAAGAACCTACAGCTCTAAACTCAAATTTATTTCCTGTAAAGGCAAAAGGTGAAGTTCTGTTTCTATCTGTATTATCTAACAAAACGTCTGGTAATTTTCCAACCACGTTCAGTTTTAAATCGGTTTTTTCTTCTGGAGATAATTTTCCATTAGTCACACCTTCTAATTCAGCTAAAACCTTAGTCAATTGTTGTCCGATGAAAACCGAAATAATCGCTGGTGGCGCTTCATTAGCACCCAAACGGTGGTCATTACTTGCTGAAGCAATTCCTGCTCTTAGTAATTCTTCATAATCATGAACCGCCTTGATAGTATTAATGAAAAACGTTAAGAATTGTAGGTTGCTCATTGGCGTTTTTCCTGGGCTTAACAAGTTAATCCCAGTATCAGTAGCTAATGACCAGTTGTTGTGTTTACCTGAACCATTAACTCCTTTGAAAGGTTTTTCGTGGAAAAGCACTTTAAAGTCGTGACGCTCGGCTACTTTTTGCATCACATCCATTAATAATGAGTTGTGATCTACCGCTAAATTGATTTCTTCGAAAATAGGTGCCAACTCAAATTGGTTTGGCGCTACTTCATTATGACGTGTTTTTACCGGAATTCCAAGTAACATACATTCGTATTCCAATTCTCTCATGTATTGTAATACACGTGTTGGAATAGAACCAAAATAATGATCGTCTAATTGTTGACCTTTAGAAGAAGTATGACCCAATAAAGTTCTTCCTGTAGCTAAAATATCAGGGCGAGAAGCCGCTAAAGCAGAATCAACTAAGAAATACTCTTGTTCCCAACCTAAAGTTGGTGTTATTTTTTTTACGTTTTTATCAAAATATTTAGCCACATCAGTTGCAGCAGTATCAATAGCGTGTAAAGCTCTTAATAATGGTGTTTTATTATCTAACGCTTCTCCTGTATATGAAATGAAAACTGTTGGAATACATAAAGTAGATCCAAAGATGAATGCTGGAGATGTTGGATCCCAAGCCGTATATCCACGAGCTTCAAATGTATTTCTGATTCCTCCATTTGGGAAAGAAGAAGCATCTGGTTCTTGTTGTACTAATTGACTTCCACCGAATTTTTCCACCGGATCACTTCCATCCATTGAAGTTTCAAAGAAAGCATCATGCTTTTCAGCAGTAGTACCAGTTAATGGTTGAAACCAGTGGGTATAATGAGTTACTCCTTTAGATAGCGCCCATTCTTTCATTCCCATAGCAATGTAATCAGCTAATTTTCTATCTATTTTAGTTCCGTGCTGTATTGCGCTTTTAACCGCTTTGTATGCTTCTTCAGTTAAAAACTGACGCATCGCTTTGTCATTAAATACGTTTGAACCAAAAATTGCAGATTTTTTGTCTGATTCTTCAAATGAAACAGGTTTTCTTCCTGTTGCTTTTTGTAATGC
Organism: Flavobacterium sp.; assembly: GCA_030153045.1. Taxonomy (GTDB): domain Bacteria; phylum Bacteroidota; class Bacteroidia; order Flavobacteriales; family Flavobacteriaceae; genus Flavobacterium. The sequence goes on from JASLID010000026.1 coordinate 21,755, forward strand.
TTGAAATCTTAAAGTCGCCATAAAGTTGTGTTTTAAAAATTATACCCCTTAAATATTGATGCAAATATATGAATTTTTACAAATTTCAAACACATACCCCTAAAAAATTAATGTAAAATTAAAATAAAATGATTTTACCTTGAATTTCTTTATTCCGAAATCAAGAGTTATATTTGTAAATATTAAAAATATTAAGATATGATTGTTTGGATTTCCTTTTTACTTGCCGTTTTAGTATTTCTTGCCCTTGATTTAGGTGTTTTTAACAAAAACCCTCATATTATAAGCTCAAAAGAAGCGGGCATGTGGACAGGAATTTGGGTAACCTTGTCTTTTGCATTCTCAGGGGTCATCTATTGGCTGTACCAAAACAATTATGTAGCCAATCCAGACGAATTGAAACCTCTGGGAGCCACAATGAAATTCATCACCGGATATTTAATTGAATTATCGTTGAGTATTGACAACATCTTTGTTATTGCTGTCATCTTTACTTCGTTTAAAATACCACAAAAATACCAACACCGTGTTTTATTTTGGGGAATACTTGGAGCCATTGTATTTAGAGGATTAATGATTTTCTTCGGCGTAATGATTATCAATAAATTCACTTGGACCACTTATCTTTTTGGAGGATTCTTAATTTTTACAGCCATCAAAATGTTGTTAAATAGTGAGGAAGATGATTTTGAACCTAAAGAATCCTTTGTCTATAAAACATTAGGCAAAATAATGCCAATCACATCTGAAACCGATAAAGAAAGGTTTTTTATTCAAACTAAAAAAGGAAGAGCTGCGACTCCCTTATTTGTTGCGCTAATTGTCATTGAAGTCATGGATGTTTTATTTGCTGTAGATAGCGTTCCTGCTATTTTAGCCATTACATCAGATCCTTTTTTAGTATTTAGCTCGAACATTTTTGCAATATTAGGATTGCGCTCTATGTACTTCTTCTTGGCTAATATGTTGGAGAAATTCAGCTATTTAGAATACAGTTTAATCGCAATTTTGACTTTTGTAGGTTTAAAAATGTTGTTGCACGATTTTATAGAAATGCCAGAATGGGTTTCACTAGGATTTATTGCCGTTTCACTTATCGTTGGGATATTGGTTTCTTTAAAATTAGCGGGGGAATCTGATCTAGAAGATTAATTTGATTCTACTCTAAGGAATTTTGACAATTCTTGACAATATAAATACTTATCGTTTTCTTCTAATCTTTTGAAGTCTTGACCAGCTTCAGAAACCATAGCGCGAATTTTATATTTTAGTCTAACCACCATTTCACGAGTATAGTCGTCTTTAGCATTTTGATGAGTGGATTCAAGAGATTTAATCAGGTTTTTCCAAAATTTGAAATCATTGTTCTTTTTTATTGATTTTAATTCGTCATCAAATTTTTTCGAAAATTCATCGGCAATTTTATCTTCTTTAATTGTAATTTCTTCCATTACCTTAACCTCTTTGCTGTATTGCTTTGATTTTTTCAATTCAGAGACTTGATCTTTAACAATGCCGTCAGTAAGTTTTGAACTAAAATTATTCATAATTCTTTCGTACTCACTAACAGCCAAAACCAAACTGTTAGCTGCTTTAAGACTATCTGCAATTTTTAAATTTTTGGTGAAAATTTTACCAATTGTTGTATCGTTACTTCTTCTGATATTCTTTTTATACGCTTGTAATTCTAGCCAATCAAATGCCCGAAGGATTTCAGAGCTTCTTGGCCAAACATGTCCGTCGTTAGATACAAAAAGTTCATTTTTAATAGTACTTTTGTTCAACCAGGTCTTGTTTTTAATCATTTCTTGGAAATTCATATCGTTTTTCCCAACTAATCCAACATATGAAAAGCGATTGGCTGGCGGAATAAATCGGTCAAAAGGCTGAAACGAAGCACCACAAGCAATTACTCCCTGAAAGACTCCTGTTTTTAACGCAATAGAACCTGCTAATCTGGAACCACCTGAAAAACCAGCTACATACAATTGTGAAGCATCTATATTGTATTGACTTAAAACCGTTTCAAATAATCTATTAGCTACTTCTTCATTGTATTGCTGCGAACCATTTCTGGAATCATTGGAGCAAACCAAAATGTAATTATAGGCCTCTGAAGCAGAAATAAAAGGCTCTATTCCTACTTTACCTCTTGCATCAGGTTCAAATATAAAAACGACTGCTGAAGGAGTTTGAGCGTTGTATTTCTCGGGGAAATAAATAGTAAATGTTTCTCCTGATGCATTTTTTACTGCAACAGAATCAACCAACTTCCCTTTGGCTTGTGAAGAATTATCTTGAGAAAAACCACAAAAAGAAGTTAATACAAAAAGGATGTAAAAGAATGTTTTTTTCATGATTCCAAATTACAAAAAAACATTTAATATAAAGAAAAACCTTTCATTTTTAACCTCATTTTAGCTTTTGTTCAAATAAATTTCTAAAAAACTAGTAAAGTCTAGTATGTGCATTTTTTGAGGATTATTTGCTAATACAAATTTTAAATATTCATTGGTAATATGATAATGAAGTCCATCTTGAGTTGAGATTCCTTCAATTTGATAAAAACGTGGTTTAAGTTTTATTTTTCTTTTATTTCCTGAGAAAAAGTTATCATTATCAAAATCGTAAAACAAATTCACAAAAGATTTCCCTTTTTTAGTGTACCCACACAATGCTAACACTTTTTTAGATTCTAAATAAGTAGCTCCAGTAATCAGACCTTTTACATTATACTTTGCTTTTTTTTGAGCAATGTATTCACCTGGAATTTTAGGTAGCATATAAACGGTTGTTTGCTTATTGTTCCATTCTTTGGTGAAAAGACAAATACTATCACGTGTAACTACAAAAGCTTCACAATCAAAATTTGTACTGTTTGGTGATTTAGAAGTAAAATCATCTTGGTTTTGATACTTAAATTTAATAAAATCTATTTTCGGATTATGAGCCAATAATGAAGTTTTATCCACTCTTATTATTTGAAGATCCTTTCTGTTACCAGAGGCATTATTGCCAAAATCACCTATGTAAATATGATTTTCATCTTGGGCGATTTCTTCCCAATCGGTATTAACCACATTTGGCAACTGATACGTTTCCAATATTTTACCATTTATCGTGTCTAAAGCATATAAGTTGGTATCTGTATCATCGTTATGTGTCCACAACCTATTATTCCAATGAATTAAACCCGAAGTTTCCTCTAATTTTTTATCTAAAGAAATGGATTGGGTTAATTTGATTCTCTCTTTTTTATAAATGCAACTTCCATCATTTAGAATGGCATTTGGATTGAAATTTTTGGCACTTGCATCTGTACAGCCTGATAATTGTGAAAAAACATCCAGAGAGCAAAAAAGAAACAATACTATAATTTTACAATTCATACATTGATCATTTACACAAATATAGGATTTCAGGAAATAAAAAGAGATTGCTTTTACACAATCTCTAATATTAAACTAAATTATAAATGCTTAATTTATTTTTTTGATTTTTGATTCATCAATATTATAAGTTTTAATAACCTCTTCATAATTAGAATAATCTACCGTTGTTTTATTTGAAAAAGCCGCAGGAACAATCACAATTCTAAAGGTTTGATTTTGTGTCCATGTAGATGATAAGGTAGCCAAATCGAAATTGGCATCTAGAAAAAGATTCACATCGTATTTCGTAAAATCAAAGTTATAAACTAGTTCATCGCTTGCTCCAAAATAATATGTTTGTGGCATTAATCTCCAAATATCATCTCCACCAACAACGTCATACAAATGGTATACTAAAACTACATCAGAAGAATAAATTGGAGTATTAAAAGTGATTAGTCGGCTATAATTATTACCCGCATTAAACGAGGCTGTAACTTCAAACACTTCACTAATTGTATCATAATCAATATGTTCATGATATTGAGGCTCTTCATTTACTGTGCAACTTTGCAGTGTTATCATCCCGATAAAAGCAAAAAATAAGATAATTTTCTTCATCATTTTGTTAGTATTTAGTTAGTGATAATTAATATTACTCATGAATTGTGCCAAAGTTTGTTTTTTTATAAAAAAAATCCGAAGACATGTCTTCGGATTTTTTAATTTTTAAAATTACATATTTCTTCGATACTGACCTCCTACTTCAAACAACGCTGAAGTAATTTGACCTAACGAACAAACTTTAGTTGCTTCCATTAAGTGTGCAAATATGTTTTCGTTTTTAATCGCTGCTTCTTGAAGGATATTCAAATGCTCTTCTACTTTATGTTTATTGGCTTCATGCAAATGATCTAACATTACAATTTGATATTGTTTTTCTTCTTCTGTAGCACGAATTACTTCCGCTGGAATTACTGTTGGAGAACCTTTAGAACTCAAGAATGTATTCACACCAATAATCGGGAATTCCCCCGTATGTTTCAAAGTTTCATAATACAAACTTTCTTCTTGAATTTTCGAACGTTGGTACATCGTTTCCATAGCACCAAGAACGCCTCCTCTTTCAGTAATCCTGTCAAACTCTTGTAAAACAGCATCTTCCACTAAATCGGTTAACTCTTCAATGATAAATGAACCTTGAATTGGATTTTCATTTTTAGCCAAACCTAATTCTTTATTAATAATCAACTGAATTGCCATCGCACGACGTACAGATTCTTCCGTAGGCGTTGTAATCGCTTCATCATATGCATTAGTATGCAAAGAGTTACAGTTGTCATAAATGGCATACAGCGCTTGCAACGTTGTACGGATATCGTTAAAGTCGATTTCCTGCGCGTGCAACGAACGACCAGAAGTTTGAATGTGGTATTTCAACATTTGCGCTCTTTCGTTGGCTCCGTATTTGTTTTTCAAGGCTTTCGCCCAAATTTTACGTGCTACACGTCCGATAACTGCATATTCCGGATCGATACCATTCGAGAAGAAGAACGATAAGTTTGGACCAAAATCATTGATATTCATTCCACGGCTTAAGTAATATTCCACGTAAGTGAAACCATTTGCCAATGTAAATGCCAATTGCGTAATAGGATTAGCTCCTGCTTCCGCAATGTGATATCCAGAAATGGAAACCGAATAAAAGTTACGAACGTTTTCTTTGATGAAATATTCCTGAACGTCACCCATTAATCTCAAAGCAAATTCCGTAGAGAAAATACAGGTATTTTGTGCTTGATCTTCTTTTAAAATATCGGCCTGAACAGTTCCACGAACTTGTGCAAGAGTCTTAATTTTAATGTCATTGTAAATCTCAGCTGGTAACACCTGATCTCCGGTAACACCCAAAAGCATTAATCCTAGTCCGTTATTTCCTTCTGGTAAATCGCCTTGGTAATGCGGACGCTCTACTCCTTTATTCTTATAGATTTCGTTGATTTTTTCTTCAACCTCAGCTTCCAATTCGTTTTCTTTGATGTACTTTTCGCAATTTTGATCGATAGCCGCATTCATAAAGAAACCAAGCAACATAGGCGCTGGTCCGTTAATGGTCATAGAAACCGAAGTCATGGCATGACTCAAATCGAAACCAGAGTATAATTTTTTAGCATCATCCAAACAACAGATAGAAACTCCGGCGTTACCGATTTTTCCATAAATGTCAGGACGGATGTGTGGGTCATTTCCGTATAACGTTACACTATCAAATGCCGTTGATAAACGTTTTGCAGGCAATCCGGCACTCACATAATGGAAACGTTTGTTGGTTCTTTCAGGACCTCCTTCACCGGCAAACATACGCGATGGATCTTCTCCTTCACGTTTGAACGGATACAATCCAGAGGTAAAAGGAAATTCTCCAGGTACATTTTCCTGTAGGTTCCATTTTAAAACATCTCCCCAAGCTTGATACTTAGGCAAGGCTACTTTTGGAATTTGAGAATGTGACAAACTCTCCGTATGTGTTGCAATTTTTATTTCTTTATCCCTTACTTTAAATGAGTAAACTGGATTTTTATATTTGTTTACTTTCTCATCCCAAGTTAAAATGATTTCCCAGTTGTATGGGTCTAAATTCATTTTCACTCGATCGAATTCTTTGGTAAGCAACGATAGGAATTCTTTTTTCTCTGGTGAATGATTCAATGAATCTTCCACAATTCCTGACTTATCAAGTTGAGGAACTCTTCCAGAAACCGTTTCAACCGTTTTGAAGATTCCGTATAATTTCTGCGCTACATCAACTTGAGAAAGCGCCGTTTCATCGTATTTTCTGTTGTTTTCCGCAATTTCCGACAAATAACGCGTTCTGTGTGGTGGAATCACGAAGATTTTCTCACTCATTTCACGTGTAATTTCGAAAGTTGAATGCAAATCAATACCCGTTTTTTCAACGATTTTGTCCATGATCGATTTGTACAACGTATTCATTCCCGGATCGTTGAACTGCGAAGCTATTGTTCCGAAAACCGGCATATTATTTGGATCTACGTCCCAAAGATTATGATTGCGTTGGTATTGTTTTTTCACATCACGAATCGCATCTAAAGCACCACGTTTGTCGAATTTATTTAATGCTACCAAATCAGCGAAATCAAGCATATCGATTTTTTCCAATTGGGTTGCTGCACCAAATTCAGGCGTCATTACATACAATGAAACATCAGAGTGATCCATGATTTCGGTATCCGATTGACCAATTCCAGAAGTTTCTAAAACAATCAAATCGTATTTAGCTGCTTTTAAGACTTCAATCGCTTCCTGAACGTATTTTGACAAAGCCAAATTCGATTGACGAGTAGCCAACGAACGCATGTAAACTCTAGGATTGTTAATCGCATTCATACGAATTCTATCTCCTAAAAGCGCTCCTCCTGTTTTACGTTTTGAAGGATCGACAGAAATTAATCCGATGGTTTTCTCAGGGAAATCAATTAAGAAACGACGAACCAATTCGTCCACCAACGATGATTTTCCAGCTCCACCCGTTCCGGTAATCCCTAAAACTGGAGTTTTGCTATCTTGATTTATTTTATATATTTTTTCTAAAGTCGGTTTTGCTACCTCCGGGAAATTTTCCGCAGAAGAAATAACACGCGCAATAGCTGTTGGATTTTTATCTTCCAAATGACTTAATTCTCCATCCAAAACATCTCCAACAGGAAAATCAGAACGTTTCACCAAATCATTAATCATTCCTTGCAATCCTAATTCACGTCCATCATCTGGAGCGTAAATTCTTTCAATACCATATGCATGCAATTCTGAAATTTCTGAAGGAAGAATTACACCACCACCACCACCAAAGATCTTGATGTGACCTGCTCCTTTTTCTTTCAGCAAATCATACATGTATTTGAAATATTCATTGTGACCTCCTTGATATGAAGTCATCGCAATAGCATTAGCATCTTCCTGAATAGCAGTATTTACTACTTCTTCTACACTTCTATCGTGACCTAAATGTATTACCTCAACGCCAGTAGACTGAATAATTCTACGCATGATGTTGATGGCTGCATCGTGTCCGTCAAAAAGTGAAGCAGCGGTCACAATTCGTACTTTATTTATGGGTTGATAAGGCTGTACTGGTTCCATTTTTTAATCTGTAAATTTGAGGTCGCAAGTTACTAATTTGTTCAAAAATAATAGGGTTTAAATTATAAATAAATCAACCATAACATTAAAACTTGCTTTTTTTGTAACCAAATCAAAATCTTTTCGTCTTCTAGTAATACTTTCTCAAAATTTGAAAAAGTAAATCATCATCAAAATCAACCCGAGGCATTTGATATTAAGAAAAATTAATTAATCGGAGCGCATCGAAAAAAAATCAAAATCATGAAAAAACATTTTATTCTACTTGCAGGAATTCTATTCAGTTTCAGTTCTATTGCACAAAACAAATCCACCAATTACAACCTGAATTTCACGAAACAAGACCAGAACATCGTTCATATTAAAACCGATTTAGACTTAACTGTTGCTAAAAATCGTTTTTTTATGATTACTCATCCTTCGCCAACAAATCCAGATGGAGAAGCTAAGTTTTTAAAGAATTTAATGGTGAAAAACCAAAAAGGACAACAACAACCCATCACATATTTAGGCGAAGGAACTTGGGAAATTCAATCAAAAACAACAGGAAATTATGCTATTGAATATGACATTATAACTGAGCATGGAACCGAAAATTGGGATCATTGCGGTGGTTATGATGAAGTTGCTTATAAAACTTCGGAAGGATTATTCTTTACCGGATACTCATTATTTGTAGTGCCTGATATTCCTTCATTGGGAGATGTTAAAGATGTGTCTGTACATTTTACTTTACCGAAGAATTGGAAAGTTTCAACATCTTGGGGTAAAACTTCAAAGCCAAATGATTTCATTGTAAATAATGATTTGCGATTTCTTTTAAACAACTGCATTTTCGTTGGAAGTCACTATGAAAGAGAAATTAAAATTGGTGATTTCGAGCTTTTATTTGCACTTGGCAACTCGATGAAGGTCAGTGAAAATGACTTTATTGATTTGATGAAGCCAATTATTGAAGCTACTACAAAAGTTTTTGGTGGTTCGCCAAAGAAAAAATATCTTATTGTCGTTAATGAAAGTAACGTCATAACGGACGGAAGCGCATTTCGAACCAGTTTCAGCCAAATCATAAAAGGCAAAGTAAACAAAAACAATAGAACTACTTGGGGACGCATTATGGCGCATGAAACCATTCATTTATGGAACGGTCATACCGTAATACCGAAAGAACAGGAAGAATGGTTCAAGGAAGGATTTACAGATTATCTAACAACCATTTTATTAACCCGTACCAAAATTATTGACGAACCTTCCTTTTATAAATGTTTTGAGAATGTCATTACGAAATACAACATTATCAGAGATTTGCTTCAAAATAAAGTAAGTATTCAGGAATCTGGAATTAACAAAAACCAAAACCGTTATTTGGTGTATGGTGGTGGAGCATTGGTTGCTTTAGGATTGGATATTGAAATCAGAAAAGCAACAAATAATGAAAAAGGACTTGACGACTTGTTTGCCGGTTTATATAGTCAATACGGTAAAACCAACACTCCATATGAATTGGCTAATGTTATTACAATTGCAAATCAAGTAGCTGGTAAGAATCTTAAACCTTTCTTCGACGATTACGTGACTGGAACGAAACGAATTCCAGTAACAGAATATTTAGCCGATATGGGATTACAACTGGATGGATATTTAGAAGAAGTCTATATTTCAGCTGCTGAAAACCCAACCAGAGAACAACTACAAATTAAAAAAGGTATTTTAGGATTGTAATTTCAATTATTCAAATTTTGTTTTGATTAAAAAGAGGCACGCATTTTGCTTATCTTTGAAATAATCAATAAAAAAGTTATGAAAAAGACCCTCTTACTACTGTTATTAATACCTATTGCTAGTAATGCACAATTTAAAGATTTAATTAAGAAAGCCAATGAAAAAGTGGTTACAGCTACAAAATCTAAAACATCCACAGGATTAGATATTGGAGCGGCCTTAAAAGAAGCTTTAAATAAAGGAGTTACAGAACAGGTTTCAAAATTAACAGCCGTAGATGGATTTTATAAAAATGAAGCCGTAAAAATCCTAATGCCCGAAGAATTGCAAAAAGTAGATAAAACTTTAAGAAAAATGGGCCTGTCCAGTTTAGCAGATGACGGAATCAAAGCATTGAATCGTGCTGCCGAGGACGCTGTAAAAACCTCTACTCCTATTTTTGTGGATGCAATAAAAGGTATGTCATTTACCGACGCTAAAAAGATTTTAATGGGGAATGAAAATGCTGCAACTGTTTATTTACAGTCTTCAACCACAAAACCATTATATGCTAAATTTAGTCCAGTAGTACAAGAATCAATGAGTAAAGTGGGTGCGGATGTGATTTGGACTTCTATCATAAAGAAATACAACAGTATTCCTTTGGTTACCAAAGTAAATCCAGACATTACTGATTATGTGACCAATAAAGCGCTAGATGGTGTTTTTAAAATGATTACAGTAGAAGAAAAAAACATCAGAACCAATTTAAGTTCAAGAACTTCCGATTTATTAAAAAAGGCATTTGCTTTACAAGATAAAAAATAAGAATTATGAAATCAACGATTATTTCATCCGTTCGCCCTATGGGCTCTGGTCACGAACACAAAAAAAACAATTTTAAAATTGTGAGTAAAAAAACTATCGCCTTATTAGCATTGATTCCTTTTTTTGGCTGTGCCGAAATGCAACAGGTTATCAACCAGCTTCCACAAACAGGAATTTTGAGTCAAGCTGAAATTGCCTCTGGACTAAAAGAAGCTTTAAACAATGGTATTGACAAACAGGTTGTAAAATTGACCAATGTTGATGGCTTTTATAAAAATGAAATGGTGAAAATTCTTTTGCCTGAAGAGTTAAAGAAAGTAGACAAAGGGCTGCGTGATATTGGAATGTCAAAATTAGCCGATGAAGGTTTAAAAGTACTGAATCGTGCTGCTGAAGATGCTGTAAAAACTTCTACTCCTATTTTTGTAGATGCTATAAAAGGGATGTCGTTTACTGACGCTAAAAATATTTTGTTGGGTAATGACACTTCGGCTACAACGTATTTACAAAGTTCAACTTCGACAGCTTTGTATAGTAAATTTAATCCTGTGATTAAAAATTCATTTGCGAAAGTAGGTGCTGATAAAGTTTGGACAAACATCATTACAAAATACAATAGTATTCCGTTAGTGAAAAAAGTAAACCCTGATTTAACAGATTACACAACCAATAAAGCAATGGAAGGTGTGTTTAAAATGATTGCTGTAGAAGAAAAAGATATCCGAAATAATTTAGCCTCCAGAACATCTGATTTATTAAAAAGAGTATTTGCCTTACAAGACAATAAATAAAACGTTAAAAATTTTATAATCAGCTAGATAATAACATTATCTTAACGTTGAAATATAAAAAAATTTACGTACTTTGTATAAGAATTCATAGAATTTTGTTTGGTTTGGTTAGTTTACAGAAAAGTCAATGCTTCGGTGTTGACTTTTTTATTTTTATACAATGTAATAAATAAAAAAAGGCTGGTAGTTACCAGCCTTTTTGATTAAATAAATTAAACAATTATTTTTCAGAAATGATTTTTTTGACACTCACTCCTCTATCACTAATTACTTTTATAAAGAACATTTGACCTTCACCTATATTAAATGTAGGTCTAATGGAAACTTCTTTGTTAAAGTAAACGTCATTATCTCTTTGACTCATCAATAATGAACCTCTAGTGTCAAGAATTTGAATATTTACATCAGTTTTATAATCAAAATCATATCTAATTGTAAATACATCACTAAATGGCACTGGATAAGGTGTGAATATAGGTGCAAAATCTTCCTGTAGAACTCCTCCTATAGAAGTACCTCCAGCAATTTCTGTTGGTCTTAGTGGAACTTCAATTCTACATCCATCAAATCCATTGTTAATTGCATCAACTGCAGCGTTAATACCTGAATGAGATAAACCTCCAATATTCTCACCTCCTAAAGCTTTATTTGCTAATATAAATAAATTACCAACTGTAGCTCCTCCTGGATAAGTTCCTGGATCAGCATTTAAATAAGTAATTATAGAAGATGAAATACCAAACTCTTGATATGTGTTAGGGATTGGAACATCAGATCCACAAGTCACATCGGATGTTGCGAAAGTAGATTTTAACTGCACACCACTTAAAGCAGGGTCATTTGCAAAGTTAAAGAACAATGTCATTGTTTGACTTAACAAATTATTGTTAATAGCTCCTTTTTTAGGACCACTTTTTGTTAATGGATCACCGTCTGACCAAGTGCTAGGTACATCATAAGTAGCAAAACCAACTAATGCTCTTGGTGTTCCTCCTCCTGGTAACATTTTGAAAATGTTATTTAAACTAGGATCTAGACTACCAACAATATCAGTATATTTCAATCTAAAAATATTTGCTCCAGTACCAAAATCGTAATGAGTAAGATCTGGATTTGGACCAGTAAATGCACTAATCATAATAGCGTGGTCATATGTTGGCTGACCATCTGGGGTACAAGCTGAACCATTTAACTCACCATAATACCCTTGAGTGTAAGTACAATGAACATCAGTACATACGATAAGATCAACATTTATTGAATCATCTATTTGACATTGATTTGCATCCACTACTAATACAGAATGGCTTCCAGTACCTAAATTTGCGAATACGTAAGGTGACGATTGTTCTGAAGCAGAGCCTCCGTCAATACTCACCATATATGGAGGAGTACCTCCAGAGAACGTAGCGGTTACGCTACCAGTATTTGTACCAGCACAATTTTCAGGGTCTGAAGTTAATCCTAACTCTAATGCATCTGGCTCAGTAACTGTAGCATTAGCGTCTTCGGTACATCCGTTGGCATCGGTAACAGTAACACTATAAGGTCCTGCTGCAACTCCAGACAAATCTTCTGTGGTTTCACCATTGCTCCATAAATAAGAATATGGTGGTGTTCCGCCTGAAGCAGTTAGATCAACTGAACCCCTACAACCTCCATTACAAACTCCAGGAGAAGCTATCGCTCCGGCTTCTAAATCGGATGGTTCTTCGACTGTAGCATTAGCGTCTTCGGTACATCCGTTGGCATCGGTAACAGTAACACTATATGGTCCTGCTGCGACTCCAGACAAATCTTCGGTGGTTTCACCATTGCTCCATAAATAAGAATATGGTGGTGTTCCGCCTGATACTGTCAAATCAACTGAACCGGTAGAACCTCCATTACAAAGTGCTGGAGAAGCTATCGCTCCGGCTTCTAAATC
>JASLID010000031.1 GCA_030153045.1 Flavobacterium sp.
TGATGTATCTGGTTTTCATCGCGATGTTGGCAATGAATATGTCAAAAGAAGTATTATCTGCTTTTGGTTTGATGAATGAAAAGTTCGAAGGAGCTAATTCATCAGCAAAGAGTACTAATGAGCAAATGATGTTGGCTTTAGATACTAAAGCAACTGAAGCAAAAGGTGAATTCGCCGTTGCTGCTGCAACTGCTCATAAAGTAGAAGCTGCTACAAAAAAATTCTATTCATTTGTTGAAACATTAAAAGCTGAAGTTTTAACTGGTGTTGAGGCTGAAGACGGTAAATTGCCGTACGAAGCGATGGATAAAGCCGATAATTTAGATAACAGCTGGTTTTCTGGTGAAGGTTATACTAAAAGAGGTAATGAAGTAATTTCAGCTATCGAAACTTTCAAAGCAGAAATGAAAGCTGCTTTAGGAAATGAGAAAAAATATTCAGCGATTTTAAATGAGGTTACAAAAAAATTCGATTTATCAGAGGTTGCTAATAAAGAAGGTATTAAAATTAAGTTTTTAGATTACCACTTCAAAGGTTTCCCAGCTATTGCATCGCTAGCAAAATTATCTGCTTGGCAAAATGATGCTAAAAAGGCTGAATCTGATGTGATTAGTGCTGCATTAGGAAAAGCGGCTGTTCAAGCAGCTTCTTACAGTAACTATCAAGCAATTGTAGTTTTAGAGAAAAATGCATATTTCCAAGGAGAGGCTGTTAAAGGTAAAGTTGTTTTAGGTCGTTATGACGAAAACACAAAACCAACATCTTTCCAAGGTCCTGGTAGATTAGAAAACGGTCAAGCTGTTATTTCATTAACTGCTGGAGCTGTTGGAGAGCAAAAGATTAACGGTCAATTTAGTTTCCTTGAAGATGGTAAAAACATTCCTCTTAAATTTGAAGGATCTTATGTTGTAGTTCCTCGTCCAAACTCAGCTACTATTTCTGCTGATAAAATGAACGTAGTTTATCGTGGAGTACCTAATCCAATGACTATTTCATTTGCTGGAGTTGCTAACAATAAAGTGAAAGCTTCTGCGGTGGGTATGTCTGGTACTGATGGAAAATATGTTTTGAAACCAGGTGCTGGAACAACAGTTATGATTAATGTTAGTGCTACTTTACCTGATGGTAAAACAGTTTCTGATAAAAAAGAGTTTAGAATTAAAGGTTTGCCAGCTCCAACAGGAAAAATTCGTGGTGAAGTTGCTGCAAAAGGACCAAAATCTAATTTAGAGTCTTGTACTGTATCTGCGGTTATGGAAGATTTCGATTTCCCAGTAAACGTAAATGTTACACAGTTCAATATTAAAGTTCCAGGTCAACCTACAATCGTAGTTTCTGGAAGTAAAATGGATGGTAGAGCTAGAGCTGCAATTGCTAAAGCTAGTAGAGGTGACGTAGTTGTTATTTCTGAAATTAAAGCTAGTTTCTCTGGAATTGACCAGGTTGCTAAGAGAGTTTCTACTTGTACTTTTGAAGTACAATAAAAAAGTTTAAATTTCGTTTAAGTTCTTAAACGCCTCAAATAGATTATTATGAATTGGAGAAATTTATTATTAGTTGTTATTTTATCTGCAGGAAGTGTTACTTCTTTTGCACAGTCTAACTTGTTGAATGCAAAGACTCCACAAGAAATTGGATTAAAGTCTGCTGCTCAACAATTAAAAGATAATGACAGACCATTAGAATATGGTTATATTGATGACCGTGACGTTTTAATGTCTAAAAAAACATGGGAAATTATTGATCTTGATGAAAGAATCAACTTTCCATTGTATTATCCTATTGATACTTCTAGTATTGGTAACGAACGTCGTTCGTTATATGATGTACTTGTAAAAGGAATCAAATCTGGAAAATTAACTGAAGTGTATTCTGATAGTTATTTTAAAGAAAAGAAAACTTTAAAGGATATTAATGCTTCATTGACTAAAATTGATACTAGTGATGCTGGTAGAGAGCAAATGAATGAAGATCCAGATGCTTTCAGATTTAGAATTGTTCAGACACCTGAGTACACTATGGTTAAGAAGGGCAAAAAAATGGTAAAGCAAAAAACAGGTGTTATGAAAACTGATACTATTCAGGCTTCTAGAAAAATATCTGAAGAGTATGTTGTTAGAACAGACTTAGCTTCCATCGACGTTTCTGATTATAAAATAGTTGGATTGTGGTATTTTGATAAAAGACAAGCTGATTTACGTTACAGAATTTTAGGAATCTGTCCTGTTATCCCTGATGTTTACACCATGGGTAAAACTGAAGAAGAGAAAGAATATATTGAATTATTCTGGGTTTTCTATCCAGGTGCTCGTGAAGTTTTACATGAGTGGAAAGCTTTCAATGATAGAAACTCTGCAATGCCAGTTACTTTCGATCATTTATTGAACTCACGTCGTTTCAACGCTGTTACTTATAAAGAAGAAAATGTTTATAATGACAGAGAGATTCAAGATTACATGAAGGAAAATTCATTAATGCAATTATTAGAATCTGAAAGAGTAAAAGAAAAAATTCGTAATTTCGAGCAAGATATGTGGAATTACTAATATCAAATTTCTCCAATTTCATAAAAAACTCTCACCTGATAAGGTGAGAGTTTTTTTATTTCTATACTTTTGTTTCATGATTGATTATTTAATTGTAGGTTCTGGAATTGCAGGAATTTGTTTTGCCGAAACGGCATTGCAAAATTCAAAAACATTTGTTGTTGTTGATGATTTTTCAAGTTCGTCTTCTAAAATTGCTGGTGGACTATACAATCCGGTCATTTTAAAGCGATTTAGTCAGGTTTGGGAAGCCAAATCACAACTGGATTACGGATTGCCTTTTTATGCTATAATTGAAAATCGTATCAATGAAAAGTTTGATTGTAAAATTCCAATTTACCGCAAGTTTGCTTCGATTGAAGAACAAAACAATTGGTTTCAAGCAGCAGATAAACCCAATCTGGCTCCTTTTCTTTCTACAAAAATCATTCACAGAGAATACCAATCGATAACTTCAAAATTTGGTTTTGGCGAAGTGTTGCAAACTGGATATGTGGACACTGCTGTTTTGATTTCTTCTTACGCTGAGTTTTTAATTCAAAATCATCTTTTTGTAAACGAAACTTTCGATTATTCTCAAATTGAATTTCAAGAGAATTCTATCAAGTATAAAGATATTCAAGCGAAGCATATCATTTTTGCCGAAGGCTTCGGATTGCATAATAATTCATATTTTAATCAATTACCTTTAGACGGAACAAAAGGTGAATTGTTGATTATTAAAGCTCCAGATTTAAATCTGGATGTTGTTTTAAAATCTAGTATTTTCATTTTGCCTATTGGAAATGACTTGTTTAAAGTAGGTGCTACTTATAATTGGGAAGACAAAACAGATACACCAACGGAAGAAGGTAAGCAGGAATTAGTGAATAATTTAAAAGAAATCATCGAATGTGATTTCGAAATTGTGGAGCATTTTGCAGGTGTTCGGCCTACAGTAAAAGACAGACGCCCTTTAGTAGGCACACATCCCGAACATCAAAACTTGCATATTCTGAACGGATTGGGGACGCGGGGTGTTATGCTTGGTCCTTCTTTAGCAAAAGCCTTATTTGAAAATATCGAAAAAGAAATCCCACTTGATGCTCAAATTGATATCAAGCGATTTGACAAAAAGAAAAAGTAATTATTTATTCTCTTTCCAATTCTTATCGTAACTGATAAAAATATTAATCCAAATATTGCGCGATAAACGCATGATGACTGGCATTAATACAATTAAAGTGGATGCGATTCCAATAAAAGCAACTTTGATATTGGTTTTAAGTATAAAGTAGAAAACCACAAAAGCTGCTACTCCTAAAGCTACACCTAAACCATAACTCACATACATCGAACCATAAAAAAACGAAGGTTCAATCTTATAATGTAGGCCACAATGACTGCATTGCTCTTTCATTTTGATTGTAAAAGAAGGATTGTACATGTTTTTTCCTGCATACATACTTTCTTCTTGACATTTAGGACAACTTCCTGTTAAAATGCTATTTAGTTTCAATCCTTTTTTTAACATTTGCAAAAAATTTAAGTTACCATGTTTTTGGTAATGCAAATTTACGACTTGAAGATCGATTCAGCTAATGTTTAAATCTTTTAATCGTTAATCTTTTAATAAATTATAGATGCTTAATATACACAATTTGTCGGTCTCTTTTGGAGGAACTTATTTATTCGAAGAAGTCACTTTTAGAATGGGGGCAGGCGATAGAGTAGGACTTGTTGGAAAGAATGGTGCCGGAAAATCTACGATGCTGAAAATTTTAGCAGGCGATTTCAAACCTGATTCTGGACAAATTGCAACCGAGAAAGAAGTTCGTATTGGTTTCTTGCGTCAGGATATCGATTTTGAACAAGGACGTACCGTACTCGAAGAGGCATATCAAGCATTTACAGATATTAAAGCAGTAGAGAAAAAACTCGCTGAAATCAATCATCAATTGGTGACTCGTACCGATTATGAAAGCGAGGAATATTCTCAAATCATAGAAGATTTATCCGATTACACACACCGCTTCGAATTGTTAGGCGGTTACAACTATGTGGGTGATACCGAAAAAATCCTTTTAGGTCTGGGTTTCAAAAGAGAGGTTTTTAACAATCAAACTGAGACTTTTTCTGGTGGATGGCGTATGCGTATCGAATTGGCAAAATTATTGCTTCAGGCGAACGATATCCTGCTTCTGGATGAGCCAACGAATCACTTGGACATCGAGAGTATCATTTGGTTAGAAAGTTTCCTTAGAAATTATCCTGGTGTTGTCGTAATTGTATCGCACGATAAAATGTTTTTAGATAATGTAACCAATCGTACTATAGAAATTTCTCTTGGAAAAGCCTACGATTTCAACAAGCCGTATTCTCAGTATTTAGAGTTGCGTCATGAAATCCGTGAAAAGCAATTGGCTACACAAAAAAACCAAGCCAAGAAAATTGAAGAAACTGAAAAGTTAATCGAGAAATTCCGTGCCAAAGCTTCGAAAGCATCCATGGCGCAATCGTTGATTAAAAAATTAGATAAAGTAGAACGAATTGAAGTCGATGAAGACGACAATTCTGTGATGAATATTTCGTTTCCGGTATCCAAAGTGCCTGGAAAAGTCGTAATCGAAGCAGAACACGTAACAAAAGCCTACGGAGATAAAACCATTTTGAAAGACATTTCGCTTTTAGTGGAACGCGGCAGCAAAATTGCTTTTGTGGGTCAAAACGGACAAGGGAAATCGACCTTCATCAAAGCCATTGTTCATGAATTTGAATTTCAAGGTTCTATCAAATTAGGACATAACGTGCAAGTAGGTTATTTTGCTCAAAATCAAGCCGAATATTTGGATGGTGAAATTACCTTGCTTCAAACCATGGAAGATGCAGCAACCGACACCAATCGTTCGAAAGTACGCGATATGTTGGGTTCTTTCCTGTTTAGAGGAGATGATGTAGAGAAAAAGGTAAAAGTCCTTTCTGGAGGCGAAAGAAACCGTTTGGCGCTTTGTAAATTGTTGTTGCAACCCATTAACGTTTTGGTGATGGATGAGCCAACGAATCACTTGGATATTAAATCGAAAAACGTATTGAAAGCTGCGCTTCAAAAATATGAAGGAACGCTTTTGCTGGTGTCTCACGACAGGGATTTTCTTCAAAACATGTCGAATATCGTTTACGAATTCAAAGACCAAAAAATCAAAGAATATTTGGGAGATATCAACTATTTCTTAGAGCAACGCAATTTGGAAAACATGCGTGAAGTTGAGAAGAAAGACGTTGAGAAGAAAGAAGCACCAGTGACAAACGCGAAAGCTTCTTACGAAGATCAAAAGAAAAATAAATCACTTCAAAACCGTTTGAGTAAAATTGAAAGTCAAATCAAGCAATTGGAAATTGACATTCAAAACGATGACAAAGCGTTAGCTTCTAATTATGACAAACATAGTGAGGATGCTAAATTTTTTGTGGCTTATAATAAGAAAAAAGAAGAATTAGATAAATTATTGGAAGACTGGGAAAATGTTCAAATGGAGCTGGATAGCTTAAGCTAAATCTTTAAACGGATGTCTTTGTTGCCAGTCCAATTCAGGTTCTAAGTTTTTGAATATTTTTTTGATGTGCTTGTTGATCCATTTGTTGGTGTGGTAAATAAAGCCAGACATCATAACGGGTTCGGCACCAATGGAACTCTTAATTTCTAATGCAGTTCTTCCAAAGATGATTTTGCTAAATTGATTTTCAATCCCAAATTTTGTCATGTTGTATAACATGTTTAAATACAGCATTTTCTCTTTTTGAATTTGATCGTCATAACCTAAGAAGTACGTTTCTAAAACATCACCATTCAGTAAAAGAGTATGAAAACCTACTAGTTTTTCGTCTAAAAAATAACCGCAAATCACAAATTGATCTTGTAAT
>JASLID010000099.1 GCA_030153045.1 Flavobacterium sp.
ATAAAATCTACTATAAATCTACAAAATAAAACAACCGATGTCTGTTTTAAGTGGTAAGAAAATAATACTGGGAGTTTCTGGTGGTATTGCCGCATACAAATCAGCGTCGTTAGTTAGACTTTTTATAAAAGCAGGAGCACATGTCCAAGTGATAATGACTCCTGCTTCTAAGGATTTTGTAACTCCACTTACATTATCGACACTCTCAAAAAATCCTGTTCATTCTTCTTTCTTTAATGAAGATGATGAAAATGCAGTTTGGAACAATCATGTTGATTTAGCACTTTGGGCAGATTATATTGTTATTGCTCCAGCTACCGCAAATACCATGTCTAAAATGGTTAACGGGAACTGTGATAATTTGCTTATAGCTACTTATTTATCGGCAAAATGTCCTGTGTATATTGCTCCAGCCATGGATTTAGATATGTACAAACATCCATCCACTTTAGCAAGTTTTGAAGCTTTTTCTAAATTTGGAAATACAATAATTCCAGCTGAATCTGGCGAATTAGCCAGTGGACTTTCCGGAGAAGGGCGCATGGCTGAACCTGAAAACATTATTGCCTTTCTTGAAAAAGATATTGAAAGTAAATTGCCTCTTAAAGGAAAAAAAATATTAATTACTGCTGGGCCAACTTACGAAGCTATCGATCCGGTTCGCTTTATAGGGAATCATTCTTCTGGAAAAATGGGATTCGATATTGCTCAAGCTGCAGCAAATATTGGTGCCGAAGTGACTTTAGTTTCTGGGCCAACTCATTTGCAAATCAAAAATTCATTAATTACTTTAGTCAGGGTAACTTCAGCAGAAGAAATGTATCATGCATGTCATCAATACTTTAATGAGACTGATGTTGCTATTGCCGCCGCCGCCGTTGCGGATTACCGACCAAAAAATATAGCTTCTCAGAAAATAAAAAAGAATGAAGATTCGTTTACAATAGAGTTAGAAAAAACAAAGGATATATTAGCTTCCTTGGGACAAATCAAAAAAAATCAATTTTTAATAGGCTTTGCTTTAGAAACCGAAAACGAAATTGAACATGCGAAGCAAAAAATTCAGAAAAAAAACCTAGATTTGATTGTTCTTAATTCTTTAAATGATCCTGGTGCAGGTTTTGGAAAACCAACAAATAAGGTTACCTTTATCGATAAAGATTTTAACATTGAACCGCAAGATTTAAAATCCAAAGAACAAGTAGCCATTGATATTGTAAATAAAATTGTAGCTCATTATGCGTAATTATTTAGCAGCGTTTTTCATGTTATTTTGTGTGGTTTCTCATGCTCAGGAATTAAATTGTAAAGTTTTGTTTAATACTGATCAGGTAACAGCGACCAATCAGCAAATATTCAAAACACTGCAAAACTCATTGACAGAGTTTATTAATAATACAAAATGGTCAGAGCAAACATACAAAGGTGTTGAGAAAATTGACTGTACTTTCTTCTTTAATATTGCCACTTTTGATAATGTAGATCAGTTTACAGGTACATTACAAGTGCAGGCTTCACGACCAATTTTTAATTCAACGTATTCTTCACCTATTTTGAATATAAATGATAAGGATATAAATTTTAGTTACGCTGAATTTCAAAAATTAAGTTTCAATCCTAATTCATTCGATTCTAATTTAATGTCTATAGTAGCGTTTTATGCTAATATGATTGTAGGAATTGATGCAGATACATTTGCTTTAGAAGGTGGTTTGAAATCTCTTGAAAATGCTTTAAATATTGTAACTGTAGCTCAGCAAACGAATGATAAAGGGTGGACTTCAAGCGGAAATCAAAATAGATATTATTTAGTTAACGATATGATTTCGCCAACATTTGGACCATTTAGAAAAGCCATGTATGAATATCATTTTGGTGCACTAGATAAAATGAGCGACAATCAAAGAGAAGGCAAAGAAGGAATAAAAAAAGCAATGAAAACCATGTCAGAATTAGCTTCTATAAGACCAAATGCTTACTTAACCCGTGTTTTCTTTGATGCTAAATCAGATGAATTATTGAGTATCTTTACAGATGGTCCTAAAATTGATGTGACCGAAGTTATAGGTATTTTAAATAAATTATCGCCTACAAATTCTAGTAAGTGGAGTCAAATTACTTATTAAATTTGCAACATGCTTACATCATTATCTATTAAAAATTTCGCGTTAATTGAGCAGTTAGAAATGAATTTTTCTAACCAATTTTCAATTATTACTGGTGAAACCGGTGCTGGAAAATCCATATTATTAGGAGCTTTAGGTCTGGTTTTAGGTAAACGTGCCGATTTAACCTCACTAAAAGATAAAGAGCAAAAATGTGTTATTGAAGCACATTTTCAAATCGAAAAATACAATCTCAAAGATTTCTTCTCGGCAAATGACTTAGATTATGAAGACTTGACCATAATCCGTCGTGAAATTTTACCTTCCGGAAAATCTAGAGCGTTTGTGAATGACAGTCCTGTAAATTTAAATGAATTGCAAGATTTAGGCGAATTCCTAATCGATATCCATTCCCAACATCAAACGCAAGAGTTGTCCAACGAAGCATATCAAATAGAAATATTGGATGCCATTGCGAAACATCAAGATGTTTTGTTAGAATATAGTCAAAATCTGTCTCAATATAAATTGGCTAAAACCGAATTAAAAAAGTTGCAAGCCAATAAAGAAAGCTTGTCTAAAGAAGCGGATTACAATTCATTTCTGTTAGAAGAATTACTTTCGGCTAATTTAAAAGAAGGCGAACAAGTTGAGTTAGAAGCCACTTTCGAAAAATTAAATAATGTCGAATTTATCAAAGAAAATTTAGATAAATCTTTGGCTATTGCCAATGAAGAACAAATTGGAGTGATTCAAAATTTGAAAGAAGTAAAACTTTCACTTCAAAAAATTGCTAACCTTTCATCTGATTTTAATGATTTATTCGAACGCGTTTCAAGTAATTTAATTGAGTTTGATGACATTGTTGCTGACCTAAATACACAAGCAGAAAGACTGGTAAATGATCCTGAAAAATTAGAATTAATCAATCAGAAACTACAAACCATTTATTCGCTTCAAAAGAAACACAATGTAGATTCGGTAGAAGCTTTATTGGTAATCCAAAATGATTTAGACAATAAAGTTGTTTTGGCTGATGATTTAGATCATCAAATAAAAAAAATCGAAAAGAAAATAGAAGAACTAATTTTGGTTTTAGATCGCTTATCTTCAGTAATAACTGATAATAGAAAGAAATCTATTCCAATTTTAGTAAGTCAAATTTCTGACATCCTTTCTCAATTAGGAATGCCAAATGCTCGTTTCCAATTTGATATAAAAGCAACCGATAATTACACAGCAACAGGAAAAGATTTGGTCGAATTGCTTTTTTCGGCAAATAAAGGAACTGATTTTGGATTGTTGAAAAAAGTGGCTTCGGGAGGTGAAATGTCACGAATTATGTTGGCAGTCAAATCTATCCTAGCCAATTATTCAAAATTGCCAACCATTATTTTTGATGAAATTGATACAGGGGTTTCTGGTGAAATTGCTCATAAAATGGGTGATATTATGAAAGGAATGAGTACGCAAATGCAGGTGTTTGCCATTACACATTTACCTCAAATAGCGG
The DNA here is from genome assembly GCA_030153045.1 of Flavobacterium sp. Taxonomy (GTDB): domain Bacteria; phylum Bacteroidota; class Bacteroidia; order Flavobacteriales; family Flavobacteriaceae; genus Flavobacterium. The sequence continues at coordinate 3,619 of JASLID010000099.1, forward strand.
CTAAAGGAAACCAACATTATAAAGTTTTTAAATCAGATCTAGGCGAAAGCACTGTTTCGGAACTTAAATTACTAACCGGCGAAGAAAGGATTGTTGAAATTGCCGAAATGCTTTCAGGTAAAGATATTTCAGATTCGGCATTAAACCATGCTAAGGCTTTGCTAAACTAATATTTTGAATTAAATTTGTTGAAAATAAACGACTAAACAAAAAGTTATGATTATAGAACCAAGAATGCGCGGATTTATATGTTTAACAGCTCACCCTGAAGGATGCGCTCAAAATGTAAAAAATCAAATTGAATACGTAAAATCTAAAGGAAAAATAAACGGACCAAAAAGAGTATTAGTTGTGGGAGCTTCTACCGGATTTGGTTTAGCTTCAAGAATTACAGCAGCTTTTGGTTCAGAAGCTTCTACAATAGGAGTTTTCTTCGAAAAAGAACCTTCGGAAGGTAAGACGGCAACTCCAGGATGGTACAATTCAGCAGCATTCGAACAAGAAGCTAAAAAAGCTGGTTTGTATGCAAAAAGTATTAACGGAGATGCTTTTTCAAACGAAATTAAACAACAGACTATCGATTTAATTAAAGCCGATTTAGGTCAGGTTGATTTAATCATTTACAGTCTAGCTTCACCAGTTAGAATGCACCCAAATACAGGAGTTTTACATCGTTCGGCTCTAAAGCCAATAGGTCAAACTTTTACTGATAAAACGGTTGATTTTCATACCGGAAATGTAACACAAGTTTCTATCGAGCCAGCGGTTCAAGAAGATATCGATAACACGGTTGTTGTTATGGGTGGTGAAGATTGGACTATGTGGATTGATGCTATGAAAAAAGCGGGTGTTTTAGCAGAAGGTGTTACAACTGTTGCTTATTCATATATTGGGCCAGAAGTTACCGAGGCTGTTTACAGAAAAGGAACAATAGGTCGTGCTAAAGACCATTTAGAAGCTACAGCTTTCGAAATCACGTCAAGTTTAAAAGATTTAAGCGGAAAAGCGTATGTTTCAGTAAACAAAGCACTAGTTACACAAGCAAGTTCAGCTATTCCAGTTATTCCGTTATATATTTCTTTGTTGTACAAAAAAATGAAAGCAGAAGGAATTCATGAAGGATGTATTGAGCAAATACAAAGATTATTTGCTAATAGATTGTTTAATGGTTCTGAAGTTCCAGTTGATGAAAAAGGCAGGATCAGAATTGACGATTGGGAAATGCGTGACGATGTTCAAGAAGCTGTAAAAACACTTTGGACACAGGCAGATACAGAAAGCTTAAAAGAAATAGGAGACTTAGCGGGTTACAAACAAGATTTCTTGAACTTATTTGGTTTTGGTTTCAATGGGGTAGATTACCTTGCTGATACTAGCGAAATGGTAAAAATAGAGAGTATTAAATAAAATTTTAATATTCTTTACAAATTAAAGAGCCACGATGTATTTCGTGGCTTTTTTTATGCATTTCATCGATGATTTAATATAATTTTAAGAATATATATATATTTTTAATAAATTGCTTACTTAACCAAATTATATTTTATGAAAAAAATTACTTTATTGATAGCTTTCTTTTTGACTATTGTCACGGGAAGTTATGGACAGGTTCCTTCTTATGCTTTTTCGCAAAGCAATGGAACTTACACACCAATTACAGGAGGTACTGTTGTTGCTACAGCTACAGGAGCAAGTGGAGCGGCTTCGTTAGATGATCTTAATTATTCGGCAATACCAATTCCATTTACATTTACGTTTAATGGTATAGGATATACCAGCTTAACGATTAATACTAATGGACATGTTGTGTTTGGTACTGCAGGTTCGACATCTAATTATACGCCAATATCCTCTTCAGGTACATATGCAGGAGCGATTTCTGCAGCTGGACGAGATATGAACGCATTGTTTAATATACTTGGTAATACAGGGCAAATTAGATATGAAACTATTGGAGTTGCTCCTAATCAGACTTTTGTTATTCAATATTCAAATTTCAGACCTTACGATACGTCAACGTCAACAACAACTTTTTGGAGATGGAATTTTCAAATTCGTTTAAATGAGACGACTAATAAAATAGATATTGTTTATGATTATAATTTTGTTGGAGCACCAACAAGTAGTACGCATCAAGTAGGATTACGTGGAGCTAATAATACTTTTGCTACAAATGTAAACAATAGATTAATTACTAGTGGAACACATACTTGGGCAACAAGTGTTTCAGGAACTACAAATGCCTCAACTTGCGCTTATAATACAACGTTGCTGCCAGTTTCTGGATTAACTTATTCATGGACACCTCCAGTGCCATGCTCGGGGACGCCTACTGCGGGTTCAGTTTTACCTTCGGTACAAGCAGTATGTACAGGAAGTACTCCTGCTAATTTAGTCGGTTCTGGTTATTCTTCAGGAGTAGCTGGTTTGACATTTCAATGGGAGGAATCTAATGACGATGGTGTTGGCGATGCATGGGCAAACGCTGTTGGAGGAACGGGAGCAACTACTGCAACTTATACACCACCAGCTTTTTCAGGGACTGCAATTTACTATAGATTAAATGTAACGTGTTCGAATTCAGTGTTGTCTGCTCAAACGGCTTCAGTAAGTATTACACCTCCTACGAATCCATCGAATCAAGTTACTAATGCGACTCAAGGGACGGCTACATTGACTACAATACCTTTGTCATGGACAAGTGGTAATGGAGGAAGAAGAGTTGTATATTTTAACAGTGTGAATTCATTTACTGACCCTGTAAATGGTAATGGACCTGCCCTAACAGCTGCTACTGCTTATGCTGGTGGACAACAAATTGTTTACGATGGTACAGGAACTGGTGTTACAGTTACAGGTTTAACAGGTGGAACTACTTATTATGTCAAAGTATACGAATACTTACGTTGTGGAGCGGGACCTTACGATTATTATTATAATGTAACAACTGGGACTAACTTAGCTACAGTCGCTACAGCTTCACCTCCCGTAAATGATAATTTTGCAAATGCAAGTCCAGCGACTTGTGGTAATACTTATACAGGTTCTACTGCTTTGGCAAGTCTTGATGAAGATTCTGCTCCAGATTTTGGAGCTGTTGATATGGATGCTCCAAATGTTTGGTACACTTATACTGGATCAGGAGTAGCAGAAACCATTACAGTTGATTTATGTGCATCTTCTTATGATTCATCGGTATTAATTTATACGGGTACTTCTGGTGCTCTAACCGTTATTGCAGGTAATGATGACGCTGGAGGTTCTTGTGGAACTAGATCATTATTGAACTTTACTTCAGATGGTACAACAACATATTACATTGCTATTGAAGGGTATAATGTAACAAGTACTGGAGCATATTCAATGTTAATATCTTGTGTTCCGGCTTGTACTCCAGCAGTAGCAAATCAGGTTTGTGCTACAGCATTAGCGGTTAATACAGATGGTGTTGATGTAAATTCAGATAACTCATGTGGGGATGTGAGTCCAGTACAACCATCTTGTGATTTGTTTGGAACAATTCAAGATGTTTGGTTCTCTTTTGTGGGACCAGCAAATGGAATCGTTGATTGTTTGGTTACGCCAATTGGAATGACTTCAGCGAATTTTGCAATCTATGAAGGAGTTGACTGTTCTACTTTAACACTAATTGCAGGTACTTGTAATTCTGATTTTACTACTCCAACTTCTGAAGCCTTAACGGGTTTAGTAGACGGAGCGACATATTATATACAAGTGTGGAGTAATGCAGTTGATCAAGGAACATTTACATTAAACTTAGATTCACCAGCATGTGTGGCTCCAACAAATTTAGCAATTGCTAACTTAGGTGAGTCATCTGCTGATATAACTTGGGATTTGGTAACTGGAAATTATCAATATGTTCTAGATGAAGTCGCTATAGATCCAGCTGGTGCTGGAACTGATTTAAGTGGTGAGGTTTATTATGCTACTGGTTTAGCATCTGAAACTCAATATTATTTCCATCTAAGAACTGATTGTGGTGGTTCAGTATATAGTGATTGGGTAACCATTTCATTTACAACTCCTGCACCTCCTCCTGCGAATGATGATTGTATTGGAGCGACGATTTTAACACCAGCTGGTAGTTTTGCGGCTGGAGCAATTGTGAGTTCTATTGTTGGAGCTACTAATTCAGAAGATGGAGATGCAACAATACCTGATCCAGGTTGTGCAGCTTATGTAGGTGGTGATGTTTGGTTTAGCGCAGTCGTGCCTGCTTCAGGATCACTAACTTTTGAGACAGGACAAGAAGCTGGTGGATTAGATGATACTGGTTTAGCAGTTTATAGTGGCGATTGTAATCCTTCAGGTTTAACTTTACTTGATTGTGATGATGAAAGTGGGGTTGATAGTTTTTCTTTAATTTCAGTTACTGGAAGAACAGAAGGAGAAGTTTTACTTGTAAGAGCATGGAATTGGAATAGTGCTACTCCAAAAAATGTTAACGCAGTAGGAGAATTTCAAATTTCAGCTTGGGATACCTCATTAGGTAGAAATTCATTTGATTTAAATGGTTTCTCAGCATATCCTAATCCAGTTAAAGATGTCTTGAATTTGTCTTATACTAAAGAAATTTCAAATGTTGCGGTGTATAATTTATTAGGACAAGAAGTGTTGGCAGTTAATGTTAATGCTTTACAATCTAAAATAAACATGACAGCACTATCAAATGGAACTTATTTAGTAAAAGTAACAGTTGATGGTTTAACAAAAACTTTAAAAGTGATTAAAGAGTAACTTTAATATTTTTTAAACATAAAAGCCATTCCTTGTGAATGGCTTTTTTATTGCCCATTTTTTTATAACTTAGTGGCAGCAAAAAACACACCAAAAATGAAATTAAAATTACTAGTTTTTTCACTTTTCTTTTTAACGGAATTAAGTGCTCAAAATTTCCCAAAAGTAGCCACAAGTTATAACTTTAGTCAAACTGTTGGGACTTATTCAGAAATTACAGGAGGTACGGTTTTGGGAAATACATCAAGCGATAATCAGGTTTTTATTGCGCCATCTAATTTATTGGGTGTAGGTACTGATTTGACGCCAGGATTAGGTTTTCCGATTGGTTTTAATTTCGATTTTAATTCAAATACTTTTGATAGGGTTGCGGTTAATGCCAATGGATGGATCTCTTTTGGAAAAAGTAGCTTGGGTAGTGGAGCGGTTATGGGGCAAATTTCTGTTTCACCAATTTCACATTCAGCATATATTGCTGGTAATGTAAGTCAACATGATTTTAAGCCAAATGAAGAACTAAGAAATCGAGTATCAGCACTTGGTTTTGATTTAGTAGCGCAATCAGATTCAGAAATAAGATTGGAAACCATTGGAGTTTCACCTAATAAAACTTTAGTGGTGCAATGGAAAAATTATAAAGTAAGAGGAATGAGTGGGATAGATCTAAGTAATAATTATAATTTTCAGATTAGACTAAACGAAACAACTAATATTGTTGATGTTGTCTATGGTTCGATGACGTTTGGCCCAACGGGATATGGAGCACAAGTTGGTTTAGGTGGGTATAAAGAAGATGATTATCACAATCGATGGGTTTCTTCAAGTGTAAGCAGTACAAATAGTTGGGCTGCTACCGACTCTGGTATAGGTTTTTCAGCTTCAATAACGTGCGACATGGTTTCTACAATTCCAGCGCCAGTTTCCGGAGCCACTTTTAGATGGTCGCCAACATCATTGAGCTTGTCAGAAAGTAAATTTTTAAGTTTAAAAGTATATCCTAATTCCGTTAAAGATATTTTAAATATTACAAATGGGAATGGAATTACAAGTGTTTTAGTTTGCGATCTTTTAGGAAAAGAAGTTTTATCAAAAACAATTAATGATAATTATGCAGCATTAGATTTGTCTAACCTTTCTAGTGGAATTTATTTGGTAAAAATAAAATCAGAGGGTCATAATAAAACGGTAAAAATCATAAAACAATAAGTTTCAGATTGAAATGTTAAAAAAGCCTCCCTTTGTGAGGCTTTTTTTTGTTAAAAATGTACCTTTGCAAAAAAGTTTCTAAATGAATTTTTCGTTTATAATTCCAGTTTTTAATCGCCCTGATGAAATCGATGAGCTTTTAGATAGTTTGGTAAAACAAAATTATCAAAAGCCGTTTGAAATTGTCATTGTTGAAGATGGATCTACAATTCCATGTGAAAGCATTGTAGAAAAATACCGCAATAGACTACAAATAACATATTACTTAAAGTATAATTCAGGACCTGGCGATTCTAGAAATTTCGGGATGACTTATGCTAAAGGTGATTATTTTATCATTCTTGATTCCGATTGTATACTTCCGCCCAATTATTTAATCGAAGTCGAAAAAAGTTTGGCCGATAATTATGTAGACTGTTTTGGTGGGCCAGATAATATGTTGCCTAGTTTTACACCTATTCAAAAGGCAATTAACTTTACAATGACTTCCGTTTTAACCACAGGAGGAATCCGTGGAGGATCTGAAAAAATAGAAAAATTTCAACCTAGAAGCTTCAACATGGGACTGTCTAGAAAAGCATTCGAAGCGTCTAAAGGATTTTCTAATATTCATCCAGGAGAAGATCCGGATTTGAGTATTCGATTATGGAAATTAGGTTTCAATACCAAATTAATTTCAGCTGCCTTCGTATACCATAAACGTAGAATTGACTGGGAAAAATTTTATATTCAAGTCAATAAATTTGGAAAGGCACGCCCTATTTTAAATCATTGGTATCCTGAATATGCAAAGCCTACTTTTTTTCTACCTGCCTTGTTTGTTATAGGCTTGTTTTTAGGTATTATTGTTACCGTTTTGTTCCTTTTTGATTGGATTTTGAAGCTGTATTTCGCTTATACTCTAATGATATTTATAGTTTCAACGTATCAAAATAAAAGTTTTAAAGTTGGTTATTATACAATAATAGCGGTATGGAAGCAGTTTTTTGGATATGGATTCGGTTTTATCGAGTCATTTTTCAAAATAAATATTTTAAAGAAAAAACCACAAGAAGCATTTCCTGAACTCTTTTTTAAAGTATAAATGACAAAAATAATTGGACTTACAGGTGGAATAGGAAGTGGTAAAACAACCATTGCACGACTTTTTGAAGCCGAAGGAATTCCAGTTTATATTGCCGATGATGAAGCCAAAAAAATAATGCTATTGCCAGAAACCATCAATAAGGTAGAAGACGTCTTTGGTTCAAGTGTTATAAAAAACAATCATATCAATCGGAAAAAGCTTTCAGAGCTGGTTTTTAATGACCCCGAAAAATTAAAATTACTCAATGCAATTGTGCATCCATTAGTCAAAAAACATTTTGATGATTGGGTTATAGAAAATAAAAAATATCCGTTTGTTATAAAAGAAGCTGCCATTTTGTTCGAAAGTGGAAGTTATAAATATTGCGATAAAGTGATTACTGTTATAGCTTCTGAAGCCACTCGAATTAAAAGAGTAATGCAACGTGATAATGTCTCCGAAAAAGAGGTTTTGGAAAGAATCCAACATCAATTGTCAGATGCTGAAAGAATTTCTAAAAGTGATTTTGTTATAAAAAATGAAAATTTAGCAGAAACAAAGTCAAATTTCTCTGAAATTCTTAAAATTTTGAAAAATCTTCAGTAAATTTATTAATTGTTAATATTTGGTTAATGTATTTAAGACCTAAATGTTAAAATATTAAATTTGTAGCAATGAATAAATTTTTGTTCCGTTTTGTTATCGCATTAATGACAATTGCCTTGTTAGGGATTATTGCCGTACAAGGGTATTTAATTAATGCCTCTTTCAAAAATAAAGACGAGCAATTTAAGTATCAGGTCAAACAAGTTATTGCAAATGTTTCTAAAGAAGTAGAAGAACAAGAAACGTACGCTTTTTTAAGTCGATTTAATCAACTTAAAGACAGTATAGGAGAAGATCCTAAACAAAGCGAGTTATTAAAGTTTTTTTATGTCGAAAAAAATGCCATAACAAATGAGACAATTATTTATTCAAATAGTATCATTCCAGAAGATTATTCAGTTTCTTCATCGTTCTTTGATAAAAATAATGACTCAACAAAGCTTAAGAATTTTGTTTCTAAACGTGTAACTGAAGTTTATAACGAAAGTGCTTTAGATAATTCCGGATTCAATAATGAAGTTTCACCAACTGAAAAAATTGAAAAATCAGGAAGAATGGATATTCTAGATAAAGTGCAATATGAAATTTATTTTAAGGATATCGCAGCGACTCGATCAATAACCCAAAGGGTTTCAAACGAACAACTGCAAGCACTTTTAACAAAAGAACTCAATGGTTACGGAATTAAAACCCCATTCGAATTTGGAATTTACAGTAACGGTTTAGCTACAAAAGTAAGATCAGAAAAGTTTAAATACGACAAGAAAACAACGTTTGATACACCTGTTTTTACCGATAACGATGGTATTAGCAAGTATCAATTACTAGTGAGTTTTCCAATGAAGAAGCTGTTTTTAGTTTCTGATTTGATCGGGATTGCAGCATTGGCTTTTTTCTTTACTGCCATCATTATTGTTGCTTATTATAGTGTTTTAAAACAATTAAATACACAACGTCATATTTCTGAAATTAAAACGGATTTCATTAATAATATGACACATGAATTCAAAACACCAATAGCTACAATAAACTTGGCCTTAGATGCCATTAAAAATCCGAAAGTAATTGATGACAAAGAAAAAGTGCATCGTTACCTTCAAATGATTAAAGATGAAAACAAACGAATGCATGCACAAGTTGAAAATGTATTGCGAATTTCTAAGTTAGAAAAAAGAGAATTAGACATTAAAAAAGAGTCATGCAACATGCATGATGTAATTGAAGAAGCCGTTGAACACGTTAGTTTAATTGTGGAAGATAGAGAAGGAACAATCAATGTAAATCTTAAAGCAACTAAAACAACCGTTTTGCTTAACGATGTACATTTTACTAATGTCTTGGTAAATATATTAGAGAATGCAGTTAAATATTCGCCAGAGAAGCCCATTATCGATGTGACTTCAGAGAATATTAAAAACTTTATAATAGTGAAAATTAAGGACCAAGGTTTAGGAATAAACAAGGTATCTCAAAAGAAAATATTCGATAAATTTTATCGAGAGCATACGGGAGATATACATAATGTAAAAGGACACGGATTGGGTCTGGCTTATGTAAAAAGAATTGTCGACGACCATCACGGAGAAGTCATGGTGGAAAGCGAAAAAGGAAAAGGAAGTACATTTATAATCAAACTACCATTAATTTATTAAATTATGGAAACAAGCAAAAAAATATTATTAGTAGAAGATGATCCAAACTTTGGTTCAATTCTTCGTGATTACCTATCTATGAACGATTTTGAGGTAACACTAGCTAAAAACGGGATGGAAGGTTTCGAAAAATTCAAGAAAGACAACTATGATTTGTGTATTCTTGATGTGATGATGCCCTATAAAGATGGATACACTTTAGCCAAAGAAATTCGTGAGAAAAACAAAGATGTGCCTCTTATTTTCTTAACGGCTAAAACCATGAAGGAAGATGTGTTAAAAGGATACAAAGTAGGTGCCGATGATTATCTAAACAAACCATTCGATTCTGAAGTATTGTTAATGAAAATCAAAGCAATCATTCAACGTAAAGCTACCGAAACCAAAGGTGATGTGGCTAAATTCGAATTTAAAATTGGAAAATTTGATTTGAATTCAAAATTACGTTTCTTGAGTTTTCCTGGCGATGAACCTATTAAGTTGTCACCAAAAGAAAACGAATTACTTAAAATGCTAGCACTTCACGAAAACGATTTAATGCCAAGAGAATTAGCGTTGACTAAAATTTGGAGAGACGACAACTACTTTACTTCAAGAAGTATGGATGTCTACATTGCCAAATTGCGTAAGTATCTTAAAGCAGATGAAGGTGTAGAAATTCTAAACATTCACGGCGAAGGATTCAGATTAGTCATCAAAAATGGTACAGCAGTATAAAACTTTAAAAGCTTCGAGAAATCGGAGCTTTTTTTATGTCCCAATTTAACGACATATTAAAACAACTTTCACCTTCATTTTTAATTTTAAAATAAGCCGAGTTTTCTCCAATTTGATTAAAAATAATAGCTTCATCATTCCATTTTAATTCTCGTTTGTAATGTACTTCGAGTTTGGTAATGGCAAATTTTAAAGCAATATTAGGTGAAAATATATCGAAGCACCATTCAATATATTTGGTGTTATTGACATGATTTATACTATCTAAATCAGATAAAACAACTTTACGGGTTCTTTTTTGATTGAGTTTTTCCGGTGATTTTATCTTTTGAAAAGTTTCTTTGATCAACTGTTTGTGGTCGGTCTCAAAGTGTTTTGTGGGTAATTTTACATTTTCAATTTTTCTTTCAATCGTATTTACGACAACCCAAAGTGTTGCTGCTTTAGCAATTTGAATGCCATTTTTAAACATTTCCATGTGACGAACTGATGTCTTTCCGCCAATTTCCTCAATCCAGGATGTTACCTTTATTTTATCATAAATTTTTGGAAGTTCGTCAATTTCAATTTTCATTTTATTTAAAATCCACGCCTGATTATGTTCTTGCATCTCTTTAATGCCGATGCCTCCTAAAATAGAATGATTGGCACAGGTTAATTGGAAAATTGTACACAAATCAACATACTTTAAAGTACCATCGATGGTGCATTGGGCATGATTAATTTCAAATTCTTGGGAGAAAATGGTTTTGAAATCAGATGAAATAGGCATTGAAATCCGAATTTTAGAATTTTAATTTTTTGCTTTTATGGGCGCGAAATTAATACTATTTTTTCGAATCTAATTGAAAATCAAGTCATTTGAATTTTATTTTCGATGAACGTACACAATTTAACGATGAGTTAATATTCAAGGACTAAAGCAAAACAAACTTTGCCTTCTTTAGTAACTGAAAAATAAGTTGACTTGTCTTCTTTTGAATTTCGTATTTCAATAGTATCATTTAAATTCAATTCTCTCAAGAAGTTCATTTCCAAGCTTTTTAATTCTTGCTTTAAAATTGATTTTGGCTGTAAAGTATCCAAACACCATTCTAAATATTTGACATTATTGACATGATTTACAATGTCTAAATCCGATATAACCACAGTTCGTTCAGTGACTTTTTCGGTTTCTTGTAAAATGTTTATTCTTGTGAAACTTTCTGCAGTAGCCTTGTGTTCCGGATATATTTCAAAATGGTCATGTGGCAAAGCCAAAGGTTCCGCTTTTCGCAGTTGTGTATTAAAAACGGCCCAAAAAGTAGTGGCTCCAACTATTTTCTTCCCATCCAGATACATTTCAATATTACGGATAGAACGTGAACCTTCTAAATTTTCAATCCAGGTCTTTACAGTAACTTTATCTTGCCATTTGGGCAAAGCTTCAATTTCTACACGAATTCTACTTAAAACCCAAGCCTGATGATGTACTTGCATATCATTGAAACTCAATCCGCCTATAATTGAATGTTCTGCTGCTGTAAGTTGTAGCAAATTGCACAAATCCACATACTTCAAATATCCGTTTGGAGCACATTGCGTAAAATTGATATCCGATTCATGTGTATAAATCGAGGTAAAATTGGGTGAGATTGCCATTTTTTAGAATTTAGGAATTGGAAATTTTTGATTGAATAGTATCGACAATTTTATTGGTATCAGTTAAGTAATCAAACCAAAAGGCATCTTCTGTTCGTTTGAACCATGTCATTTGTCGTTTGGAAAAACGGCGTGTATTTTTTTTAATTTCTTCCACGGCAAATGCTAAAGAATTTTTTTCGTCAAAATAGTCAAAAAGCTCGCGATACCCTACAGTTTGCAAAGCATTCAAATCTTTATGTGAATACAAGTTTTTGGCTTCTTCTAACAAACCCATTTCCATCATGATGTCCACACGTTGGTTGATTCGGTTGTACATGATTTGCCTATCGGCTTCTAAACCAATAACAATAGGAGTGAAGTTTCTTTTGTTTTTTTCTTTGTTTAAAAAGGAAGAATAAGGTTTTCCAGTACTCATGCATACTTCAACAAAACGCATCATGCGGTGCGGATTTTGAAGCGTTTGCGGATTTTCGGAAATGATGGTATCGAAATGCTCCGGATCCAATTGTTGGAGTTGGTTTTGGAGAAATTCGATGCTGTATTTCTCGTAATGAGTTCTCACTTCTTCACGAACAGTTGGGTCAATATCAGGGAAAGAATCAAAACCTTTTATAACGGCATCTACATACAATCCGGAGCCACCCACCATGATTTGAATATTGTTTTTTAAAAATAATTCGTCCAATTTAGCAATAGTGTCGCGTTCAAAATCACCAACAGTATACTCTTCAAAAATCGATTTGTTTTGAATGAAATGATGTGTAGCTTGTGACAACTCTTCGTCGCTGGGAACAGCGGTGCCAATTTTCATTTCTTTAAAAAACTGTCGGCTGTCGCACGAGATGATATCGCAACCAAAATGTTGTGCCAAGGCAATACTTAAAGCTGTTTTTCCTATGGCTGTTGGACCTATTACTGTGATTAAATAATTCAATTTTTATGTATTGTTTTTAGCCCCGATAGCAGTGAAAATCCTTTTTTGAGGTTTTTTAACCGAGAAAAAGATTGCAACGAATAGCGGGAGTAGCTCCTAAAACTTAATGATTTTTAATACTCTTCTTTTTTTAATGTAATGCTGAACGATATTTCTAGAATCACGATTGTTATCCATTGGGATAATGATGTTTTTCAGAATCTCGATATTGTTGATTTGATGGTTCAAATCGTAAAAACAATATCCTTTGTAAATACCATTTTCTATTAAAACGGCACTTCGCTCATTGACATTTCGTCCGCGATCTATGATGACCATATTTTGATTTTGCAACTGATTATTGTCTAGAAAATCATTGACACGAGCATTGTAATGTTCCGGAGTTTCTTTACCTATACAAGCGCCTTTGCATTGTTTGATATCGTATTGAAAACACTCTTTTTTGGTGTCGTATAAACCGTTTACCTTTTGGCAAAACTGGTATTCGGCAGTAATTTGATGCAATTTATTTTTTCCTTCAATAAGTGTCGAAAAAGAAGTGATTTCCTTTTTTCGTCCGTCTGCTTTTTTAACCGTCAAAGCAAGGTATCCTTCTTTGTTTTTTTCGGCGTATAAAGCAAAAGGGAAAATGGTTTTCTTTTGCGAACGATTGTAAGCAGGTTTATTGATTTTTATTTCTTCGCTTTCTTTTAAAAGTGCTATGAGTTCATTTCCGGTTTCTTCATAAGTTACGGCAAAAACTTCCAATTGCATTTTTTTTGCCTTCCGTGAAGTAGCTGTAAAATGTTGATTGACGCGTTTCTTGATGTTTTTACTTTTTCCAATGTATATCAAATCACCTTTTTCATTGTGAATGTAGTAAATGCCGGTTTTATTAGGTAAATGCTCTACAATGTCTAATAATTTGGGTGAAATACCTGATTTGATTTCGGTTTTGATGTAGCTCTTTAGAATTTCTTTTTCTACATCTTTATCTAAAAGCATTTTGAATAGCTTTACGGTAGCCATGGCATCTCCGTTGGCTCGGTGCCTGTCAGCCATAGGGATACCCAATTCGCGAACGAGCTTTCCTAAACTATAGGATTGGTGTCCAGGAATAAGTTTTTTAGATAATTCGACGGTGCAGAGTGTTGGTTTCTCAAAATCGTAACCCAAACGACGAAATTCAGTACGAAGAATTCTATAATCGAAAGAAGCGTTATGTGCTACAACAATGCAATCTTGTGTGATTTCGATAATACGTTTGGCTACTTCATAAAATTTGGGAGCTGAGCGTAGCATAGCGTTATTAATTCCCGTCAATTTTACCACAAACGGTTGAATGGGAATTTCAGGATTAACCAAACTGATGAATTGATCCACCACTTCATGACCATCAAATTTATAGATGGCGATTTCGGTGATTCCTTCTTCGTTAAATTGGCCTCCGGTGGTTTCTATGTCTAAAATAGCGTACATATTCAATGTCAATGTCAATAATCAATTTCAATAGCAATAAAAAGCCTCAATTTTCAATTTTTAATATTGTCATTGATTTTTGCTATTGTCATTGTTATTGATTTATTTTTTATTATTTATCATTTTTGAAGCAATTGCAATTAATTCTTCAACTTCTTCAAGAAGATTTTTTCTTTGAATTTCATCTCCTGCACTAATATAGTCCAATATTTTAAGAGAATTTCTTGATTCTTTTAATTCTTTAACACTTAATGAAGCTTTAAAAATAAAATCTTTATCAGTAATTGTTCCTTGAGCTTCTCCATAATTTAAGGCAGAGCTTCCAGAGGATCTAATTAACTGATTTTTATAATATTCAAGTTCAAAAGTTTTCTCTAATTGTCTTATAAATAAAATGCATTCTCCGGCAAAACGAACCAATCGATCTTCAAAATTATATATTTTAGAAAAAGGTTCATTAACTTCCATTTTGCTTTCCATTGATTTTTGTTATTGAAATTGCTATTCAATATTACGATTTCCAAAGATACTACTTCCTATTCGAACCATTGTACTTCCGCACTCAATTGCGAGTTGATAATCGCTGCTCATACCCATGGATAATATGGATAATTGACAATTGACGATGGGTTGTGATTTTGTTTTATCGAAAATAGATCTTAAATAAGTGAATTCTTTTTTGATTTGATTTTGGTCTTCTGTAAATGTTGCCATGCCCATTAAACCGACTATTCTAATGTTTTCCAAAGATTTGAATTCGTCAGATTGTAATAAACCGTTCAATTCGTTTTCATCTAATCCAAATTTGGTTTCTTCTTCGGCAATATACATTTGAAGCAAACAGTCAATGACACGATCGTATTTTTGAGCTTGTTTGTTAATTTCAAGTAGTAATTTCAGACTGTCCACACCATGAATTAAAGTCACATATTCGGCCATGTATTTGACTTTGTTCGTTTGAACATGACCAATCATGTGCCATTCGATGTTTTTTGGCATTTGTTCCCACTTTTCGGTCATTTCTTGGATTTTGTTTTCTCCAAAAATGTGCTGACCGGCTTCATAAGCTTCCATTAAATCACTAACAGGTTTGGTTTTTGAAACCGCTACTAAAGTGACGTGTGGTGGAAGAGTGGATTTTATATGTTCGAGGTTTTGTTGGATTGACATTATTTTATGTTTTTGTCATTGCGAGGAACGAAGCAATCTCAATAATTATTAACGAACTTGCGAGAGATTGCTTCGTTCCTCGCAATGACGTTGAATTACAATTCATAAACCACCAAACCACTTCTAAATTTAGGTTCGATATACGTGCTTTTTGGAGGCATGATTAAATTGTTGTCTGCAAGTAATTTTATTTCATTAATGTCAGACGGATAAAGCATAAAGCCTACTTTAAATTCTTCGTCATCAATTAATTCTTTCATATGTAAAATCGATTGTTTGCCAGGTAAATAATCAATGCGTTCGTCGTTGCGTAAATCTTCTAAACCTAAAATGGGGTGTAATACAGTATCGTACAAAATTTGGGCATCAAGGTTTTTTAAAATTTGATTTTTGTCATTGTTATTGAAATTGTCATTTTTTTTGTATTCTAAAGCATAGAATTTTCCATCCAAATACATTCCAAATTCATATTTGTTTTGTGGTTGCCACAATTCTAATTCTTTGGTTTTAATTACAAAATTATGGGATAATAGCTTTATAAAATCTTCTTTACTGTATCCGTTTAAATCGCGAACCACACGATTGAATTCATAAATTTTCACATTGCTTTCTGCAATTAAAAAACTCATAAAATAATTTAGTTTTGGGTTGCCTAAATGTTTGTCTTCCTGATATAGTAATTCGGCAGAAGCGGAACGATGATGACCATCGGCTATATATAAGTTTGGAATGTTCTCGAAATGTTCGACCAGTAAATTGATTTCGGTTTGAGTGTCAATTTTCCAAAGAGTATGCTTTTCTTTATTGGTGGTTGAAAACTCGTAAATTGGTTTTTTTTTCTTGTGTATGCTAATAAACGTGTTGATTTCGATACTGTCAGGATAGGTAATCAACACAGGTTCGGTATTAAAACCGGTTTGATGCAAGTAATCTTTAAACAATTCTACTCGATACTGAAGTGTATCTTCATGTTTTTTAATGACATCATTTTGATAATCTTCAATTGAAGTACCTGCAATAATTCCTGTAAACGTATTGGTTTTACTTTGAATTTCATACAGGTAAAAAACGGGTTCTTCTTCCTGAACCAATATCTTGTCGTTCTTAAAGTCGTTATACTTTGAAGTTACAGCTTTAAAACGCTTGTCGCTGGTAATGCGTTGCAAATGAGCATAGGCAGGATTTACCACATGCAAGAATGAATACGGATTAAAATTGAGCCAAGCTGCTAATTCCGCCGGACTATAATCGTCGTATGTTCTGCAGGTAACCAATGCTACTTTATCAGATGCGGGACGAACTGCTTTAAAAGGAATTATTTTGGCCATTAATTCAATTGATAATTGACAGTTGATAATTGATAATTCAGTTTAGTAAATTATCAATTATCAATTATCGATTGTTAATTATGCAAATTGTTTAGAAACTTTTTCTGCTTTTTTGCTTTCAACATAATCGTAGAAACCTTCACCAGATTTCACGCCTAATTTTCCTGCCATTACCATGTTTACCAATAACGGACACGGTGCGTATTTAGGGTTTTTGAAACCGTCATACATTACGTTTAAAATAGATAAACATACATCAAGTCCAATGAAATCGGCTAATTGTAATGGTCCCATTGGGTGCGCCATTCCTAATTTCATTACTGTATCAATTTCGGTTACACCAGCCACACCATTGTATAATGTTTCGATTGATTCGTTAATCATTGGCATAAGGATTCTGTTGGCTACAAAACCGGGATAATCATTAACTTCCGTTGGAGTTTTACCTAATTTTACAGATAAATCCATGATGATTTTAGTCACTTCATCGGTAGTGTTATATCCACGGATGATTTCCACTAATTTCATGATTGGCACCGGATTCATAAAGTGCATTCCAATAACTCTTTCTGGATGAACTACCTGAGCCGCAATTTGCGTAATAGAAATCGAAGAAGTATTTGAGGCTAAAATCACATTGTGATCGCAAACATCGCTCAATTGTTTGAAGATGTTCATTTTCAAACCTACGTTTTCAGTAGCAGCTTCCACTACTAAATCACAACCTACAACACCATCTTTGATGTCTGTGTAAGTGATAATATTTCCAATAGTTTTGTGTTTGTCGTCTTCAGAAATGGTTCCTTTTGCCACCATACGGTCCAAGTTTGAAGCGATAGTTGCCATTCCTTTTTCCAAAGATTTCTCTGAAATATCAATTAATTTTACTGTAAATCCTGATTGTGCAAAGGTGTGGGCAATTCCGTTACCCATAGTTCCTGCTCCAATTACTGCAATGTGTTTCATTATTATTATTTAATTGTGTTTTATTTTTTTAATTACTCTTCCTTTTTTAAAATAGATGTCTATTTTTTTCGTTCCGTCTAGATTGAATTGTTCCCAATGTCCTTCAGGAGTTCCGTTTTTTAAAGTGAAACTTCCTTTTACTTTACCGTTTTCATGGTAATACTGATTTTTGCCATTATATAAATCACCAATATGTTCTTCACAATCACCATAGTGATAAAAGCCATTCTCTTCTTGGATGTTTTCGTTTAAAACAATTTCGTCGATATCTTTTGTTCGCTTTTCTGAGCATGAAATCAAGAAAAAAATACCAATTAAGATTGTTAGTTTTTTTATCATGGATTATTTCTTCATTGAATCAATGATCTGGTATGCCACTCGTAATGCTTCTGTAGCTTGTTCCAAAGTCACTACTGGAGTAGTATTGGTATTGATAGCGTCAGCAAAAGATTCTAATTCGTCTAAAATAGCATTATTCGGTTCAACGGAAGGGTTATCGTAGTAAATTTGTTTTTTGACACCTTCTGCATTTTGTAAAATCATATCAAAATCGCCTGGAATTTCCGGGGCATCTTTCATTTTAACTACTTCGCACACTTTGTCTAAATAGTCAACCGAGATGTAAGCGTCTTTTTGGAAAAAGCGTGATTTGCGCATGTTTTTCATCGAAATTCGGCTCGAAGTAATATTAGCTACACAACCGTTTTCAAACTCAATTCGAGCATTTGAAATATCAGGAGAATCACTTAAAACGGAAACACCACTGGCATTGACACTTTTTACTTTCGATTTTACCACGCTCAAAATCGCATCGATATCGTGAATCATTAAATCTAAAACCACGGGAACATCAGTGCCTCGTGGATTGAATTCGGCCAAACGATGGGTTTCTATAAACATTGGGTTTTCGATTTTGTCTTTTACCGCTTTAAAAGCAGGATTAAAACGTTCTACGTGACCTACTTGCCCTTTTACGTTATACTCTTTGGATAAAGCGATAATTTCTTCGGCTTCTTCAACTGTTGTTGAAATTGGCTTTTCTATAAAAACGTGTTTGCCAGATTTAATAGCCACTTTGGCACATTTATAGTGCGAAAGGGTAGGCGTTACTATGTCGATAACATCTACCGCATGGATTAATGTAGCAATGGTTTTGAAATGGGTATAGCCGTATTCGGCAGCAATTTTTTCGGCATATTCCTGATTTTCATCATAAAAACCTACCAGTTCATATTTTTCAGATTGGTTGAGTAATCGTAAATGTATTTTTCCAAGATGACCAGCACCTAACACGCCAATTTTTAACATAGAAATGTATTTTAAACAAAAATAGGAATTAATTGATAATTGCTTCGTCAATTCGTAAAAAAATGCTTGTATTATAATTGAAAATTGCCAATTTGTTTTCTAATTTTACAGAAATAAATTCGCCAAAATTGTGAAAGATACAGCCAAACATCAAGGACTTAGAAATCAGTTAGTAAAGGTTCTTCAATTAAAAGGGATTGGAGACAAAAATGTATTGGATGCCATTAGTAAAATTCCAAGACATTTGTTTTTGAATTCAAGTTTTGAAGATTTTGCGTATCAGGACAAACCCTTTCCTATTGGTGCTGGACAAACAATTTCACAACCTTACACTGTTGCTTTTCAAACCGAATTGTTGAAGGTTAAAAAAGACGACAAAGTATTGGAGATAGGAACCGGTTCGGGTTACCAAACTGCAGTTTTGTGTACATTGGGCGCTAAAGTTTATTCTGTTGAAAGACAAAATGAACTGTTTAAATCCACTTCTTTATTATTACCAAAATTAGGTATCCGCCCAAAGCATTTGGTTTTTGGAGACGGTTATAAAGGATTGCCTAACCATGCGCCTTTTGACAGTATTATTGTCACTGCTGGTGCTCCTTATATTCCTCAACCTTTGATGGCGCAGTTAAAAATTGGAGGTAGGCTTGTTATTCCTGTGGGAGAAGACATTCAAATTATGACGCTTTTAATCCGAAAATCAGAAAGTCAATTTGAGAAACACGAATTTGGTGATTTTAGATTTGTACCGTTATTGGAGGATAAAAATTAGAATTAAAATTCTTTTTTAATACGGTCTAAATCACGTTTGTTGTCACGGTCTTTAATGGTTTCTCGTTTGTCGTAGTTTTTCTTTCCTTTACAAAGTGCGATGTCTAACTTGGCCATTCCTTTTTCGTTGGTAAACAACCGTAAAGGAATAATGGTTAAACCTTTGTTTTGTACATCTTTTAAAAGACCTTTCAACTCACGTTTGTTTAGTAACAGTTTACGTTCACTTTTGGCTCTGTGATTGAATTGGTTCCCATAAAGGTATTCTTCAATGGTTGAGTTGATTACAAAAAGTTCAGTTCCGTGAAATTCACAAAAACTTTCGGCGATTCCTGCTTTACCTAATCGGATAGATTTGATTTCGGTACCAGTTAAAACAATACCAGCCGTATACCGATCGATGATCTCATATTCGAACTTGGCTCTTTTATTAAGTATGTTGACTGTTTTTAGCATAGGTTTGCAAATGTAATAACAAAATGATGAAGTGCAAAACGAAAATTGTATGCAAGACGTTAGTTTATGGCTTAATTAATTTTATAACATAGCATTATACCGCCTCGATATGGTAACCATTCACCACTTTTATTATATTTTTTAGCATTTTCATAACGGATATTTGAATCTAAATAATATCCTTTGTAGAATCCTTGCTGATTGCCTCCGCCTATAAATATGTCAAGAGCCAGTTTTTCTGAAATTTCTCTTTGATAACCTACCGTTGCTCCAATAAAATAATTGTATCCTTTTTGATAGTAGTTGGTGTTGGCATAATTCCATTTTTGAAATTTATATGTGCTTCCTCCTATGTGAGCTCCTGCGTAAAATCCATTTGAATTTTCTTTGAAATGATATCTTATTTCAGGTGTAATGGTTAAAAATTGAAAAGGTGCATTGTGTATAGATTTCCAAAATGAGGCAGTAACATCTGCTTGGAAGGTTAATTTGTTTGCTATTCGCGTTTCTATGCCAATATTAGGTATTAAAACAAATGAAGTTACCATGTTTGATTTAACATAAGTCTGACTGTAACCTGTCTTAAAAACAAATAGAAACAAAATAAAGAAATACCTTCTCGTCATTAAGAATTGATTTTGCTTCAAAAGTAGTCAAAAAAAATGCGTAGTATTTTGTACTACGCATTTTTAAATTTAAAGAATCTTTTAAAAGCTTATAGGTTTACTTTAGCGCCAACATAAATATTTCTTCCAGCAGCATTAATTCCAGAAGCAAAAGCTCTGTATTGAATATCTAAAATATTTTCAACACCGGAATAGATTGTTAAGTAATTAAATGGCTTAACAGCCGCTTTGAAGTTATAAGTTTGCCAGTTTGGAGTTCCACCTGGAGCTGCATAAACTAAATTATCTTCAGTACTTGTTGTAGAATAATCTTCCAAACGTTTTCTGCCATTGAATAACATGTTTAAATCAAGATTTAACCATTTGTTTTCATAATTAAATCCAGTTTTTCCATAAACAGGAGGAATGTGATCAAGAGGCTTTCCTATATTGTCTACGCTAGATTTAACTCTTCCGTATGTGTAGCCAAAGTTTCCATAGAATTTCAAATGCTCTAAAATATTTATTTTAAGAGAAGATGAGTAACCAAAAATTTCAGCAGTTCCTAAATTTTGATTTGCTTGTATTTGAGTTGTCACTCCATCATATACAACTGTATCTGCACCATTAAAAGTGAATTTATCAGTTACAATAGCGTCGAATAAACGTGTATAGAAAATGGTGTTTTCGAACTCTAAAACTTTATCAGAGTAAAGTGTAATGTTTAAATCTCCAGTAATATTTTTTTCTGGTTTGATGTTTGGATTAGGGACAATTAATTTATCACCTCCAGCAGAATCAAAAACTTTAGCTAAATCATCCACATTTGGTGTTCTAAAACCAGTAGCAACATTAAAACTTATTTTTACATTTTTTGTAGAATTATTGGTAATACCGGCTGCTGCACTGTAAGTAATGTTTGTTTGCTCAATATCTGAGAAAGGGAAAGGGAAGTACGTTTTGTCTTTAAACTCACTATACAATTTTGCATAACCTACTCTTGCTCCTAGATTATAGGTAGTGTTTTCTGTAAGTTTAGAAAAATAAGTTGCAAAAGCATCTGTTCTCAATGTGTAATTTTTTCCATCAGGATATCTTGTGCTTGTTGGTGTAACCGCTCCTGTCTTAATATCCTTATTACTAGCAGTTGATTTTAAATCGTCGTAAAAACCTTCAACTCCATATAATAACTCTCCTTGACCAATTTTTGCTTTTAAATCAGCATTGATTGAGTATACTTGTACTTTTTCAACTCTTGATTCTTCATTAGGGTTATTTCGGGTTCTGTTTATACGACTTTCTTCAATATCCTGAAAATTGGCTCCAATAGTTAAGTCACTATTTAAAAATGCTTTTTCTTTATTGAATTTATATCCGGCTAAAATTCTTTTTTGCGGACCATAATTCCAGGTTGCATAACGTAAGTTCCCGTTTCTGATATCTGTTAATCTGTCATAACGAGGAATATCTGAAGTAGTAGAAAACTGTAAGTTTAAGTTATGAGAAGTAGTCTCATTTGGTTGAAACAATACTTTTTGCATTACATTGTATTGCTTATACCCCGAGTATTTTTGTACATATGGATCAGGATTTGCTACAACATTATCTACACCATTTACTGTTTCAACATATAAAGGACGTAAGCCAAAGAAGTCATTATGACCATTTTTCTCCTTACCCATTTTTAAATCGCCAAAATCATTATAAGAAATAGCGGTTAAAGTCGCCCATTTGTCACCAGAAAATCTAAAATCCCCATAACCTGATTTTTCTTCATTTGCAGAGCTATATCTTGTGTTTAAGCTTCCGGAAAATACTTTACCATTGTTTTGAGAAAGTAATAAAGGCCTTTTGGTAATTAAATTGATAGCTCCACCTAATGCATCACTTCCAAATTGAGTTGATGAGGAACCAAAAAGGATGTCAGTGCTTTCAAGCATATTTTCATCAACTGAGAGCACATTTTGCAAGTGACCTCCACGGAAAATAAGGTTGTTCATTCTTACACCATCAACTAGTAATAATATACGGCTTGATTCTAAACCTCTAATTACCGGACTTCCACCACCTTGTTGTGATTTTTGAACGAATAACTTTCCTGAATTAGAAAGCATATCCGCAGTGGTTTGGAAGTTTTGAAACTCGATATCTTTTTGTGCAATAGACTCTATTGATTGAGAGTTGTTTTTCTTTGATTTTGTATAACGTTGTGATTCTAATCTTATTTCGTCTAATTGATTAGTTTTAGTAGAATCTGAGCTTTGTGAAAACCCTACTATTGAAGCTAAAAGAGCTATAACAGATAATTTTTTTTTCATAATATTTTAATTAATTTTTTTTATATTTTATTGTCATAAAAGCAATTAATTAACATGGTGGCCTGTCTGTTTTTAGTGTTATTTTATTGGGTTTTCCTTGTATGAAATGTGAATTGTTTCTTTTGACTTTTAAAACAGAGAGTTTTACTAAATAATCATCATCTGTTTTGTTTATAACAGTTATATGATTAAAGGTGTTTATGCGTTTCTTTTTGTTCGAATTCGTTGAGTTTTTTTTGTTAAAAAGGCGATTTAATGCAATGCGGATTTCATTTTCAAAATTATCCTTAACGACATTAACAACCACTTTGTTAGATTTTATTTTAAATGAAACTACATCGTAAAAGGAATCGTTAAGTTTGATTTCTTTTTTGTCATTCATTCTATTCCATTCTGAAATAGAAAACACTTTGTATTCCGATAAATATGCTTTTGAAATTTGATTTTGATGTCTTATTTGTTGAACATTCTCTACATATACCTCAGAAAACAGCGTACACAATTGAAAAACGTATAACGTTACAATTGAAAAAACGGCTATGTATTTAATGTTTTTTAACATCTAGATTTCAGTAAAAAATGCAATTTAATGAATATTTAATCAAATATTCAATTTGAGAGGTAATTGCATCAAAAATCACACCAAAAACATTGATTTTAATGCTTTTTTAGCAATGAATAGATAACGGTATCTAAGAATTTTCCGTTAAAAAATTCATTTTCAATGAGATGTGCTTCTTTTACAAAGCCATTTTTTTCTAATACTCTTGCAGAGGCTACATTGGATGGGTCAATAATAGCTTCGAGCGAATGCATATTCATTTGATTAAAACCATAATCAACTACTAACTGAATGGCTTCAGTTGCTATTCCTTTTCCAGAGCATTCAGGCAATAGCATATAGCCAATTTCAGATCTGAAATGTTCCCATTTTATTCGATAATGGCCAATAATCCCCAATAGTTTAGGATTACCTTTAAGTGTTATTGCCCAATTAATACCTTCGTTAGTTTCAATTTTACTTTGAATCATTTTTATATGCTCTAATGCTTCATCATGACTTGTAACTAAAGGTCTAGGGATGTATTTCATGATATCAGGATTACTTCTTAACTCGAATGCTTCCTGTACATCATCATTTGTAATTTGTCTCAAAAGTAATCGCTCTGACTCTAAGTTTTGAAAGGGTAAAAAAGAAAATTGGCTCATATTTTTATACTAGTTCTATTGAAAAAGAAGCTTGATAGCTTTCTCCTTCGGTTATTGTGATTATTCCTTCTTTTTTGAATATATCCCCATTTGAATTAACAGAATCTGCATAACCCTGCCAAGGTTCAATACACAAAAAAGGAGCGTTATTTTTTGTCCAAATGCCTAAGTGTGGAAAACTATCAAAATTAATTTTTATATGCGGTTTTTGATCTTTTAAAATTAATAATTTTTTCGTTTTTAAATTTTTAAACACCAGTGCGTCTTTTTCAAACAAAGAATAGGATAGTGGTAAATGATTGTTTTCTAAAATTATATCATTTGTACTTCCTGAAAACAATCCATTTTTCAATTCGGACGAAACCAAACTGCTATCATTTTCAAATTGTAAAGAATAGTCTTCAAAATTAGAATCAATTGCAAAAGCCGGATGTGCACCAATAGAAAAAGGCATTTTTGAATTTGAATTATTGATAACTGAATACCCAATATTTAATTTATTTCCTTCTAAAGTGTAATTCACCTCCAATTCAAATTGAAAAGGATATATTTCTAAACTTTGTTTGTTTTCTGTCAACGAAAAAGTAACCGAATCATCGGATTGTTGTTTTAGAACAAATTCATGATTTCTTGCAAAGCCATGTCTAGGCAATGAATATTTCTTGTTGCTAATTGTATAATTATCGTTAATAAGGCTCCCTACAATGGGAAACAATATTGGAGATGTTTTGTCCCAAAACGTTTTATTAATTGTCCAAATGTAATTTTTTGAGTTTTTATTTAAACTAATTAATTCAGCTCCAAAAGAATTAATTTCGGCCGAAATTATTTTATTCGAGATTGTTATATTCATTTATGATCTTTATTCGCCCATAAAGCTACATAAAAACCTTCATTAAATACGTTAGTTCGTAAATGCGTATTTCCTACTAAATAATAGCTATAAACAATTAACATTTTTTATGGTATTGATTAACAGTTATTTATATTCTTAGGGTGTAACTTTACTTCAACCTATCCAAAGCATTTTTAATCTATCTTTTTTAATTAAAAAATCTAAATAACATTAGGGGAAGAAATTAATAAGCCTACAGATTTAAATTAAATAAAAAATTCGCATTTAGTGTAAATTTAAAATAGATTATTATGAAATTATTATTTTGTTATTTAGCACTGTTTGGATTGTCTTTTGTTTCATACTCGCAAAATGTTATTGAAGACGAATTAGATTCAAACCAACTACCAGCAATTGTTATTAAAAGCGCAGGT
Organism: Flavobacterium sp.; assembly: GCA_030153045.1. GTDB lineage: Bacteria > Bacteroidota > Bacteroidia > Flavobacteriales > Flavobacteriaceae > Flavobacterium. The sequence goes on from JASLID010000099.1 coordinate 29,063, forward strand.
AAAGATTTTTCGGTGTATGTTCCTGATAAAAATCCTGATTCTAAAGTACAACAAATGCAAGAGGAATTTGTTGGCTATAGTTTAGGCAAAGATGCAGAGGGATATGATGAGTATTTAGTTATTTTTGAAGCTGATGGAGCTTCATTAGCAGCTACATATAATGAAAACGGTAAACTAATAAGAGTTGTAGAAAAATACGACAATGTTAAACTTCCAAGACAAGTTATTTTTTCAGTTTATAAATCATTTCCTGGCTGGACAATTGTTAAAGATAAATTTTTATACTCTCAAAGTGATGGGGACGTCATCAAAAAACAGTACAATTTAAAAATTAAAAAAGATGATGAAGTTAAAAAACTAGTTATTCAACCTAATGGAGAAATTTTAGCAGGACTATAATTGTTTTTTTTAATTTTATATTTTAAGGGATTATTTATTTAATCCCTTTTTTTATTTCTAAATTTTAAAAAAGAGCTCAATAGATAATAAATTAAAATTTAATTGCTTAACTTTATGTAGCCTCAGATTATTATTTTAATTAAGTAACACCAATATTATGAGTACAGATTTTGAAATGATCGAGAAAGAATCCATAAATAAACTTCATTTTCCAGAAACGGATGTGCTGGAAGATAAAGATGAAATCAAACAAAGAAACTCTGATCTTGACAGAGCCCTGACGCTTGGAAACTTGGAACATGCTAAGATTAAAATATATTTTGAAGATGACTTATCAAAAAAAGTGGTTGAAACCACAATTTGGGGGGTGACTGATAAACGTGTTATTTTAAAACAAGGCATTGTAATTCCTATAAACCGCATTTATAGATCGATTTAATAATAAAAAAGCCTCGAATTTCGAGGCTTTTTTATTATTCATCAGCTTGATTCCTGAAAACCAATTTCCCATCAAAACAATCGAGTAAAATAATACTATCAGTGGTTATTTTACCAGCAAGCATTTCTTTAGAAAGCTGATTTAAAACTTCTTTTTGAATGACTCTTTTTACCGGTCGTGCACCAAAATACGGATCATATCCTTTTTTAGATAAATAGTCAATTGCTTCGGGAGTAGCATCCATTATAATATTTTGATGTGATAATGTTTTGATTACATTTTTTAATTGTAATCCTACTATTTCTTTAATATTATCATTTGTTAACGGTGTAAACATCACAATTTCGTCAATACGATTGATAAATTCTGGGCGTATCGTTTGTTTGAGTAAACCTAAAACTTCAATTTTTGCAGCTTCAGTAGCAGCGTCTATTCCTCCTTTTAAATTTTCAAACTTCTCTTGTATAATTTGACTTCCCATATTAGAGGTCATAATGATAATCGTATTTTTAAAATCGGCAAGACGACCTTTGTTATCAGTCAATCGCCCCTCATCGAGCACTTGTAATAAGATATTAAAAGTATCCGGATGTGCTTTTTCAATTTCATCTAACAATATTACTGAATAAGGTTTACGTCGTACAGCTTCGGTTAATTGTCCGCCTTCATCATAACCAACGTATCCTGGAGGAGCACCCACCAATCTACTTACACTATGACGTTCCTGATATTCACTCATGTCAATGCGGGTCATGGCGTTTTCATCGTCAAACAAATATTCAGCTAGGGCTTTCGCTAATTCGGTTTTACCTACACCTGTAGTTCCTAAGAAAAGAAATGTTCCAATAGGTCTTTTAGCATCTTGCAATCCAGCACGACTGCGACGTACAGCGTCACTAATAGCTTCAATAGCCTCTTCTTGACCCACAACTCGGTGGTGAAGTTCGTCTTCAAGTTTTAGCAGTTTCTCACGTTCGCTTTGAAGCATTTTTGTTACTGGTATTCCTGTCCATTTGGCAACAATTTCTGCAATATCATCGCTTGTTACTTCTTCTTTAATCAAGGAGCTTCCTGATTGATTTTCTTGTAGTTCTAGTTGTAATGTATCTAGCTTTCCTTGTGCTTCTTTAATTTTTCCATAGCGAATTTCAGCCACTTTTCCGTAATCTCCATCACGTTCCGCACGTTCCGCTTCTCCTTTGAAATCTTCAATTTCCTGTTTGATAGATTGAATGTTGTCAACCAAATCTTTTTCCGATTTCCAACGTGCAAATATTTCGTTACGCTCTTCTTTGAGGTTAGATAAATCTAAGCCTAATGATTTCAATTTGGTCTCGTCATTTTCACGTTTGATGGCTTCAATTTCAATTTCCAGTTGCATGATTTTTCGGTCCAATGCGTCTAGCTCTTCAGGTTTGGAATTAATTTCCATACGAAGTTTAGAAGCTGCTTCATCAATTAAATCAATGGCTTTGTCGGGCAAAAAACGGTTGGTGATATATCTTTGCGATAATTCTACAGCAGCAATAATCGCATCATCTTTGATTCGCACTTTGTGATGTGTTTCGTATTTTTCTTTGATTCCTCTTAGAATTGAAATAGCACTTTCGGTATCTGGTTCGTCAACATTTACTTTTTGGAAACGGCGTTCTAAGGCTTTGTCTTTTTCGAAATATTTTTGAAATTCATCTAAAGTGGTTGCACCAATAGCACGAAGTTCACCACGAGCCAAAGCCGGTTTTAAAATGTTTGCTGCATCCATAGCACCTTCGCCTCCTCCAGCTCCAACAAGTGTGTGGATTTCGTCAATAAAAAGTACAATATCACCTTCGGCAGAAGTAACTTCTTTTACGACCGATTTTAATCGCTCTTCAAATTCCCCTTTATATTTTGCACCAGCAATGAGCGCTCCCATGTCTAATGAAAAAACAATTTTGTCTTTTAAATTTTCGGGAACGTCTCCATCTACAATTCTATGTGCTAATCCTTCAGCAATAGCAGTTTTACCAACTCCAGGTTCTCCCACTAACATTGGATTGTTTTTTGTTCTGCGGGTTAAAATTTGTAACACACGTCTAATTTCTTCGTCACGGCCAATTACTGGGTCAAGCTTGCCTTCCTTAGCTAATTCATTAAGGTTTCTGGCGTATTTATTTAGTGCATTATACGTTTCTTCAGCTGAAGCTGATGTTACTCGTTCTCCTTTTCTAATTTCGTTAATGGCGGTTTCAAGACCTTTTTCGGTTACACCTTGGTCTTTTAAAATTTGAGCAACTTTACTCCTTGATTTGAAAATAGCTAAAATTAAATGTTCAATGGAAACATATTCATCATTCATTTTTTTAGCAATGGAAGTTGCTTCGGTCAATGATTTAGAAGCGTCGCGTGAAAACATTAATTCGCCACCAGAAACCTTTGGAAAACTTTGAATGGTACTGTCTAGAATTTGCTTGAACAAATCGATATTCACATTCAGTTTTTTTAGAATAAATGGCGTTACGTTTTCATCTACTTCCAGAATTGCCTTGAAAATATGTTCGTTTTCAATTTGTTGCTGGTTGTTGCTTTGCGCAATTTGTTGGGCTTGTTGTAAGGCCTCTTGCGATTTGATTGTTAAATTATTTAAGCTCATATTGTTAATTACTAGTTGTTGTTAATTCTATTTGTTTAGTTTTGCATTGAAATCGACAATTTGTGTTCCAATGTTAAAATCAGGACAAAATGACTTGTTTTTTGCGTTTTTTGGAATAAAATAGTGTAGAATTAAGACAATATGTCTTTAATTATGTAAAGTTATGAGTTTTTTTAAGAATATATTCGGAGAATCAAAAGAAGAATCGTTAACACCAAAATTAAATTGGATTCCGTTAACTAAAATGGAACAATTAGATGAGATTGTTGAACAATCTAAAATAAAACCGGTTACTATTTTTAAACACAGTACCCGTTGTAGTATTAGTCGTATGGCATTAAAGCAATTTGAAAAAGAGTTTGATTTTGAAGATAAAACAGAAACTTATTTTTTAGACTTATTGGAATACAGACCAATATCCAACCAAATTGCATCGCAATTTAATGTGTTGCATCAGTCTCCACAGATAGTTGTAATTAAGGATGAAGTTTCGGTTTACAATGCTTCGCATAGTGATATTCAGGCGGAAAATTTGGAAAAGTTCATATAATCTAGTAATAAAAAAATCCGAAGCTTATACTTCGGATTTTTTTATTTTATCTTCTAAACTTATTTCTTGTAATAACACTTTTTAGTTTGGCTTTTAAATCTTCGCCTGTATCGTATACCATTTGTTCATTGCTTGGAAATGGTGTAGCTCTTCGTCCAAAATATTGTAAATAGTTATCATCACACGCACTTTTATCCCCATTGTAGTTCGCATAGATGTATTCGAAAATGTATTCGCTCGATAATGGAAAGGCTTCTATTAATTGATTACTTTTAAAATCAATGTAGTCAATTTTTGCCGTTACCTGGCAAGATTTAAACTGTTTGAATTCGTATACTGTAGCGCGAACAGTTTTAAAATTATCTACGGTAACTAAATTTCCTTTATCGTCTTTTACTTGGTTTCCGTTAGCGTCTAAAAGTGGTTTTTTACCATCAAGAATTTGCTTTTCTTTTATGAATTCTTTCTCTTTTATTTGCTCTGGAGAAACGTTAATTTGACGGAAATTAACAATCAATCCAAAGTCATAGTTGATTCCTTTTTGACGATTACTGTGATAAACAGTCCATTTGTCATTTAACCCAAAAGTGCTAAAATCTAATAAGTCACTTTGCAAACGAGTTGGGATAACCATATTGGTTTCGTTTTTGGTGTAAACATGAACATAATCGGTTCCTTTTTGTTGGGCTTCGTTTCTTAATTGTCTAACATCTTTATACCCTGGATTTATTTCTTCCAAATAGCCTAAATCGTCATAAGCTCTTCGGTAACTCATTTTGTCGTTTACTTTTAATAAAAGTTTAGAGTTGTCATATAAATATTTGGATAAGGCTTCTTTAGATTTGATAATTTGATTCGAATAATCGTCGAATGGAAAAATAGCATTACGTCCTTCTTTCATTAAAGGTAGAGGCAATAACGGGCGAATTTTATCCTGACGGTTGTTTAGTTGCAAATAGGTATTGTATATTTTTTCTAAATTAGCAGAATTTCCATCTTTAGAAAGCATATCAACATTTCTCAAATCATTTTCCTTCGCTTTTGCAAAAGCTTCTTCTAATAGATATATGTATTCTTGTTTCCCTTTGGAGGTTTTGTTCGAACGTAGGTTGTCGACTGCTTTATTAATTGCGCCGTCATAATTTCCATCGCTAAGCATCGATTGTGTTCTTTTAACACCGCTACAACTTATTAATAATCCAACAAACAGTAGGAGAGAGGTAATTTTATTCATAATCTGATATTTTGACAAATATAATTGAATAGGACAAATATTAGACCAAAAAAAACTCCGATATTAAATTTCGGAGTTTTTTGTATTGTTATTTATTAACTTATTTTATTTCAAAAGCAGGAAGTAATTTGGTTGAAACTTCTCCAAAACCAATTCGTACCTGATCATTTTTACAAAATCCTTTCATGGTTACCGTATCTCCATCATTGATGAATTTTCGTTCAGATCCGTCTTTCATTTGAATTGGATTTTTCCCGCCCCAAGTCAATTCAAGCATCGATCCAAAACTATCCTCTGTTGGACCTGAAATTGTTCCAGAACCCATCATGTCGCCAGAATTAATGCGACAGCCATTACTGGTGTGATGTGCCAATTGCTGACTCATAGTCCAATACATATATTTGAAATTTGATTTTGAAACGATGGTAGCTTCGGCTTTTTCAGGAGCAATTGCTACTTCAAGATTAATGTCGAATGAGTGTTTTCCTTTTTGTTGTAAATAGGGAAGTGGACTTGGTTCTTGTTTAGGGCTTTCTACTCTAAAAGGTTCCAATGCATCCATAGTTACAATCCATGGGGAAATGGATGAAGCAAAGTTTTTGGCTAAAAACGGACCAAGTGGCACATATTCCCATTTTTGAATATCACGCGCGCTCCAGTCATTCAATAAAACCATTCCAAAAATATATTCTTCCGCTTCTTTTACAGGAATATTTTCTCCCATAATGTTGGCGTCAGTAGTAATAAAAGCAGTTTCTAATTCAAAATCTACCAATTTAGATGGACCAAAAACAGGTTGTGTTTCACCATTAGGTAAAGTTTGTCCGTTTGGTCTGTGAACAGGAATTCCCGAAGGTACAATGGTTGAACTTCTTCCATGATAACCTACAGGAATGTGCAACCAGTTAGGCAATAAAGCATTTTCTGGGTCACGAAACATTTTGCCTACGTTTGTAGCGTGTTCTTTACTTGAATAAAAATCAGTATAATCGCCTATAAAAACAGGAAGTTGCATTTCTACATCTTTCATATTGAAGATGACTACATCACGATGTTTTTTGTTGTCTCTTAAAGCCGAATTTTCAGCGTCAAAAATATCTGCAATGCGATTACGGACTAATCGCCATGTTTTTTTTCCGTCAGAAATAAAATCGTTTAATGTGTCTTGCATGAAAACATCATCTGTTAATTCTATTCCTTCAAAGTAACCTAGTTGTTGTAAAGCGCCTAAATCTATCGCAAAATCTCCTATACGAGTTCCTACCGTTACAATATTCTCTTTGGTTAAAAAAACGCCGAATGGAATATTTTGTATTGGGAAATCGCTATCAGAAGCAATGTCTAACCATGATTTTCTATCAGGATTATTAGCTGTAATTGGCATAAAATTGTTTGTTTAATGTGTTGAAAAATCTTGTATCAAATATATTATAATATGAGGTTATACCAAACGTTTTTTTGTATTTTTGAACACGATTTAACAAAATTAAACAAAATGCAACGCGACGAACAAATTTTCGATTTAATTCTTGACGAACAAGACAGACAAATTCATGGTATTGAACTGATTGCTTCTGAGAACTTTGTAAGTGATCAGGTAATGGAAGCAGCAGGTTCATGTTTAACAAATAAATATGCGGAAGGCTATCCTGGTAAAAGATACTATGGTGGTTGTGAAGTTGTTGATGTTGTGGAACAAATTGCCATAGACAGAGCTAAAGCCCTTTTTGGTGCTGAATATGTAAATGTACAACCTCATTCAGGATCACAAGCCAATACTGCAGTTTTCGCTGCTTGTTTGCAACCTGGAGATAAAATATTAGGTTTCGATCTTTCTCACGGAGGACACTTAACACATGGTTCGCCTGTAAATTTTTCAGGTAAATTATACACTCCAACTTTTTACGGTGTTGATGCTGAAACAGGTGTTTTAAACTATGATAAAATTCAAGAAGTTGCTACGAAAGAGCAACCTAAATTAATTATTGCAGGAGCTTCGGCTTATTCACGTGATATGGATTTTGCAAGATTCAGACAAATAGCAGATTCTGTAGGAGCTCTTTTAATTGCCGATATTTCACATCCAGCAGGATTAATTGCTAAAGGGTTAATGAACGATCCAATTCCTCATTGTCATATTGTAACTACTACTACACACAAAACATTACGTGGACCTCGTGGTGGAATGATTATGATGGGTAAAGATTTTGAAAATCCTTGGGGATTAAAAACGCCAAAAGGAGAAATCAGAATGATGTCACATGTTTTAGACATGTCGGTTTTTCCAGGAAATCAAGGTGGACCATTAATGCATATTATTGCTGCAAAAGCAGTTGCTTTTGGAGAATGTTTGACGGATGAGTTTTTTAGATATGCTGTTCAAGTGCAAAAAAATGCCAAAGCAATGGCTGATGCTTTTGTAAAAAGAGGCTACAATATCATTTCTGGTGGAACAGATAATCATATGATGTTGATTGACTTGCGTAATAAGAATATTTCTGGGAAAGAAGCTGAAAATGCTTTAGTGAAAGCAGAAATTACAGTAAATAAAAATATGGTTCCATTTGATGATAAATCACCATTTGTAACTTCAGGGATTCGTGTGGGAACTCCAGCGATTACTACTCGTGGTTTAGTTGAAGAAGATATGGAAACCGTTGTTGCTTTAATTGACAAAGTTTTAATGAATCATGCTAATGAAGAAGTATTAGAAGAAGTTGCTGATGAAGTAAACGAAATGATGAGCGAAAGAGCTATGTTCGTATTCTAGTCAATAAGATTAAAATTTAGATAAATAAAAAACCCAGTGATTTTCACTGGGTTTTTCTATATAATAACGGATGGAATTATTTTACCAATCCTCTTGAAATTACAATACGTTGAATTTCTGAAGTTCCTTCGTAAATCTGTGTGATTTTAGAATCACGCATCATACGTTCTACATGGTATTCGCTAACATAACCGTTACCACCGTGAATTTGGACTGCATCATTAGCAACTTCTAAAGCAATTTCTGAAGCATATAATTTAGCCATTGCACCAGAATGAGCAATATCTTCACCTAAATCTTTTTCAGCAGCAGCTTTGTGAATTAACAATCTGGCAGCTGTAATTTTCACATGCATATCTGCTAATTTGAAAGCAATTGCTTGGTGTTGGAAAATTGGTTTTTTGAATGCAACTCTTTCTTGAGCGTATTTCAATGCCAACTCGTAAGCTCCTTGAGCAATACCCAAAGCTTGAGAAGCAATTCCAATACGTCCTCCATTTAGAGTTGACATAGCGAAAGCAAATCCGAAACCATCAGCACCAATTCTATTTTCTTTAGGCACTTTTACATCATTAAATAATAAAGTATGTGTATCAGAACCACGAATTCCCATTTTCTTTTCTTTAGGACCAATTTCGAAACCTGGCATTCCTTTTTCCATAATAAGAACATTAATTCCTTTATGTCCTTTTGAAGCGTCCGTTTGAGCAATTACTAAATAAGTTGAAGCAGTTCCACCATTAGTAATCCAGTTTTTTGTACCATTTACTAAATAATGGTCACCCATATCAATTGCAGTAGTTCTTTGCGAAGTTGCATCAGAACCAGCTTCTGGCTCAGACAAACAGAAAGCTCCAATAACTTCACCTTTAGCAAGTGGTGTTAAGTATTTTACTTTTTGTTCTTCAGAACCATATTTTTCTAAACCAGCACAAACTAATGAATTATTAACCGACATAATTACAGCAGCAGAAGCATCTATTTTTGCAATTTCTTCCATTGCTGTAACATAAGAAACACTATCTAAACCAGCTCCGCCATATTTTGGGTCTACCATCATACCTAAGAAACCAAGTTCCGCCATTTTCTTTACTTGTTCAGTTGGAAATTTAGAATGTTCGTCACGTTCTATAACGCCTGGTAACAATTCTGTAACAGCAAAATCTCTAGCTGCTTGTTGAATCATTAATTGCTCTTCGTTTAAATTAAAATTCATTTTTATTTTTGTGTTTGTTTGTAAGTCTTTTAAAAAAGTGTCCAAATATAGTCGATTAATATTAAATTTTCAAAAGGAATACTTAATTTTAACCCATGCAAAATAGTACGTATAATGTTATTGGTGTAATGTCGGGCACTTCGCTCGATGGAGTCGATTTAGCACACATCAAATTCTCAGTAGAAAATCAAAAATGGGATTTTCAAATTTTTGAAAGTCAAACGGTTGCTTATTCTGAAAATTGGGTCAATCAATTAAAAAAAGCAGTCGATTTTTCCAATTCTGAATTAGAAAAATTAAATGAAGAGTATACAGATTTATTGGCTGAAATTATTCTAGATTTCATTCAGGAGCATCAAATAGAAAACTTAGATGCCGTTTGTTCTCACGGACATACTATTTTGCATCAGCCACTAAAAGGGTTTACTTTGCAAATTGGCAATCTGCCAAAAATCGCCCAATTAATCAACCAAAAAACAGTTTGTGATTTTCGTTTTCAAGATGTGAGATTAGGTGGTCAAGGCGCCCCTTTAGTGCCTATTGGCGACAGAATTTTGTTTTCAAAGTATGATTATTGTTTAAATCTAGGAGGCTTTTCCAATATTTCTTTTGAAGATGGAGATAATCGAATTGCTTTTGATATTTCACCAGTAAACACAGTGTTGAATTTCTATGCCAATCAGTTGGGTTTTGCTTATGATGATAAAGGAAAGATTTCACGAACAGGACAAATTCATGACCAATTAATGGCCGAATTAAATGCATTGGATTTTTATCTAAAGCGATACCCAAAATCGCTCGGGTTTGAATTTGTAAAAGAAACGATTCTTCCCATCATTGAGAAATATAATATTTCAATTGAAGATAAACTTCGAACATTTACTGAACATATTGCCTTGCAAATTGCGTTGGCTTTACCGAAAAAATCAGGAATTATTTTGGTTACTGGAGGTGGCGCTTACAACGATTTTCTAATCGAAAGAATGCAAATTCATTTGCCTGATATAAAAATAGAAATTCCAGACCCTAAAACAATAGAGTTTAAAGAAGCTTTAATCTTTGCTCTGTTGGGCGTTTTAAAACTTCGGGATGAGGTAAATGTATTGGCTAGTGTCACTGGAGCAAAAAACAACCACAGTTCGGGAATTATTTATAATAAATAATTATTTGTTTTTTTAACAAAACTATAATACCGAACATTGCTTTTTATTTGTTAATTTCGCGCCAAATTTAACATACCTACTTAAATAATGATGAAAAAGATTTTATTCCCCTTGTTTGCTTTCTTTCTATTAATTCAGGCTCAAACTGTTGTAGCTCAAACTGAATTTGATGTTGACGGAGTTATTGTGCCTCGAACAATTGATTTCCAAAGTAGAAAACTTGATCTTAATGGTTTTGGTACCAGATCTAAAATGTTTGTAGAAGTTTATGTTCAAGCATTATACCTGTCAAAACTTTCCCAAGATCCTACTGAAATAATTGAAAGTGATAGCGAAATGGCTATCAGAATTCAAATTACATCTTCGATGGTTTCGTCTGGCAAATTGACTAAAAATTTGTATAAAGGATTGGAGAGATCTACTGGGGGTGATTTAGATAAATTTCAATCTCAAATCGAGACACTTAAAACTTTATTAAGCGATAAAATTGTTGAAAAAGACGTTTTCAACCTTATATATAATCCTATTGATACTTCTATTTGGCTTTATAAGAATGATGAATTAAAAGGTAAAATTCCAGGGTTTGACTTCAAAAAAGCTTTTTTTGGAATTTGGCTTTCTAACAATCCAGTTGATGAGGATCTTAAAAACGAATTGTTAGGTATAACTAAATAATCAAGATTTCGTTCAATAAAAAGAGGTGCGGAATGTAAACTGGCACCAAAATTATTTTAAAGCGAAATATGTGTTTTTTGTATTGAAATTTATAGATGTAAATCTGTAGAATTAATCTAAAAAATACATATTTCGCTTTATTCTATTTTTTATATTTGCGCAACAAAAAACGAACAATACAATAAACACGTATAATGAAAGATTTATTAAAGAAATTCGAGAATAAAGAACCAGAAGTAGTATTCAATTGGAAAGACCCTGAAACTGATGCAGAAGGATGGACAGTCATTAACTCATTACGTGGTGGAGCTGCCGGTGGTGGAACACGTATGCGTAAAGGGTTGGATATGAATGAGGTGCTTTCATTAGCGAAAACTATGGAAGTAAAATTTTCGGTTTCAGGACCAGCTATTGGTGGTGCTAAATCTGGAATTAATTTTGATCCAAACGATCCAAGAAAAAAAGGCGTTTTACAACGTTGGTATAAAGCGGTTTCCCCGTTATTAAAAAGTTATTACGGAACTGGTGGTGATTTGAATGTGGATGAAATTCACGAAGTGATCCCAATGACAGAAGAATGTGGAGTTTGGCATCCGCAAGAAGGAGTTTTTAACGGACATTTTAAACCTACCGAAGCTGATAAAATTAACCGTATTGGACAATTGCGTCAAGGGGTGGTAAAAGTGATTGAAAATACAACGTTCTCACCAGATGTAAGCAGAAAATACACTGTTGCCGATATGATTACAGGTTATGGTGTGGCTCAAGCAGTTCGTCACTATTATGATATCTATGGAGGAAACGTTGCTGGTAAAAAAGCCATTGTACAAGGTTTTGGAAACGTAGGTTCTGCAGCGGCATTTTATTTGGCTGAAATGGGAGTTAAAATAGTTGGAATCATCGATAGAGATGGTGGATTAATCAACGAAAACGGATTCACTTTTGAAGAAATTACAACCTTATTCTTAAACAAAGACGGAAATAAATTAGTAGCCGATAACATGATTCCTTTTGAGGAAATCAATGCTAAAGTATGGTCAATTGGTGCTGAAATTTTCACACCGTGTGCAGCCTCAAGATTGGTAACTAAAGCACAAGTAGATGCTATGGCAGCTGCTGGGTTGGAAGTAATTTCATGTGGTGCAAACGTACCTTTTGCAGATAAAGAAATTTTCTTCGGCCCAATTATGGAAGAAGTAGACAGTAAAGTAAGTTTGATTCCTGACTTTATTTCGAACTGTGGAATGGCTCGTGTTTTTGCTTATTTCATGGAGAAAAAAGTACAAATGACTGACGAAGCCATTTTTAACGATACATCAGAAACGATTAAGAAAGCCATTGCAAAAGCACATGCATTAAATTCTGATAAGAAAAATATCAGTGCAACAGCTTTTGAAATTGCATTGAAGCAATTGGTATAATTCTTGTAAATTAGTTTACTGAACGCATAACAATTTTTTAGTAATTTCGTTACTAATAGTTATAAGTACAATAATTATGGAAGTAGTAATATCAGCAGCCGACAAAAGAAAATCATTTCTAATTACGATAGTGGTTTATGCTTTGTTGCTGCTGATATTGTTTTTTATACGATTTTGGCCACCATCCAATGCTACCGAAATGCTTTTAGCAGGCGGAGGCGGTGGAGGCGGAGTTACCATCAATTTTGGTGACAGCGATTTAGGTTCTGGAGATAATTACAAAAGCGAGGTTTTGAATGTTAAAAATGAAACTAAGCAAGTTGCCACTCCAACCGAACCCGAAGATCAGATCATTGCTCAAGAAAATTCTACGGAAGAAAGTGTGGTGATTCCTAAAAATGAAAAAACCAAAACGACTCCTAAAGTTGTCATTAAAAAAGAAACCAAACCCGTTGTTGAAAAACCAAAAGTTACCAAAAATACAAATGATGCTTTGTCTAGTATTTTAAACGGAAGCAACAAAGGTGGTGATGGTGATGATAAACAAGCCGGAAACAAAGGTAAAACCAATGGAAGTTTAGGTTCTAGCGATTACTACGGAAGTGGTGGTTCTGGAGGTGGCACTGGAGGCGGAAACGGTACGGGTAATGGAACAGGGACCGGAAGCGGTTCGGGTTCAGGATCTGGTGGCGGTTCTGGAAGCGGAAGTGGTGGCGGTGTTGGTTACTATTTAGGAAATCGAAAAGCACTTTCTAAGCCAAAACCGAATAGTGATTGTAGTAATGAAGTTGGAAATGTTGTTGTAGAGATTACTGTTGATAAGAGCGGAAATGTAATTAAAGCAGTTCCAGGTGTAAAAGGGACAACGGTAACGGCTAGTTGCTTAAAAGAACAAGCACGTTTAGCTGCGATGAATACTAAATGGCAATCAAAAGAAGATGCTCCTGAAAGGCAAGTAGGGAAAATTGTGTATAACTTTAGCCTGAATTAATTTTTACCACAAAAGACACAAAAGAAATAAACACAATTTTGTCATTCCGACGAAGGAGGAATCTCATAGTTAGCTGCAAGCGCCAAACTGAGCGAGAAAACTAAACGAAAATGAATCAAATCAGAATATCAGAATCTTTAAAGTTTATTGGATTAGTCTATTTGATACTTGGAACCTTTTCAAGTTTATATTCACATTTTTATTTAAATGGTTTATTTGTTGAAAATTATTTTGACAAAATAACATACGGTTTTTTCAATTTCGGTTGTTCACTTGGACTAATTGCATATATGTTTTTGGAGCAAAAATTGATATTCTTTATCTTAACTCAAATACTAATAATTCTAACATTTATACTAGCAATTAAAGCTCTTAAAGAATTATTTTTCATCATAGATAAGAGAAACAAATACTAATAAAGCCAGCGGAAGTTAAAACATCTGAGATTCCTCCTTCGTCGGAATGACAAACTTTAATAATATTTATTGGTTTAGCCCTGATTGTAGCGGCATCCTTTTATAAAAAATCCCCATTCGATCAGAATGGGGATTTTTTATAAAAGATATAGCGAAAAGCAGGATTAGCTCCTGAAAATCTACTTCGCACTCGTAGCAATTACAAACTTCAAATTGTTTTTTACACCTATCTGTAAAACGTCAACTAAATCTTGTACCTGCAAGTTAAATGGAATACGAACAATAACTGCTTGGTCTTTGGAACCACCCATTTTAGACAATAAGGTAGATTCTAATTCTTCAAAAGACACTTCTTGTTTGTCTAAGAAAAATTTCTTCTCCTCCGTTACCGAAAGTGTAATGTGCTGCTTGTTAGTTTTTTCGTGAATTTTAGCCTGTGGCAACGTCATTTTGATGACATTCGGATTCGCTAATGTGGATATGATCAAAAAGAACAAAAGCAAAAAGAACATAATGTCGCTCAATGACGAAGTTGCTACTTCAGCATGAAATCGTTTATTTCGTTTTATTTGTGGCATCTGGTCTTTGAATAATGTTGACAAATTCTAATACGTGGCGTTGAATGTTTAACGAGAAACTATCAATCACACCATTAAATAAGTGGTACGCCGAGTACGCGATAATACCGACTAATAAACCTGCACCACTACTAATCATTTTCTCGTACAAACCACCAGAAATGTTTCCAATACTAATGTTTTCCGTAATCGAAATGCTGTAAAAAATCTTAATTACCCCGCCAATCGTTCCAATGAAACCTAATGTTGGTGCAATACCTGCAATTAATCCTAAATGCCCCAATCGTCTTTCCATCTGACCAATTTCGATATTGGCTACTTTTTCCATGTTCGATTCAATTTCGGCAATAGGTCTTCCTATAGTATGAATACCTTCTTTAATTACATTTCCAGAAGCCGTCGTGTCTTTTTCTGCTGTAGCAATAGCCATAGCAACGTTTCCTGAATTTAAATGAATACGAAGGTCTTTCATTAAATGAGTATCGTATTTCGTGTGTTTCTTCAGGTATATGTATCGTTCAACGATAACGTAAATCGTGTAAAATAATAATATCGAAATGGGAATTAAGAAAAATCCACCTTTTAAAATGAATTCTAAAACTGAAATTTCGTTTTCAGTTCCAATGTTTTCAATAACGGCTCCAGTTGCTTGTGTAATGGTGTCGGTTTGGGCTTGTAAAAAAAATCCAATCATAAATGTAGGGTACTATATATTTATATTAAAAAATATCTCAATTTTGCAATAAAGATAAATCTCTATACTATACTAAACTAAAAAACGGAGAAATTATTTTGTTAACACTGAAAATATCTTTTTAGCATAATACCATGAATTACCAACAAACTCTAGATTGGCTATTTGCTCAGTTGCCTATGTATCAGCTGCAAGGAGCTTCGGCGTATAAAAAGGATTTAACGAATACAGTTTTATTAGCTAACCATTTGGGAAATCCCGAAAATAAATTCAAATCCATTCACGTCGCCGGTACCAATGGTAAAGGGTCAACTTCTTCCATGTTGGCATCCGTTTTACAAGAAGCAGGTTATAAAGTGGGATTGTATACTTCGCCACATTTGAAAGATTTTCGGGAACGCATTAGAATTAATGGTATAGAAATATCTCAAGATTTTGTGGTTGATTTCATTGCCAAAAACAAATCATTTTTTGAAGAAAATCAGTTGAGTTTTTTCGAAATGACCGTCGGTTTGGCGTTTGATTATTTTGTCAAAGAAAAAGTAGATGTAGCTGTCATTGAGGTGGGAATGGGAGGGAGGTTGGATTCGACGAATATTATTACACCGTTGGTTTCGGTGATTACCAATATTGGTTTCGATCACACGCAGTTCCTTGGAAACACGATGGAGTCGATTGCTTTTGAAAAAGCGGGAATTATCAAACCAAACATCCCAGTAGTTATTGGTGAATACACAAAGGAAACAAAAGAAGTTTTTTTGGCTAAAGCCGAAGCATGTCAAGCCAATATTTACTTCGCCTCCGATTTAATTACCAAAGAATATCCGAGTGCTTTGTTGGGAGATTACCAAACTCACAATAAGAAAACAGTCGTTCAAACCATGGAAGTTTTAAAATCACATTTTACTGTTTCTGAAGAAAATCTCAAAAACGGATTATTGAATGTGGTCAAAAACACAGGTTTATTAGGGCGTTGGCAACAAATTCATTCTAATCCCAAAGTGATTTGCGACACGGCGCATAACAGTCATGGATTAAAAATCGTCTTAGATCAGATTCAAAGAGAGCAATTCAACGACTTGCATTTTGTTTTAGGAGTAGTTAACGATAAGGATTTAGAAGATATTTTACCGTTATTTCCCAAAAATGCTACATATTATTTTAGCAAACCCAATATTCCTCGTGGATTAGATGCTTTAATTTTGCAGCAGAAAGCAGCGGAATTTAATTTGAAAGGAAAAGTATTTAATTCTGTTTCAAGTGCTTATGAAGAAGCATTGAAAAATGCTTCGAAGAATGATTTTATTTACATAGGAGGAAGTACATTTGTTGTAGCAGAAATTGTGTAAATAATTTTGCAGAAGTGAAAAATACCTTTATATTTGCACCCTGATTGATGGAAACATTAATTGATAAAAGGGCGATTAGCTCAGCTGGTTCAGAGCACCTCGTTTACACCGAGGGGGTCGGGGGTTCGAACCCC
>JASLID010000100.1 GCA_030153045.1 Flavobacterium sp.
TTAAAGTATGTGCTTGTGTAAATTTCATTATTATTCTTTTACACGTTCCATGTAAGAACCTGTAGCAGTGTCTATTTTGATTTTATCACCTTCATTGATGAACAAAGGAACGTTGATTGTAGCTCCAGTTTCAACAGTTGCAGGTTTAGTAGCATTTGTTGCTGTATTTCCTTTTGCTCCTGGCTCAGAATATGTTACTTCTAAAACAATTGAAGCTGGCATGTCTACTGATAAAGGCAAATCAGTTTCAGTATTAATTTGAACCATTACGTTTGTTCCTTCTTTTAATAAATCTGGAGCGTCAAGAATATCTTTGTTTAATGTAATTTGTTCAAAGCTTTCATTATTCATGAAATGAAATTGATCGCCTTCTGCATATAAATATTGAAAAGTATGTGTTTCTACACGAACTACATCAATTTTGTGTCCAGCAGAGAAAGTATTGTCTAATACTTTACCGTTTGTTAATGATTTTAATTTAGTTCTAACGAACGCTGGTCCTTTACCTGGTTTTACGTGTAAGAATTCAATAATTTTATAAATATCGTGGTTGTGCTTAATACATAATCCGTTTCTAATATCTGATGTAGATGCCATTTTTAATGTTTATTTAATTTTTAATACACTTTACTTCGTCTGCGCTCAGCATAAACTAGCTCAGTGTGACAATTGATTTTATTTTTAATTTATTATACTCCTGTATAACCTTTCATGATTCCTCTTGATGAATTTCTGATGAAATCCAAAATCTCATCACGCTCTGGTGTAGCCTGCATTTCTGCTTCGATGATAGCTAAGGCCTGAGAAGTGTTGTAATTTTTTTGATACAGGATTCTGTAGATATTTTGTATTTCGCTGATTTTTTCGGTAGTAAAACCTCTACGTCTCAATCCAACAGAATTAATACCTACATATGATAACGGTTCTTTTGCTGCTTTTGTATACGGTGGCACATCTTTTCTCACTAACGATCCTCCAGAAATCATGGCGTGATCACCTATTGAAATAAATTGATGCACTGCGGCTAAACCTCCTATAATGGCAAAATCTCCAACAGTAACATGCCCTGCCAAGGCAACTCCGTTTACCACAATGGCGTTATTTCCAATATGACAATCGTGTGCAATGTGTGCCGTTGCCATAATTAGACAATTGTTTCCAATAGTTGTTTGACCAGAAGCAATGGTTCCTCTATTAATAGTAACGCATTCTCTAATAGTCACGTTATCACCAATGACAACTAAAGAATCTTCTCCACCAAATTTTAAATCTTGTGGCACTGCTGAAATAACGGCGCCAGGGAAAATATTACAGTTTTTACCAATTCTTGCGCCTTCCATAATCGTAACGTTTGAACCAATCCATGTCCCATCCCCAATAACTACGTTGTTATGAATGGTGGTAAATGGTTCAATCACTACATTTTTGGCGATTTTTGCTCCAGGGTGAACATATGCTAACGGTTGATTCATTTGTTGCTTATATTTTTTTTAAATTGGTCAAATGTAATTTACATTTTATAATTAATTAAAATTAATCATAAAATCCTCATTTCATATTTATTGTTTTTTAGCGATTTGTGCCATTAATTCAGCTTCTGCAACTAGTTTTCCATTAGCAAAAGCGTAAGCCTGCATATGACAAATACCTCTTCTTATTGGACTAATCAAATCACATTTGAATATTAATGTATCGCCTGGTAATACTTTTTGTTTGAACTTAACATTATCTATCTTCATGAAATAAGTTAGATAATTTTCAGGATCAGGAACAGAACTTAAAATCAAAATTCCACCTGTTTGTGCCATAGCTTCTACAATAATTACTCCTGGCATAACAGGCGCTCCTGGAAAATGTCCCACGAAAAAAGTTTCGTTCATTGTTACATTTTTCAATCCAACTACATGACTGTCTGACATTTCAATAATTCTATCCACGAATAAAAATGGAGGGCGATGTGGTAAAATATTCATTATTGTATGAATATCCATCAAAGGCTCTTTGTTTAAATCGTAAGTTGGAACGTAATTACGTTGTTCAGCTTTAATTATTTTGGCCATTTTTTTCGCAAATTGAGTATTTACAAAATGTCCAGGCTTATTGGCAATTATTTTTCCTTTAATTTTAGTTCCTATTAGCGCCAAATCACCAACTACATCAAGCAATTTATGACGAGCTGCTTCATTTGGATAATGCAGTGTTAGGTTATCTAAAACGCCGTTAGGGGTCACTGAGATAGAATCTTTTCCGAAAGCAACTTTTAATCTGTCCATTGTTGCATTCGAAATTTCTTTATCTACATACACAATAGCATTATTTAAATCACCGCCTTTAATTAACCCGTTTTCTAACAGCATTTCTAATTCATGTAAAAAACTGAAGGTACGACAATCTGCAATTTCAGATTTAAAAGCAGTAATACTTTTCATGCTTGCATTTTGGGTCGCTAATACTTTAGTTCCAAAATCAACCATGGCAGTTACGCAATATTCTTCCGAAGGAATGACTGTAATTTCACTACCAGTAGCTTCATCTAAATAGGAAATAACTTCTTTAACTACGTATACATTTCTTTCCGCTTCTTGATCGACTACTCCTGCTTTTTCAATGGCTTCAACAAAATATTTTGAAGAACCGTCCATGATTGGCAGTTCAGAAGAGTTTAATTCGATAATTACATTATCTAAATCGCTACCCACCAATGCTGCCAAAGCATGCTCAGGGGTTTGAATCATTACACCTCTTTTTTCAAGATTTGTACCTCTTTGCGTATTGATTACGTAAGCGGCATCGGCTTCAATTATTGGATGACCTTCTAAGTCAACACGAACAAATGTGAATCCGTTATTTACAGGCGCTGGCTTAAATGTCATTGTAACATCTTTTCCAGTATGTAATCCAACTCCTTTCAGAGTAATTTCTGATTGAATGGTTTTTTGCTTAACCATAGTTATTTATTTTTTTTTAATTCTTCTATTTCTGATACAATTTTAGGAAGGTTTTTGAAATGCACATACGATTTACTATAATCTGAATATGCAAAAGAAGGGCTTCCTTGTAATACTTCGTTATCTTTTATATTTCTTCCTACACCCGATTGTGCTTGGATTCTGACACCATTTCCAATAGTGATATGACCCGCAATACCAACTTGTCCACCAATCATACAATTTTTACCTATTTTGGTCGAGCCAGCAATACCGGTTTGTGCGGCAATTACGGTATTTTCGCCAATTTCAACATTGTGCGCAATTTGAATTTGATTATCCAACTTTACACCTTTGCGAATAACTGTCGACCCTAATGTTGCTCTATCTATTGTTGTACAAGCACCTATATCAACATTGTCTTCAATAATTACATTTCCTATTTGGGGTACTTTACTATAAACCCCTTCTTCGTTTGGCGCAAAACCAAAGCCGTCAGCTCCAATAATAGTTCCTGAATGAATGGTACAATTTTTACCAATAATCGTTTCTGAATATATTTTTGCACCTGCGAAAATGAAAGTATTGTCACCAATAACTACATTATCACCTATAAATGAATTGGGATAAATCTTAACATTATCTCCAATAACTACATTATCACCAACATAGCTAAAACTACCTAAATAAAATTCTTTACCATGTGTTGCCGTTTCTGATAAAACACAAGGCACCTCTACCCCTACTTTATTCAATTTTATTTGATTGTAAAATTCTAAAAGTTTTGAAAAGGCTTTATAGGCATCCTCTACTTTAATTAAGGTTGTCGTAATCTCGTTTTCAGGCACAAAAGTATTATTAACTATGGTAATAGTAGCTTTTGTTTCGTATATATAGTTGATATATTTTGGGTTAGCCAAAAAGGTCAAAGAACCCTCGGTTCCTTCTTCAATTTTAGACAATTTAGATACTTCAGCATTTGGATTTCCAACTACTTCTCCTTCTAAAATTCCCGCTATTTGTTCGGCCGTAAATTTCATTTTATTTATTTAGTATCCCTTAAATTTAAGGAACTTAATGGAACTCGCATTTATTGTATAAAAATATAGCATTAAAAACCAAAGCTCGTTTCACCCTGACAAAAATATAAAATTTTTAAAGAAACTTTAACTTTTATTGAGTTGTTTTGGAAAACACAAAAAATACTTTGTTACTTGTTTTGATAATGCTTTGAGTGAAAGTTGGTCAGATAATATGGCTACATCTTCTAAACCTCCATCCTTTTTGAGAATTCTAATGGGTTCAGCCGTGATGCTATAGGCTTGATTTTTAATTTTTCCCTTAAAAACAAAATATTTTGCTTCTTGCGTTCCGATACCAGTTTCTTTAGAAAATTGATTTATCATTTCTGATAATTCATCCGATGGAACTTTCTCATCGTACATTTTAATTTTCAACAAATCCCTGTTGATGATCATTTTACTCAATGTACTTAACGTTACATCGTCGTGATATTGCCAATTTTTTATGGCTCCAACAATATCCGTATCATCTAACTTGGCGAATTCATTGAGCGTTTCGTCATTAAAGTCTTCAAAAGAGATTTTATTTTCGATAAAGAAATACAAGGGTTTGCTACATTCTATAGCAATTCCTTTTTGGTATAATTCTTTGGCTCTCTTTAATGTTTTGGTCAAAATTAATTCGGCCACTAAACTCGTTTTATGCAAATAGACTTGCCAATACATTAATCGGCGGGCCATTAGAAATTTTTCTACTGAATAAATTCCTTTTTCTTCAATGACTAGAACATCGTCAACAACATTCATCATTTGAATCAACCTATCGGAATTTATTTTTCCTTCTTCTACACCTGAATAAAAACTATCCCGTTTTAAATAATCCATTCTATCCATATCTAATTGGCTAGAAATAAGCTGTAGCATGAATTTACGATGATATTCCCCTTTAAAAATTTGAATGGCTAAGCCTAATTTTCCATCAAACTCTTCGTTGAGTTTTTTCATAAATAACAATGAAATTTCCTCATGATGTACATCTTCTACAATGCTATGTTCCATAGCGTGTGAAAAGGGCCCGTGTCCGATATCATGCAGTAGGATAGCAATATAAAGTGCATTTTCCTCTTCCTCGGATATTTGAACGCTTTTAAAACGCAACACCTGAACGGCCTTTTGCATAATATGCATACAGCCCAAAGCATGATGAAAACGAGTGTGATTAGCCCCTGGATATACTAAATACGACAATCCCATTTGAGAAATTCGGCGTAAGCGCTGAAAATAAGGATGCTGAACTAAATCGTAAATTAAGGGATTGGGAATGGTTATAAAACCATATATAGGATCGTTGAATATTTTTAACTTGTTCGTGTTATTCACAAAGTATAGATTTATACAAATATATAAATTTCATTACATCAAAAAAAAGAAACCCTTTTGATTTAGATTCAAAAGGGTTTTTATTATATATAATGGTCTGATTACCAAATCACAATCCTCTCTTTTACAGGGATAAACATTTTACCACCTTCTTTAATATTAAACGTTTTATAAAACTCTGCAATATTACTCAATGGTCCGTTGATTCTATATTTTGCAGGAGCATGAACATCAGTCATTAATTGTTGTCCTAAAGCTTCTGGCTTCACATTTACCATCCATGCATAACCGTAGGCTAGGAAAAATCTTTGATTTGGAGTTAATCCAGCAATTTTTTGAGAAGTTTTAAACTGAGAAGTCTTTTTAAACGCTTCATAGCCCATGACTACACCACCTAAATCGGCAATGTTCTCACCTTGAGTGGCATCACCATTTACAAATTTACCTGGTAACGCTTCGTACTTGCTATACTGTGCTACAATCGCTTTTGTTTTTTCTTTAAATTTCTTTAAATCATCTACTGTCCACCAATTGTTTAGATTTCCTTTTTCGTCGTATTGACTTCCTTGATCGTCGAAACCATGAGTAATTTCGTGTCCAAATGTTGAACCTCCAATGATACCGTATAAAATGGCATCATCTGGCATACGCCCTTCAAATCCAGGCACTATGATGTTGCATGCTGGTACACAAATTTCGTTATTACTAGGATTGTAATACGCGTTGTAAGTCTGTGGATACATACCCCACTCAGTCCTATCTACAGGTTTGCCATATTTTGTTGCCATGTCATTATAGCTCCATTTATTTACTGACATCACATTAGCACAATACGCCTTTTTATCGATTGAAACTGAAGACATATCTTTCCATTTATCAGGATAACCTACTTTCATGACAATTTTAGACAATTTATGGAGTGCCTTCTTTTTAGTTTCAGGACTCATCCAATCTAATTTTTCTATACGTGAAGCATACACATCACGAATATTATTTCCAATTTCGAGTAATTTTTCTTTAGTACCTTTAGGTAAATATTCAGCCACATAAACCTGTCCGATTAATTCTCCTAAAGAACCGTCAGTTTGTTCCACTACTCTTTTCCAACGTGGTTTTTGAACCGAAACCCCACCCATTACTGTTGAATAAAATTTAAAGTTTTGCTTTTCGATATCACTACTCAAATAACCAGCATAAGAATTAACTAAATCCCATTTCAAATACGCTTTCCAGTCTTCAATTGAATAGGTTTTTACTAATTTATCTAAAGCTTGATAAAATTCGGGTTGCCCTACAATAACCGAATCCGCTTTATTAATTTTCATGGTTTTTAACACCATATTCCAGCTAATGTTTGGTGTTGATTGACTAAACTTAGCCAAACTCATTTTATTGTAATTTTTTACTGGATCGCGCAATGCTTCAAGCTTACGGGATGCTTTGGCTAAATCGGTTTCCAATTTCATAATCGTTGAAGCATTTTTCTTAGCTACAACTTCACTATTTCCCATTAACTTAGCCATAGCTTCTAAGTGCTTTACGTATTCATTACGAATGGTAACCGTTTCTTTGTCTGTATTAAAATAATAATCTCTGTTTCCCATTCCTAAGCCACCTTGTGAGAAAAACAAAGCATATTTTGTACTTATTTTATCATCTTGACCTACATAAAAAGAGAAAGCAGGACTCGCTCCAATTGTATGTAAATAAGAAATTGAATTTAATAGTGATGGAATATCTTTAACAGCATCAATTTTAGCTAATTCTAATTTTAATGGGGTAATTCCGGCTTTATCAATCGTTAGAGTATCCATTCCTGATGCATAGAAATCACCAATTTTTTGTTTATTAGATCCTTTTTCGGCATCTTCAGCGGCAGATTTTTCGCAAATTTGTTTGATTTGACTGTTGATGGTATCCCCAATAGTTCTAAAAATTCCATTACTACGTTCAGAATTAGGTATTGGATTTTTCTTGAACCATCCGCCATTCGCGTAAGTAAAAAAGTCATCCGATGAGTTTACTAAGGTATCTCTGTTAGTCACTAAAACATCTGGTGCATTTGGATCAAATTCTTGTTCTTTCTTGCAACTTGTGGTTAACAAAACTACTCCTGATAAGAGTAGCGCAATTTTATTGTATTTCATAATTTGGTTTGTTTGTACTTTTCAAAGATATTGATTTCGAGTTGTTATAAAAAAAGTCGCCTCTTTTTTATAATAATTTTATGAAACCGCAGTTTAATAAGTATTAAATTGCACCAAGAAATTAAAACTATGGATATTAAAATACTTTGGGTTGATGATGAAATTGACTTATTAAAACCACATATATTATTCCTTGAAAAGAAAAATTACAACGTAACTACCTGCAACAATGGTCGTGATGCGATTGATTTGTTTCAGGAAGAAAATTTTGATATTGTTTTTCTTGATGAAAATATGCCTGGAATGTCAGGTTTAGAGACTTTGTCTGAAATGAAGGAAAAAAAATCTTCGGTACCCGTAATTATGATTACTAAGAGCGAAGAAGAATATATCATGGAAGAAGCCATAGGTTCCAAAATTGCTGATTATTTAATAAAACCAGTTAATCCGAACCAAATTTTATTGAGTTTAAAGAAAAATTTAGACCATTCACGTTTAGTTTCTGAAAAAACAACTTTAGATTATCAGAAGGAATTCCGAAAAATTGCTATGGAAATGGCCATGGTTAATTCATACGAAGAATGGACAGAGTTATACAAAAAACTATTGTTTTGGGAAATAGAATTAGAAAACATTGACGACCAAAATATGTTCCAAATTCTAGAATCTCAAAAGGCTGAAGCCAATTCGCAATTTGGAAAATTCATTGAAAAAAATTATGAAGATTGGTTTGAACCAAAAGCAGACAAACCTATTCTTTCGCACGAAGTTTTCAAACAATTAGTTGTTCCTGAACTTAAAAAAGAAGAAAATGTACTTTTTATAGTGATTGATAATTTGCGTTACGATCAGTGGAAAGCTTTCGAAAGCGTGGTTAACAATCACTACAAGCTAGAAGCAGAAACTCCTTACTATGCTATGTTACCAACCGCAACACAATATGCTAGAAACGCCATATTTTCAGGACTTTTACCTATTGATATGGAAAAACAATTTCCGCAATATTGGAAAAATGATGTTGAAGAAGGCGGTAAAAATTTATACGAAGCCGAGTTTCTTACAGCACAATTAAAAAGATTAAATTTAAATATTACTCACGAATACTTTAAAATAACCAATTTTACGAACGGTAAAAAACTAGCAGAAAACTTTAAAGCACTTAAAGATAAAAAATTAGTAGCCTTGGTGTACAACTTTGTGGATATGCTTTCGCATGCTAAAACCGACATGGACGTAGTTAAAGAATTAGCTTCTGACGATAAGGCGTATCGTTCCTTAACATTAAGTTGGTTTAAAAATTCACCATTGTTAGACATTATTCAACAGGCGCAAAAATTAGGATTTAAACTTATTTTAACGACTGATCATGGTACCATCAATTGTAAAAATCCATCAAAAGTCATTGGAGATAAAAATACAAGTTTAAATCTAAGATATAAGACAGGCAGAAGTTTAACATACGAGCAAAAAGATGTTTATGCCGCTAAAGATCCTAAAAAAATTGGTTTACCAATAATCAACATGACCAGTACGTATATATTTGCTAAGAATGACCATTTCCTAGCCTATGTAAACAACTACAATCATTATGTGAGTTATTACAAAAACACTTACCAGCACGGAGGAATATCGCTTGAAGAAATGATTGTTCCATTTTTAGTTTTTAGTCCGAAGAAATAAAATGAAGGTCGAATATTATTTATCAGAAATCAACGAAGTTGTCCAAAAAGTAGTAGCAGAAAATCCCGAAAAAGTGATTCTTTTTAACGGAGAAATGGGGGCTGGAAAAACAACTTTCATTAAATCATTGTGTAAAAATTTAGGTGTAGATAACGCAACTAGTAGCCCAACCTTTTCTTTAGTTAATGAGTACGAAACAACTAATAATCAAATAGTTTATCATTTTGATATGTATCGTTTGAAAAATCAAAACGAAGCACTTGATATGGGAATTGACGAGTATTTGTATTCCGGAAATTGGTGCTTTATTGAATGGGCTGATAAAATAACCGATCTGTTACCCGAAAATCATTCGATTATAAATATTTCGATATTAGACGATGGGAAAAGAGTATTAGAATTGCATTAATTGTCAATAATTTTGTAATTTGTGCCAAATAACTAAGCATTATTATGGCCATTACACCTTTTAGTAAAAAAGATTTACTTCCTCAAGAAGAAAAACTAGAAATAGCTAAGCATAAAAGCGAACTTTTCATTGGAATACCTAAAGAAACCTCATTCCAAGAGCGTCGTATATGCCTAACTCCAGAGGCTGTAAGCGCCATTACAAATCATGGTCATCGCATTTTAATTGAAGCGGGAGCTGGGAAAAATGCCAGTTATTCCGATAAAGATTATAGTGATGCGGGTGCAGAAATAACAAGCGACACTCAAAAAGTTTTCGATTGTCCTATGATTTTAAAGGTGGAACCACCTACTCTAGCAGAAATCGACATGATGAAATCACAAACTCTTGTAATTTCGGCGATTCAGCTAAAAACCAGAAAGAAAGAATATTTCGAAGCGTTAAAAAAGAAAAAAATAACCGCGCTTGCTTTTGAATACATCAAAGACGATGACAATTCGTTCCCAGCAGTAAAATCATTAAGTGAAATCGCAGGAACAGCTTCAGTACTTGTGGCAGCAGAACTAATGACCTGTGGCAAAGGCGGTAACGGATTGCTTTTTGGAAACATTACCGGAGTGAGACCTACCGAAGTTGTTATTCTTGGCGCCGGAACGGTTGCTGAATATGCAGTTAGAACCGCTTTAGGACTTGGAGCTTCTGTGAAAGTTTTTGACAATTCGATTACCAAACTAAGGAGACTTCAAAAGAACTTAAACCAACGAATTTTTACTTCCACCATTCAAAATAAAACACTTTTAAAATCTTTAAGACGTTGTGATGTAGCTATTGGTGCTATGCGAGGTAAATACCGCACACCTATTGTAGTTAGTGAAGAGATGGTTTCACACATGAAAAAAGGCGCTATAATTGTCGACGTAAGTATTGATACCGGTGGGTGTTTTGAAACCTCAGAAATCACAACACACGAGAACCCTACGTATGTTAAAAATGGCGTCGTGCATTACTGCGTACCAAATATCCCGTCAAGATATTCTAAAACAGCTTCCCTTTCTATAAGCAACATCATCACTCCTTACCTACTTCAAATTGCTGATGATGGTGGTATTGAAAGAGCTATTCGTTGTGATGCGGGCCTAAAAAATGGAGTATATTTTTATCACGGAATTTTAACCAATAAAACTATTGGTGAATGGTTCGATTTAACACATAGAGATATCAACTTAATTGTTTTTTAAGATTTATTCTTACTACTTTTGCAGAAAATAATTTTCAATGAATTTTACATATAGATTAAGTTATTACTTATTTGGTTTTATTGTAGGTTGTGTATTTCTATTCTTTGTTTTAAACAAGAAAAACACACGCTGTAGCTACTTCCCTAACGATCGTGTGTTGAAAAATTTAAGCACAAAACCTTTTCATTATTCAGATAATGCTTCGAAAAGTTTAGCTCAAGAATGGATTGACACCATAGATATTAAAAACACTCTGACTTACGGTGACGTTGATTTTGAAAGAAGCAATGTTAAGATTGAAGGTGGTAAACTATACACTGTTATTGGAAAAACCACTAAAAATCAACCTATTGAATTAATTATTGAAAACTACGAAAACAGAGCGGTTTTAAGAGAAATAAAAAAACAATAATTTTTTTAGCAAAAATGTTGTTTATATTAAACCAAACTGTATATTTGCACTCCAATTAAGGGCGATTAGCTCAGCTGGTTCAGAGCACCTCGTTTACACCGAGGGGGTCGGGGGTTCGAACCCC
>JASLID010000059.1 GCA_030153045.1 Flavobacterium sp.
ACCGAACAAGCAAAAAGAACACCGGATAACCAAGCATTAAAAGATGACTTGAAATCGTATTCTTATGTCGAGCTTGACCATTTGTCCAATCAGATAGCGGAATATCTTATTGCCGCTTATGGCCAAGAGGATAAAACTCCTATTGCTGTATTGTTAGGCAGATCGGCCGATATGGTTGCACTTTTATTAGGGATATTGAAAACAGGAAGATCTTACATTCCGCTGGATCCTAATTTCCCAACAGACCGATTGGAATACATCGTTGAGAACAGTCAAAGTAAAACACTGATTTACGAAAAAGAGTATAAGCTTAATTGTAATGATGAGGTAACGATGGTATCTCTGGAAGGTATTTTAGAAGGAATTCATGAATACAAAGGAGTTGTTTCTGAAACTGTTTCTCCAAAAGATACTGCTTACATTATTTACACTTCCGGTTCAACAGGAAATCCAAAAGGGGTGGAAATTGGCCACCAGTCGTTGGTTAATTTTTTAACCAGTATGCAACAAGGACTGAATTTCAGTATAGAAGATACATTATTTTCGGTAACGACCTATTCTTTTGACATTTCAATATTGGAATTCTTTACGCCTTTGATATCTGGTTCTGTATTGTATGTTGCAAATCAGGAAGTATTGTCAGATCCTCTTTTGGTTATTGAAAAAATAGAAGAAATACAGCCTACTATCATTCAGGCGACACCAAGTTTTTACCAAATGTTATTCAATGCGGACTGGAAGGGTAGTAAAACATTGAAAGTACTGTGCGGAGGAGATCTTTTAAGCGAAGCTTTGGCCGAAAAGCTGGTGAACCATACTCGGGAAGTCTGGAATATGTACGGACCAACCGAAACGACTATTTGGTCCAGTATGAAAAAAATCCAGCAGTCTAAAGACGCCTCGAATATAGGAAGCCCAATCAACAATACCCAGTTTTACATCTTGGATGAATTTTTAAATCCAAAACCAATCGGTTTCACGGGAGCGATTTACATAGCAGGTGACGGATTAGCCAAAGGCTACTATAAAAATGAATCCCTGACCCAAGAGCGATTCATCAATAATCCGTTTAAAGAAGGTAGTTTACTATACGAAACGGGTGATGTTGGTAAATGGAACACCAAAGGTGAAATTGAGTTTTTGGGAAGAAATGATTTTCAGGTAAAAATACGAGGCTATCGAATCGAGCTAGGCGATATAGAAAATGCTATCCTACAGTTTTCAGAAAACCTGAAACAAGTAGTAGTAGATGCAAAAGATGTAAATGCTGAGAAAGTATTGGTTGCGTATTTGGTATCAGATTCAGAGGTTGATAAATCCGAATTGAGAGCTTTTCTTCAAAACAAACTTCCTGAATACATGATTCCTGGGTTTTACGTGATATTGAACGAACTGCCATTAACTGCTAACGGTAAAGTCAACAGAAAAGCATTACCAAGTATTGTTGAAAATGACTTGATCAGAAGAGAATATGAAGCACCAAGTAATGAAGTTGAGCATAAATTGGTTGCAATATGGCAAGATATCTTAAACATTGATAAAGTCGGAATTACTGACAACTTTTTCGAATTAGGAGGAACTTCTCTCCAAATTATCAAATTACATCATAGGATAGAATTGTTGTGGCCACGAATAATGACTGTTCCTGATTTATTTGAATTTAATTGCATTAAAGACATAGCAAATTATGTCTATAGAAATTCTGAACAGGAAATTTTAGAAGTAGAACAAGAAGAAATGAAATTTTTCGAAATATAAAAAAAGTAATATGGATATCGCAATAATTGGTTTAAGCTTAAAATGCGCCAATATAAAAACGTTACAACAATATATAGATCTTTTAAGAAATGGTGGGGTTAGTACAATCCAACCCACAGAAGAAAGGATTATACATTCAAAAATTTTGAAAAAGGATTCGTACCATCCTTATGGGTTTTTAGACAGGGTTGATTTATTTGATCATGAATTTTTCGGTATATCTAAAGCTGAGGCAAATACAATTGATCCGGGGCATAGAATGATTTTGGAAGGAGTATGTGAGGCTGTTGAAAATAGCGGATATAATCTGGATGAGAAGACTTTTCAGTCGACCGGATTGTTTACTTCGTTTCCTTCAAGTGTTTATAATGTTCTTTACCAGTCAGAAAATAAGGGAATGGACTTTATTGGC
Organism: Flavobacterium sp.; assembly: GCA_030153045.1. Classification (GTDB taxonomy): domain Bacteria; phylum Bacteroidota; class Bacteroidia; order Flavobacteriales; family Flavobacteriaceae; genus Flavobacterium. The sequence continues at coordinate 2,171 of JASLID010000059.1, forward strand.
GGAATTCCTTCCATTGGAGGCGGAAGGATTGCCAATATTTTAAATATCAGAGGGCCGGTAATGAACATAGATACGGCTTGTTCTTCCTCACTGGTTGCTGTGCACGAGGCAGTTCAACATTTAAAGACTGGGCAAATAGAAAAGGCTATTGTAGCCGGTTCACATTTAAAGTTTATGTTCAATGAGGCAAATACTCTTGAAAATGACCCCATTATGTCCAGTGACGGAATCTGCAGGGCTTTCGATGATTTAGCTGCCGGAACAACGGGAGGAGAAGGTGTAGCAGCTGTTGTTTTGAAGCCATTGAATCTGGCAATAAGAGATAATGACAATGTTCTAGCTGTTATAAAAGGTTCGGCGATTAATAATGATGGTAATAGATCGAGTAGTGTAACGGCACCCAGTCCAGTAGCACAAAAAGAGGTAATCTTGAGTGCTAATAAAATTGCTAACATTTCTGTTTCATCTGTTGGATATATCGAAACACACGGAACTGGGACTAAATTGGGAGACCCAATTGAATACAAAGGAATAAAAGATGCATTTTCATCTCAAACCGAACCTTATGCTGTTCGTTTAGGAACTTTAAAACCAAATATCGGCCATTTGGATAATATGGCAGGACTGTTTGGTTTGATAAAGGCAGTCGCCGTACTTAAGGAAAAAGAGTTCTTTCCTCTGGCAAACTTCTCTAATACAAATAGATTTATAGAGGAAGAAAAGAATATTGTTCTTCAAAAAGAAGGGAACAACTGGGTAAGTGATAAAATCAGAAGGGCAGGAGTCAGTTCGTTTGGATTAAGCGGAACAAATGCACACGTAATCCTTGAAGAGTATGTGTCAAAAGAGGATCAGTATTCAAAGACGAATACTAATGGCAATTGGTTTAAAATAGCAGCCAAAAGTAAAAATGCGTTAAAGCAATATATTGATAATGTATACAATTTTATTTCAGAAACTACTGAAATAAAGGATTTGGCCTATACTTTAAATACAGGTAGAGCAGACTACAAATACCGATTAGCAGTATGTGGCGACAACATTGATCAGATAAAGGAATCACTTTTAGACCAAAAAGAGAAATTCGAAAATTTAAATACAGCAAAATATACCAAAGTTGCTTTATTGTATCTTTCAGATGACCTTCAGAATATTGAAAACTTCTTAAGTTGTAATGCATTTAATGCAATTTTTCAGAACCAAAAGAAAGAAATTTATGCTAAGGGAATAAACACTTCTGTTTCACAAACTTTATCGTTTCAGACTTCTTTATTCAAATATCTTTCGGAGAAAGGGTTTAATATCAATCAACTTATTTGTAATGGAAACATATCAAAAGTTTCTAAAGCAATTATTGATGGGAATAGTGATATTCCAAATGATTTAAGCTTTGAAGATAAGTCAGAATTAGATTTTGAAAAACTAAAATTATTAGCTAAAAACTGTAACGAAAACAGCACTTTATTAGTGGTAGTTGGAATGGACAGTTATTTGATGCATAATATCCATGAAACTTTAAAAAGTGAGCAAATTCCATGTGTTGATGTGTTGAAAATCATGTCAGGCAAAAATTGGAACTCATTATGGAGCACCTTATATAACAGCGGATTGGTATTTGATTGGAATAAATTTTACCAAAATCAGACTTACAGGAAAATAGATGCACCAACGTATCCTTTTGAGAAGATATCCTGCTGGAATGAAATCCAAAATCCTTTACTTTTTCAAACTACAGACATCAAGGTAACTAATCCAGAAATTAAGACTCTAAGCCAAAATCAGAGTGAAGAGGAAATTGTTATGGACGTTTTGAAAGAAGTTTTGAAAAACTATGACATAAAACTCACTGATGATTTTTTCGAATTAGGAGGGAATTCAATTGTAGGAATTCAATTCATCAACCGAATAAATGAAATATTTGGCATAGCAGTAATTTTTGATGATTTGTTTAATTGCTACGAGATCAACGATATTATTGCACTTGTAAAAGATGAAGTTCTTAAAAAGGACAATAAAGTTGCTGTTAATAAAGAGGAGAATCAATTAGCGATTGATATGTTTGAAGCATCGAACTCACAAAAGAGAATGTGGGTTGAATCGCAATTCGATGGATCCTATTACAATATTGATTTAACATACACAGTAAAAGGAGCAATAGATATTATTGTTTTTAAAGAAACATTGGTTGAATTGATTAAGAAGCATGCTTCTCTACGATCATTTTTCTTCTTAGACGAGAATGGTGCAATCCTGCAAAAAATCAAAGATGTTAATTCCATTAGCATTAATGACTATTTTACTCTTGAATCTGAAACAGATGCATCATCAGTTGAACTAAAAAAGGAAGAGGCTAAAAAAACCAGATTTGATCTGGAAAATGGACCGTTGTTCAAATCAACTTTAATCCAGTCTGAACAGGAAGATGACAAACTCCTTTTTGTTTTTCACCACATTATTTTCGACGGTTGGTCAGTTGGGATTTTTGTAAAGGATTTTGTTACAATTTACCAACAAATTTTAAGTAAAAACTATAATCCTGACTCCAATAAAAGTGATTATTTGGATTATCTGGTTTGGCTTAAGGACAGTTTAAGTCCCGAAAAAATTGAACCTTATAAATCGTATTGGCAAAATAAATTGAAAGATATCAATTCAAACTTACAATTAGGGAACCCAAGTCCGCAAACAGATAAAGGTGCAAGGGTTAAACATATTATTGAAGAGCAGTTACGAAACAAATTGAATGATTTCGCCGGTAAAAACCGTACAACACTGTTTGTTGTACTAATGGCATCAGTACGTACATTTTTATACCGTTTGGCACAGGAAAATTTTGTTATAGGGACACCAATTTCCGGAAGGGTTAAGAAAGAATTCGAATCTACCATTGGCTTGTTTATTAATACATTGCCAATCTATGCTGAAGTTGATAATGATCAAAGTTTTATCGATTGTTTGAGCAACGAAAGAGCAAGTGTAACGAAAGCTTTGGAATATCAAACTTATCCGTATGATATGATATTGAACGATTTGAAAGTTGTCAACAAGCAATCGTTTTTTGATGTACTTGTGGTATTGCAAAACCAGGATAACAGATCAGGACTTCTTAGCAAAGGCGACTTGCCATTTGAAATTTTGATGGATACCAATCAGGCGGCCCAACTTTCAAGGTTTAATATGACATTTACTTTCTATGAAGCTCCAAATGCTATTGAATTGGAACTGGAATACAAAGTTGATGTGTTCGACTCAGAATTTATCCAGACAGTAATTGAATCTTATTTCCATTCTTTGGAACAGTTTTTAGAACTTCCTGAGAAAAAGATTTCTGAACATTCAATGTTAAACGATGATCAGTATAATAAGATTGTATATGAATTTAATGACACCAAGGTTGATTATCCAAAGGATAAGACGATAGTTGATTTTTTTGAGGCTCAGGTTAAGAAGACTCCAAATAATATAGCATTAATATTTGAAGAGCAAACCATGACTTATAAAGAACTAGATCAAAGGTCTAATCAATTGGCTCATTACTTACAAAGCCGAGGAGTTACCACAGAGAGTATTGTTCCATTATTAATGGATAGAAGTATCGATATGGTTTTAGGTATTATGGCCATATTTAAAGCAGGAGGAGTTTATGTTCCAGTGAGTCCAAGTTATCCATTAGAGAGAATAAATTTTATATTAAATGATCTAGATGCAGAAGTTGTATTAGTTCAAGAACAGTATAGTGGTATTTTATCTATAGAGACTTCAAAAATAATTGTTATAGGGGCTCAAGTTATAGATAAAGAATCTATGGAAGGCTTAGTAAATCAAGTTAGCCCTTCTGATTTGGCCTATATAATTTATACCTCTGGAACAACAGGTGTTCCTAAAGGAGTTATGATTGAACATTTAGGCATGTTAAATCATTTGTTGTCTATGGTTGAGGAGTTTGATCTGAATCAGACTAGTCGCTTAGCTCAGACTGCACCTAGTACATTTGATATATCTATTTGGCAATTATTGAATAATTTGATAGTAGGTGGCAGTATCGTGATTTATAGTGATGATGTTATAAAAGACGTTTCCTTGTTTTTAAAATCAGTGTCAAAAGACCAGATCAATATTTTACAATTGGTTCCATCGTATTTAGAGTCTTTATTTTCATTTGATGATGGTACTTATTTAGAAAAAGTAAATACATTATCAGTTACAGGAGAAGCAGTAACAAAAGATGTTCTGCAACAATGGTTTAGTCATTATCCTGGCAAGAAAGTAGTAAATGCTTATGGTCCATCAGAAGCATCAGATGATGTTAGTTTTTATCATATGACCAGTTTACCAGAAAGTAGTAGCATTCCGGTAGGTAAACCTATCAGAAATATTCAGTTATACATTTTAGGAGATGCAGATCAATTGATGCCATTAGGGGTAATAGGTGAGTTATGTGTATCTGGAATAGGAGTAGGACGAGGATATTGGAAAGATGAAGAAAAGACCAAAAAGAGTTTTGTAAAAGACCCATTTCGTAAAGAAGAGGGTGGGCGGATGTATCGTACAGGAGATCTGGCGCGCTGGTTAGTTGATGGTAATATAGAGTATGTAGGCAGAAAGGATGACCAGGTAAAGATACGAGGTTATCGCATCGAGCTTGGAGAGATTGAGAGTGTTTTAACTCAAATTGACT
>JASLID010000089.1 GCA_030153045.1 Flavobacterium sp.
TAAAAACATTTCGCGCTCAAGAGCGCAAGAATCGTCGGCAGCTATCGAACGATTGTACATTACCATGAGACATTTATTTAACAGAGGTTTTTATAAACCAATGGGTGTTTCTGGAGAAACTTTAAGAGAAGCTTTACTGGCATTACGACCTGAAATTTATGGTTCTATTGCTGAAGAAAAAGTAGAATTAAACGGATTATTATACGTTATAGAACGTTTACCGGTAGGTATTGAAGAATGTCGTTACATCAACTTAACTTCTGATGAAGGGTATTCAAATTCACATTTTCAACCTATTGTTCCACCTAAACGTCGCAGAAACTGTTACCGTATTGACGACGAACAAATGAATGTTGAAATCACTCGTGGCCGTTCAGACATTTATGATATTTTAACGCATTTGACTTTCATTTTTATCGAGTCTCATAAAATTAAAGACAGAGTTTTAGTTGATGAAGAAGGAAAAGTATCTCGCGATTGGGAAAAATTAGAACAAGCAGCGCTTCAAACCAAAAAGTTAACCTTAATTGAAAGAGAGAAAGCAATTTCTCATGCGGCAAATGTATTGGGAAGAACTTTCGCAGAGGTGAGTAATATTTACGATGATTTTGGAAATACATCTTCACCAGATCGTCTCTTACACATCGTTTATTGGTTAGGAAAAATAGCCATTGAAGAAGTAGTTGATAACAACAAAAGAACCATCACTTTCAGTCCAATTTTAAGAGAAAGATTAGGACACCATATTTATGGAGACATTTGGGCCACCAGTATCAAAGAAGTTTTACAACAAAACGGATTGATAGAAAGACCTATTCATATTATTAGTGCTAACATGCACAGTGTCATGAATTCAGTTTTTGCACCTCATGTTTTGGCGTCTAAGTACAAAGCAAAAGAAGAGTATCAGATTTATGAAGATTTATCGGCTTCAGCCAGTAAAGAATTAAGAAAGAAAGTAGAAGATTTTGCTTTACAACACGGTATGATTTCTTTGCCTGATGAATCAGGAACCAATATTGATGTTCAAATTTTTGACACTGCAAAATTCGATTGGAAGAAAACGGCATTCCCATCGGCTAAAATTGGCAAACAAGCTCCAGTTTTAATCGTAATGGACTATGCTTTTGGTGAGCAGGCTTTCGAAACTATTGATGAGCTATTAAAACCATATAAAGTTAATAAAGCCAAAACCTTACTAAATGTAGAATCGGTTTCTATCATGGGTAAAGCGGGTATTTTAGAAGGCGGTAAAGGAGACATTATGATTGCAACTGCTCACGTCAATGAAGGAACAGCAGATAACTATCCCTTTAAAAATGAACTGACAGCAGCCATGTTTGAAGGAAATGATATTCCGGTTTTTGAAGGTCCAATGATTACCGTTTTAGGAACGTCACTACAAAACAGAGATTTATTGAAATTCTTTCACGAATCTACTTGGGAAGCTATCGGATTGGAAATGGAAGGCGCTTATTATCAAAAAGCAATTCAATCAGCTTCAAGAATCCGTAAGAGTATCAATCCAGATGTAAAAGTGAGATACGCTTATTACGCTTCAGATAACCCTTTAGAAACAGGAAGTACATTAGCTTCAGGAGGTTTAGGGACTACAGGAGTAAAGCCAACATACTTAATTACAATCAAAATTTTAGAACAAATCTTTAACGTATAATGAACTTTATTGAAACGAACTTAAAGGATTGTTTTATTATTGAACCAAAAGTTTTCCATGATGTAAGAGGTTATTTCATGGAAAGCTTTAATCAAAACATTTTTAACAAAGGAATTGGTCAAGAGGTAACTTTTGTTCAGGACAATCAATCGTATTCAACCAAGGGCGTTTTAAGAGGCTTGCATTATCAAACAGGAGAGTATGCACAGGCTAAATTAGTACGTGTTTTACAAGGAGAAGTTCTTGATGTTGTGGTTGATATGCGTCCAGAATCAGAAACGTACGGACAATCCTATTCTGTATTACTTTCTGCAGAAAATAAAAAACAGGTTTTTATTCCAAGAGGATTCGCACACGGTTTTTTAGTCGTTAGCGAAACTGCCACATTTTTTTATAAATGTGATAATTTTTATAATGCTGCAAGCGAAGGCGGATTTATTTATAATGATCCAACAATGAATATTGATTGGGGTTTTGCAGAAGAAAATTTAATTATTGCAGAAAAAGACAAGGTATTGCCAACGTTTAAAAACGCCAAAAAAGTATGGTAGTTTTAGTAACAGGCGCTTCGGGACAATTGGGACAATCACTACAATTTATTGCACCTAAGCATCCAAAGTTGCAGTTTATTTTTGTTTCTACTCAAGATTTGGATATTACCAATCAAGAGCTAGTAAATTATTTTTTTAAGAATAATAAAATTGACTTTTGTATCAACACAGCAGCTTACACCGCTGTTGATAAAGCGGAATCTGAAGCAGAACTTGCAAAAAAAATAAATGTTCTAGGACCAAAATATCTAGCCGTTGCTTGTAAAAAAAACAAATCAAAATTAATACATATTTCGACCGATTTTGTGTTTGATGGTTCTTCTGAGAAGCCTTATTCTGAAACAGACAATCCTAATCCTTTAGGCGTTTATGGTCAAACAAAATTAGAGGGCGAACAAGAAATTATCAATAACTTAGAGGAATATTTTATTGTAAGGACCTCATGGGTTTATTCTCAATTTGGTAATAATTTCATGAAAACCATGTTGAGGTTGGCTCAAGAAAGAGACAGTTTGAATGTTGTAAATGATCAAATAGGGTCGCCAACAAATGCAATCGATTTAGCAGAAGCGATACTTACCATCATAAAAAGCAAAAGCACTAAATATGGAATTTATAATTTTAGCAACGAAGGAAAAGCGAGTTGGTACGATTTTGCTAAAGAAATATTCAATGTAAACGATATCTGCATTGAAGTAAATCCAATTGCAACAGAAGCATTCCCAACACCAGCCCAAAGACCAAAATATAGTCTGCTGGATAAAACAAAAATAAAAGAGACTTTTAATATTGAAATCAATAGTTGGCAAGAAGCTTTGAGAAAAATAAAGTAATCTATGAAAAGAATATTAATTACAGGAGCAGCAGGTTTTTTGGGGTCACACTTGTGTGATAGATTTATCAAAGAAGGATACTTTGTTATTGGAATGGACAACCTTATTACAGGTAATTTAAAAAACATCGAACACCTTTTTAAGCTAGAAAACTTCGAATTTTATCATCATGATGTTTCAAAATTTGTGCATGTTCCCGGTGAATTAGACTATATTTTGCATTTTGCATCTCCAGCGAGCCCTATCGATTATTTAAAAATTCCAATCCAAACTTTAAAAGTAGGATCATTAGGAACACACAATTTATTAGGGTTAGCAAGGGTTAAAAACGCTAGAATTTTAATTGCATCGACTTCAGAAGTATATGGAGATCCCTTGGTTCATCCACAAAACGAAGATTATTTTGGAAATGTAAACACAATAGGTCCACGAGGCGTGTATGATGAAGCCAAACGCTTTCAAGAATCTATTACTATGGCGTACCATCGCTTTCATGGATTAGAGACCAGAATCGTTCGTATTTTCAATACTTATGGACCAAGAATGCGATTGAACGATGGTCGTGTTATCCCGGCTTTTATTGGACAGGCTTTGCGTGGAGAAGACTTAACCATTTTTGGAGATGGTTTGCAAACACGTTCCTTTTGTTATGTTGATGACCAAGTAGAAGGAATTTACAGATTATTACTTTCAGATTATGCTTATCCCGTAAATATTGGTAATCCTGATGAAATTACGATCAAGGATTTTGCTGAAGAAATTATCAAGTTAACAGGAACAAGTCAAAAAATAGTGTATCATCCATTGCCAGAAAATGATCCGTTACAAAGACAACCAGACACGACAAAAGCGAAAGAATTGTTAGGATGGGAAGCAAAAGTGACACGATCAGAAGGGATGAAAATTACCTATGAATATTTTAAGTCTTTACCCCAAGATGAACTCTTAAAAGAGGAACATAAAGACTTTAAAGATTATATTAAGTAAGAATGGCAGTAGGAAGGTATTCAAAATACATACGCCCCATATCCTATTTAACGGATTTGCTGATAATAGTAATTTTGCTGTTATTCATTTTTCCTGCCGTTACTTTAGGCTTTAAAAGCGCCATTTTTTTAATGATTTCATGGGTTTTGATATCGCAATACACTACTTTTTACGAAGTATATCGTTTTACCACCGAAATCCAAATTTTATCAAAAATAGTTAAACAAATTAGCTTGTTTTCACTGGTGGTTTTTGCATGGGTTTTTATAGTGAGACGAGGCGTTTCTGTTTCTGTTAAAAATGTTGCCGAACTTGTGCTTTGGGTAACGGTTTGGGTAACTTTTTTCAAGTATTTAATTTACTATTTGTTAAAAAAATACCGAAAAATATTTGGAGGAAACTACCGTCGAGTTATTATTTTGGGACAAAGCGAAAAAAGCGAGTCTTTAATCGATTTCTTTAATAAAAACGATGATTACGGTTATAAATTAATCCGAACTTTTGAAGAAAAAGACCAAGAAAAAACGATTGTTGATTTTGTAAATAACAATAGGATTGATGAGCTTTATTGCGATTTAAATAGCCTTACCAAAGATTTTGTAACCAATATGATAGACTTTGCACACAGCAATTTCAAAACCATAAAATTATTACCCGATAATTCAGCTTTATCACACAATATGATTGTTGATTATTACGATTACATTCCAGTTATTTCCATCCGGAAAACACCACTTGAAACATCACTCAATTATGTAGTAAAACGCTTGTTCGATTTAGTTTTTTCAACACTAATTATCGTTTTTATTCTTTCGTGGTTGGTGCCTTTAATCGCTTTGATTTTGAAAATAGATTCCCCTGGACCAATATTTTTTAAACAAAAAAGAAACGGATTGAATAACGAAGAATTTAACTGTTTCAAATTTCGTTCAATGGTGGTAAACGATACTGCCGATACTGAGTTAGCTACTAAAAATGACATGCGAATTACAACTTTCGGTAAATTTTTACGTAAATCGAGTTTAGACGAAATGCCACAATTTTTCAATGTATTCGTAGGAAACATGTCGGTTGTAGGACCAAGACCACACATGCTTTCGGTAAACGAAGATTATGCCCAACGTTTTGACAAATTCATGGAACGACATTACATTCGTCCCGGAGTTACCGGTTTGGCTCAAATAAAAGGATTTCGTGGCGAAGTGACTAAAGATTCCGATATAACAAATCGCTTGCGATATGATTTGTATTATATCGAGAATTGGTCTATTTTCCTAGATATAAAAATAATCATCATCACAATAAGAAACTTTATAGTTGGTGATGAAAATGCCTATTAAAAAACATCTTCTTCAATTAAATGAGTTATTTGATTATTTAGGTCAAAACTAGATTTTGCAGTTTCAAAGATTTGATTTTTTAATAAGCCTAATTCTTTTTTCTCGATTTTAGAAATCTTTATTAATACCTCATTTAGGTCTTTATAATCTTCTACTTTTGCGACCCAACCCATATTATTTTCTTCTACGATGTTTTCGCCTTCTCCGCCTCCAAAATAGAGAATAGGAATCCCTAATGAACCATATTCGAAAATTTTAGAAGGAACAGAGCCGTAAATTCTTGTTTTCAGAGGCACGATTGCAATGTCAAAACTGTTTAATTTTTCATGTAGTGTTTTACGATCCAGCATGCCGTGAAAGAATATTTTTTGATCGTCTTCCTGCTGGATTAACTGTTCTATTTGATGTTTTTCGGCACCATCACCAAAAATATGTAATTCGATATTCAAACCCCTCAAACGAATGTTCTTACACAATTCCAGAACGCCTTGGGCAACACCCAACAAGCCAGCATAAAAGATTTTGATTGGCTCGTTTTCAGTTGTTTTTAAATCTATTTTGGAAACATTATGATCTGGAAAATTTCGGTATAAATAGCACTTTTTTTGAGGAAAAACAGCTTTAACGTGGGTTATAATTTCATTAGATTGTCCTAAAATCAAACTCGCTTTTTTGTAGATAAAACGCTCAATAAACAATAGTATTTTATGTGAAAAACCGTCTTTTTTTAAAACATTTAATTCAATTGCGGCCAAAGGCCATAAATCGGAAACGTTTAAAATTATCTTTTTCTTTTTCAGTGAAAGCACAAAAACCGAAATAAAAGACAATAATAAAGGTGGAGATTGAACAATCACTTTTTTAGGTGTTTTTTTAAACAGTAAATAAAAAAACAAACAAGCCGAAAAGGAAAATATAGATAGAATCCTTTTTAAAATGTTTTTACTATTGCTGGGGTAAATCCACAGTCTTTTAACGGTAATATTTTGTAAATTTTCAGTAACCGAAAATTTCCCTCTGTATTCTTTAAATAAAGCACCTTCCGGATAGTTTCCCAAAGGGCAAACTACAGATACCACATAATTGTTTTGTTGCAACTTTAAAGCCAATTGCTCAATCCTATTTGCTGCGGCACCTTTCTCTGGCGGATAATAATTGGAGATGATAAGGATTTCTTCCATTACTTTTTGCTTAGCAAAATTTCGACAATACGTTCTGAAGCCTTTCCATCCCAGAGGTCAGGAATGCCAGCTTTTTTCTTGCCATTAAGTAAAAAGGCACTAAAAACTTTTTCTAAATTTTCTGTGGAAACACCTACTAAAATATTACTTCCAATGCTTTCAGTTTCAGGTCTTTCGGTGTTGTTTCGCATGGTAAAGCATGGAATTCCAAGAACGGTTGTTTCTTCTGAAATACCACCAGAATCAGTAATTACAGCGAAGGAATTTTTAATTAAAAACATAAAATTCAAATAGCCCTGAGGTTCAACGAAGATGATGTTTTTTAAATTCAAATTAGTATCTCCTAAAATGGCTTTAGTTCTGGGATGAATTGGAAAAATCACTTTTCTGTTTTCGACCATCGTATCAATTCCTTGGAGTAATTGAATCAATGCGTGTTCTTCATCAACATTCGAAGGGCGATGTAAGGTTAAAATAACGTAGTTCCCCACTTCCAAATCAAATTCTTTCCAAAAAACTGGAGCTTTAATTCTATCTAAATTTTGATATAAAGTATCAATCATAACATTGCCAACAAAATGAATGTTTGTTGGTTCCGTTCCATATTTCAATAAGTTTTCTGCTGCAGAAGTTGATGTGGTAAAAAAATAATCGGTAATGCTATCGGTTACAATTCTATTAATTTCCTCTGGCATTGTCATATCTCCAGAACGTATTCCGGCTTCTACGTGTGTAACTTTTATGTTTAGCTTTTTGGCCACAATAGCACAAGCCATGGTCGAGTTGACATCACCAACAACTAAAACTAAATCACAAGGATTTAACAATAATTCTTGTTCAAACGCTACCATTATAGCTGCCGTTTGAACTGATTGTGAACCGCTTTTTACTTCTAGATTACTATGAGGATGAGGAATGTTTAATTCTTCAAAAAAAGTTTCGCTCAAATTTTTATCATAATGTTGGCCGGTATGTACCAAACGATAAGAAATATTTACGCCTTCATTTTGCTTTTTTTCTATCGCTTTTATGATAGGTGAGATTTTAATAAAATTAGGTCTTGCGCCCGCAACTATTGTAATTTTCATATGTCTATTTTACTAATGAAACAAACTGTTTCAATTTCCCGCTTTTACTGCGTTCCAACCTTTCTTTTCTAATAAAAGTAAAAACCAAACCGCTTTCTAAATAAGTTGTTATGGCTTTTTCGATGTTTTGAATTTGAATTTCTTTCAATTCGAATTCACTGACATACTCAACCTCAAAAGTATCAATTTTTGTTTGTTTGATAATAAATTCTTTTACATTTCCGTCATCTTCAATAATGCTTTTGGTCACATAGTAAAAAGTTAGTCCTGGCGATTTTTTACCACTTGGTAAAAGAGCAACATCGTTCGTTCTTCCAATTAATTTTTTAAGAATGGGTTTTTGTAAAGTGCTTCTTTCGTCCAGAATTCCAATATCTCCAATATCATATCGAATAAACGGATGTGCTTTGTTGAATAAGGAAGTAATCACCACACGTCCTTCTCTCCCATATGGTAAAACGTTATTGTTTTCATCCAAAATTTCCACATAAAGTGTTTCAGCATTGACTTGCCATTTGTCATTTGTGTTTTGAAAAGCGATTAAATCCAGTTCAGAAGCACCGTATTCGTTGACCACAGGAATGCCAAATTGTTTTTCGAGCAATATTTTATCTTCTTCAAATAACATTTCTGAAGTGACAATGCAAACTTTAAGAGTTGGACAAACTTCTTTTAAAACAATATTTTTCGATTGTAAAAATTTTGCAAATAAAACGATGGAGCTGGTGTAACCATTGATGTAATCAAAATGTTTTTGTTTGAATTTCAGTAACACTTTTTCCAGAACTTCATCAGATAAATTAAAAATGGTAAAGCGGTAACGATGACTTAAAAAATCTTTAATTCGTTCTTTGGTGTTGCCTATAAAATCTAATGGTATTCCGTAAAAACGTGCTTGTAATGAATGATTAAAATCAATTCCATACCAACCAAATCTATAAATATTCGAAGCCCAAGTCATTGCATGAGCGTATTTGTCTTTTGCAAAAATGAAAGGATCGCCACTAGACCCAGAAGTTTTATTAACGTAAACCGTTTTTTCGGAATACCCCTTGGAAAGTCTTTCAGACAATAGTTTTTGGAAATCTTTTTTCTGCATGATAGGAATTTCATCCCAATTTTCAACAGAAGATTTACCTAAAAAACTGTGGTAATAAGTGTTGTTCTGCAAATGAAAATCAATTATTTCTTTCTTCTTCGCTTCAACAAATTGTTGGTGTTCTTCTTCCGATAAGGAAACAATTTTATTCAATTCAGCTTTGGCTTTCTTCATTTGAAAACCATTTATTTTTAGCGTTAAATCGAATAATTTGAACATTGTATCTCGAATTTTTCTCAAAAATAACAAAACAAATGTCACATTCTTACTAATTTTTACCGAATCTCTTTTACTAAACCATAAAACGAACTATTTTTGCACCACAAACAAACACAACTACACAATGACAATTTTACTACTTGGTTCTGGCGGAAGAGAACATGCTTTGGCTTGGAAAATGTTACAAAGCACAAAATGCAACAATCTTTTTGTAGCTCCTGGAAATGCCGGAACAGCACAAATAGCCACAAATGTTAATTTAAATCCACTTGATTTTGAAAGCATAAAAGAATTTGTAATTCAAAACCAGGTCAATATGGTTGTGGTGGGTCCTGAAGACCCATTGGTTTTAGGGATTTATGATTTCTTTAAAAATGATGCAGATTTGAAGGATATTCCAGTTATTGGCCCATCAAAAAAAGGAGCACAATTAGAAGGAAGTAAAGAATTTGCCAAAGAGTTTTTGGTTAGACATAATATTCCAACGGCCGCTTACGATAGTTTTACCAAAGAAACCGTTGAAGCAGGATGCGAATTTTTAACCACGCTACAGCCTCCATATGTTCTTAAAGCGGATGGTTTGGCAGCTGGAAAAGGAGTTTTGATCATTAACAATTTAGCCGAAGCACAACAAGAGCTTAGAAATATGTTGGTTGATGCAAAATTTGGAGAAGCTTCTTCAAAGGTGGTTATTGAAGAATTTTTAGATGGAATCGAATTGAGTTGTTTCGTTTTAACCGACGGGAAAAACTATAAAATATTACCAACTGCCAAAGACTATAAAAGAATAGGCGACGGCGATACTGGTTTAAACACAGGTGGAATGGGTGCAGTTTCGCCAGTACCATTTGCCGATCAGGTTTTGCTGGAAAAAATAGAAACCCGAATTGTAAAGCCAACTATTGATGGTTTTCAAAAGGACGGAATCGAATACAAAGGTTTTGTATTTATTGGTTTAATCAATGTAAAGAACGAACCTATTGTGATTGAATACAATGTCCGTATGGGTGATCCTGAAACAGAAGTGGTAATGCCAAGAATTAAATCAGATTTAGTTGAATTGTTTGAAGCGGTTGCCAATCAGAAATTAGATGAAGTCTCTTTAGAAATAGATGAAAGAAGCGCCACAACTATTATTATTGCTTCTGGTGGTTATCCGGAAGAGTATGAAAAAGGGAAAGTAATTTCAGGTATTGAAAACGTGGAAGATTCTATTGTATTTCATGCCGGAACGAAATTCGAAAACGAAAATATTGTATCAAACGGAGGCCGAGTATTGGCTATAACCTCATATGGAGATGATTTTCAAGAGGCCATAAAAAAATCTTATCAAAGCATAGCAAAGCTACATTTTGATAAGATGTATTTTAGAAAAGATATTGGCAATGACTTAAAATAAACCGTTGGTTAACGGCTTATTTTAAGAAAGAATGAGCCGTTGTATCTTGGTTTTCCTCGCCGTTATCTTCGTGTTTTTTGATCTGGATGGTCCAATAGTATATGTAGTAACAAATAAGTCCCCATAGGATCCAATTGAAAATATTAGCAACCCACCAACCCCAAACAGGTTCGATTTCGGCAAAACGTAAAACGTCGTGTATTGCAAAAAATATTTCTTCAAATAACCACTGAATTGCTTCAAAAAATGATTTCATCTTTTTTATGTATTATATTTACAAAGCAAAAATATAAAATATACTTATGATAACAAGTGTTTTTAGTAAATCTAGACCAATAAATTATATTTTAATTACCACTTTGTTGGTTTTGTGCTTTTTGTTATTCCAATTCCAATCTAATTTCAACACTATTTCTCTTTATGAAATAGGTAGAAAAGCCTTTTTATTAGTGCTTTTAGTAGGGTCATTATTTATGACTAATTTTATTACCAAGAAGAACGGATTGAGTAAGGACAATAGTTTTACGTTTTTATTATTCTTTGTTTTTTTGATTTTATTTCCGAAAACACTTTCTAATACAGCATTGATTATCTCCAACACATTTATATTACTCGCTTTAAGAAGGCTAATTTCGATGCAATCGTTAATCACGCCAAAAGAGAAAATTTTTGATGCGTCTTTATGGATTTTTACAGCCAGTATTTTTAATTTTTGGTGTATTTTGTTTATTCTAGTGGTATTTGCTTCTGTTATTTTTCACGTTTCGCGCGATTATAGAAACTGGATTATCCCAATTATTGCCTTTTTTACGGTCATTATTATAGGTGTTTTGACGGCGTTAATTTTTAATCCGAATTACATCCATACCTATATTCAGCAAATCGTAATAGATTTCGATTTGAAATATATTGAAAACATATTCCAGAACGTTGCTATTGCTATTTATATCGTTGTGGCTTTAGTTGGATTTGTAACCATGTTTATCATCTTACCACATAAATTATCAAACTTACAATCAGCGTATAGAAAAATAATTTTCTCCTTTATTATAGGATTAGTGGTTTACTTCATTTCACCAAACAAAGACAATAGTTACTTGATATACACTTTTGTACCCGTAGCCATTATGCTAACAAATTACTTAGAAACGATTCACAGATACTGGATTAAAGAAACCATTTTAGGAATTATTATTTCTGCCAGTGTAATTACTTTCGTGCTACAAATGTTATAATTTACTGCCGTAAGCTAAGTCACCAGCATCACCCAATCCTGGAATAATGTAGTTTTTTTCGTTTAATTTCTCGTCGAGTGCAGCTACCCATAAATGACAGTTGTCCGGTAGATTTTTTTGTAAATATTCAATTCCTTCAGGAGCGGCAATAACTACGGCAAGGTGAATTTCTTTTGGTTTTTGTTCTAAATGTAATTTATTTAAAACCGCCACCATCGATTGTCCTGTGGCTAACATGGGGTCAATCAAAATTAGATTTTTTCCATGAAAAGAAGGAGCTGCTTGGTATTCTACTAAAATATCAAAAGCATCGTCATTGTTATAATGATGTCTGTAAGCCGAAACAAATCCGTTCTCAGCATCATCAAAAAAGTTCATAAAACCCTGATGCAAAGCCAAACCGGCACGCAAAATAGAACACAAAACCACCGAATCAGCAATAGTAGTCGTTTTCTTTATTCCTAAAGGTGTCTGAACATCAATGTTTTTATATTCTAAAGTTTTGCTTAACTCGTAAGCCATGATTTCGCCAATGCGCTCAATGTTTTTTCTAAAACGCATACTGTCTTTTTGAATAGTTACATCGCGAATTTGCGCTAGAAAATGATTAAGAATACTGTTTTGTTCAGAAATATAGTGGATGTGCATCAGAATATAAATTTTATAAATTCAGGATAAAAGTACAAAAAAACGCTATTTTTGTAGAAATAAAACACATAAAACTATGTTTGCTGAATTTGCTTTTCCCATTTTTGAAAAATGTATAGCCGATTATCATATAATTGACGATGTTTATCAACC
>JASLID010000107.1 GCA_030153045.1 Flavobacterium sp.
TAAAATTTCTTGCGAAATGTAAACGTGAATTTACTACAAAATTCGCAATCTTGCCAAACGCCTGTTAGTAGCCGTTACTTTATCATTTTTTTTAGCCATTCTTCTAAGTAGACAGATAAGAAAGTGTCTGATGAAAACAACTCTTTCATTGCTAGTTCTTTTTTATTAGTACAACCTGAACAAATTACAATTTTCTCATCGCTAATCAGATTCTCTTCTATTTGACTTTGGTCTACTCTTGTTAACGAGATTAGGTTTCTCTTTTCAAGCTTTTTACAAACAACAGTTGCTAAATATTTTTCTGCAACGCTTTTACTCGAAAGTTTTTTACTTATACCATTATAATTTTTATCTACGAGTAGCTTGCTAATTGTTTTTACAGGTTCTGATTTTCTTCCCGAGCTATAACATGCAAATCCAATTAAACTATTTTCGTCCACAATTTTAGGTGGAGGTGGAGGAAGGATTAGACTTTCAGTTTGTTTTTCTGTGGCGTTTGAATCTTTTTTGTCATTACAACTTAAAAAAATGAAACTAATAAGAAGAAATAGGATTTGTTTTTTCATATGTGGTTTTGTAATGGCTACTAACTCATAAATATATGCAACTCTGTCTCAAATAACACACTTCTCAAATATAACAAAAAAATCCGCTTCAATTTCTCAAAGCGGATTCTCTATTTTATAAAGGCAGACCCTGTTACTAGTAATACGTATAACGTCTTACTTTAGCAATGTATTTCGCCAAACGAATTACCTGATGGCTATAGCCATACTCGTTATCATACCAAACGTACAATACCACGTTTTTACCATCGGCAGAAACAATTGTAGCATTGCTATCGTAGATAGATGGAGCAGAAGTTCCCACGATATCAGAAGATACCAATTCGTTGTTTAATGAATATTTAATTTGCTCTACCAATTCACCTTCTAAAGCGTATTGCTTCATGATGTTGTTAATACCTTCTACAGAAGTCTCTTTGCCAACTTCAAGATTCAATACTACTAATGAACCGTTAGGAACAGGAACACGAATCGCGTTAGAAGTTAATTTTCCAGCCAAACTTGGTAACGCTTTTGCTACTGCACTTCCAGCACCTGTTTCAGTAATTACCATGTTTAAGGCAGCAGCACGACCACGACGGTATTTTTTGTGCATGTTGTCCACTAAATTCTGGTCATTGGTATAAGCGTGAATGGTTTCTAAGTGTCCTTTTACTACGCCTAATGTGTCTTCAACCGCTTTCAAAATTGGTGTGATGGCATTCGTAGTACAAGAAGCTGCAGAGAAAATATTTACTTCGTCTGGATTGTATTCGTTTTGGTTTACACCGTGAACGATATTTGGAACTCCTTTTCCAGGAGCAGTCAATAATACTTTATCAACACCTTTTGAAGTCAAGTGTCTTGCTAACGCTTCTTGCGTCGTGAAAGCACCTGTGTTATCAATTACTAAAGCATCATGGATTTCATAAGCTGTATAATCAATATCTTCTGGTTGATTGGCTGTAATGATGTGAACTGTTGTTCCGTTGATGATTAACGCATTGTTTTCTACATCGGCTACTACTGAACCTTGAAAATCTCCGTGGATAGAATCGTAACGTAACAATGACGCTCTTTTTTCTAAAGAAGTCGCATCGTTTTTATCGCGAGTCACAATAGCGCGCAAACGCAATTGGTTTCCTTTACCCATTTTCGACATCAATTCTCTAGCTAACAAACGACCAATACGTCCAAAACCGTATAAAACAACATCTTTTGGTTGGATGTCGCTAGTTTCTTTTGCGTGTTTTAGTTTGTCTACAACAAATGATTTTGCATCATCATATTTGTTGTCTTCCAAGTGGAATTCGTAAGTTAATTTACCAATATCTAGTTTTGATGGTGGTAAATCTAACGAAAGAATAGCTCTAGCAATTTCTACCGAATCAAATACTGAAATAGGTTTGTTTACAAACTCACCAGCGTATTCGTGTAAATTGATGATGTCACTTACATTTCTATCAATTAATTGATTTCTAAACAAAACCATCTCGATAGCTTTGTCATACCATAAATCACTGATAATTTTAATTAATTCAACTCCAGCTCTTCTTCTGTCTGCTTGAAAAGCGATTTCTTTTTCGTAAACCGTTGTGTTGCTCATTCGTTTAGGTAAAAAAGGTTATTATTTTTTGTTGTGCAAAAGTATCAATTTCAAACGTTTTCGTAAAGTCTTTTGTGATATTTTTACTCATTTTTGTCATTTCGACGAAGGAGAAACCTTTAGGTTCAGCGTAGCTAAATCTCATTTGATGAATTATTTGAGATTTTTCCTTCGTCGAAATGACATTGAAAACAATTTTTAATAAAAAAACCAGCTTGTTAAGCTGGTTTAATTGATGTAAGTATTTCAATTATAACAAGAATCTTAAAACTTGACCATTTGGGGTAAGTAATTCTATTTGTGAACGTTGACTTTCTCCTTTTTTAGAAAGTACTCGAGTTATGGTTTCAATATCAGTCGCTTTGATGTTATCTACGCTTAAAATAACTCCGCCTTTTAGTTGATCGGCATAATCCGCTAATTCTTCATTGGTGATATCTTTGATTTTTACACCATAACTGATTCCAAATTTCTTCTTATCTGCACCATCAATATCTTCTAATTCTAACCCTTTTAAGTCATAATTAATCAATTCTTTCTTGGTCAATTTTACAGTGGCCATCTTATCTTCACCACCACGTTTGAAACCAACTTTAATTTCATCGTTAGGACGTTTGGTATTGATGTACGAAGTTAAATCGGCAAAAGTCATAATGCTTTTATCATCTAACTTGTTAATGATGTCTCCTTTTTTCAAACCTGCTTTTTCAGCACCTGAATTTTTAGAAGTTTTAGCTACTAGCACGCCGGTTGTTTCTTTAATACCTAATTCTTTTGAGGCAGCGCTGTTCAATTCGGCAGCTTCAATTCCTAAAACACCACGTTGTACATTACCGTATTCCATTAAATCTTCAACGATTTTACGAGCTAAATTCGATGGAACCGCAAACGAATACCCTACGTATGAGCCTGTTTGCGATGAAATCATCGTGTTAATTCCAACCAATTCGCCACGAGTGTTTACTAATGCACCTCCACTATTGCCCGGATTAACAGCAGCATCCGTTTGAATAAAAGATTGTATGCCATTATTAGACAAATCTCTAGCCTTAGCCGATACAATTCCTGCGGTTACCGTCGATGTCAAATTGTACGGATTCCCCACAGCTAAAACCCATTCACCCACTTTAATAGTATCTGAATTTCCAAAAGTAGCATACGGTAATTTTTCGCCAGCCTCTACTTTAAGTAAAGCGATATCCATTTTACTGTCGGTACCCACTAATTTGGCTTTGTATGTTTTGTTGTTGTTCAATGTTACTTCCAGTTCGGTAGCATCTTTTACCACATGATTGTTGGTTACAATATAACCGTCCTCGCTAATAATTACACCTGACCCGGTTCCTACTTGCGTTTGTTGCCCACCTCCGCCATGGCCATAGAAAAACTCCATCATTGGATTATTTGGCACGTTATAAACCGTCTTGTTTTTTACGTGAACCACTGTGTGAATGGTGTTTTCGGCTGCTACCGTGAAATCAACACTTTCGCCGGTTAATCCAACCGTTCTTGCAAAATTATCACTCGCAATAGATAATTTAGATCCCGAAGCGCTTTCGTCTTCTATAAACAATTTGTAAGCTCCAAGCGTTGTTGCTCCGCTTAACAAAGACACAAAAAATAGACTTGCAAATTTTTTCATAGTTAAAATGTATTTGGTTTAAAATTCTAAACGTAAATTTAAAATTTTGTTGTCTTCAAAAAAAGAGTTTAACGCTCGTTTAACAACTTTTAACTTCCCTTTAATATTTGTAACTTTGTTTAGATTTTTAGGAGCACTACATTTGGGTTTCTAATAAACATTGTTCCTGCTATCCGTTGCAATCTGTCATTGCGAGGAACGAAGCAATCTTTTGATTGGATTGCCACGTTCCTCGCAATGACAGGATTTCCACTGCTATCAGGGCTATATAGAAAGTTTTTAGTTTTTAAGAAGTTATTAAATTTCAATTCAATGCAATTTTACAAATACGAAGGGACCGGAAACGATTTTGTCATGATAGACAATCGGTTGATGCTGTTTCCTAAAGAAAATATCAAACTTATAGAGAAAATTTGCGACCGTCGTTTTGGTGTCGGGGCCGATGGGTTGATATTGCTTGAAAACGATTCAACAACCAATTTCAAAATGGTCTATTACAATTCCGATGGGAACGAAAGTTCTATGTGTGGTAATGGAGGTCGTTGTTTGGTGGCTTTCGCTAAAAAACTAAACGTAATAAAAAATGAGGCCGATTTTATTGCGGTAGACGGTTTGCATCATGCAGCAATTAATGAAAACGAAATTGTTTCGCTTCAAATGAAAGATGTAGATGCAGTAAACATATATAACGATTATGTTTTTTTAAATACCGGTTCACCACATCACGTACAATTTGTTGACGATTTACCTAACTTTGATGTAAAGAATGAAGGTGCTAAAATACGTTATGGTGATTTGTATGGTAAAGCAGGAAGTAACGTTAATTTCGTGAAACAAATCTCGGAAAACGAATTCTCTATACGAACTTACGAACGTGGAGTAGAAGACGAAACATTGTCTTGTGGAACAGGAGCGACAGCTGTTGCTATTGCCATGAAAGCCATTGGAAAAACCAATAGCAATACAATAAACATCAATGTAGAAGGAGGGAAGCTAGAAGTTTCATTTACAGAAGAAGATGGCGTTTACAAAAATGTCTTCCTTAAAGGGCCTGCGACTTTTGTTTTTACAGGAACACTAATTTTATAATTACGAATGTCAAATTACGAATTATGAAATCAGATAATACTGTTCAACTGAAAAGTTACGCATTTGCACTCAGGACAATTAAAGTTTATAAATATTTAAGTCAAGAGAAGAAAGAGTTTATTCTTTCAAAGCAATTATTAAGAAGTGGAACTTCTATTGGAGCGAATATTGAAGAAGCTATTGGAGGTCAAAGTAAGAATGATTTTTTTGCAAAAATCACTATTTCATATAAAGAAGCTAGAGAGTCTAAATATTGGATAAGATTGTTGAAAGATTCAGATTATTTAAGTGATGATCAAGCCGATAATCTTTTAAAAGATGTTGATGAGCTACTGAAGATAATAGGTGCTATCCAGAAGACCATTCGTAATTCGTAATTATTAATTTGTAATTTTTCAATATGATTACTCTAAAAGGAAATACGATCTACCTGCGTGCACTAGAACCCGAAGATTTGGACTTTGTTTACACTATTGAAAACAATGAAACGATTTGGGAAGTAAGTAACACTCAAACACCTTATTCTAGGTTTTTAATCATGCAGTATCTCGAAAATGCACATCAGGACATTTATAATGCAAAACAATTGCGATTGGCCATTTGCAAAAATGATACTTTCGAAGCCGTAGGATTAATCGATTTGTTTGATTTTGATCCTAAGAATAATCGCGCAGGTATTGGGATTGTTATCGAAAATAATCAAAACAGAAATCAAGGAATAGGACAGGAGTCACTTTCACTTATTATAAAATATGCTTTCACTCATTTAAACCTGCATCAATTGTATGCAAATATTGGAAGTAATAATGAAGCTAGTTTGAAGCTTTTTAGTAAATTTGGTTTCCAAAAAATTGGCACTAAAAAAGAGTGGAATTTTTTTCAAGGCAAATACTTTGACGAAGAATTACACCAATTAATAAACAAAAACAGTTAAAAAGATATATTTTGAATAAAAAGAAGATAATTTTAGGCTTAGGGATTCTATTTGTTGCAGCGGCAGCTTTTTTGTATTTCACAGTATTTATTGGAAATACTAAATTTAATGAAGATGAAAAATACATTTACATTCCTACAGGTTCTACTTATGAAGATGTGTTGAGGATTATTTCTCCAGAAGTAAAGAACATCGATAAATTCAAATTCATTGCTGAAAAACGCTCGTATGACGAAAATGTTTTCCCAGGTCGATTTTTATTCAAAAAAGGGATGAACAGTCTTAGCTTGGTTTCTGCCTTACGACATAATAACCCTTTAAATTTAGCTTTTAACAATCAGGAAAGTTTAGAAAAATTAGTTTCACGCGTTTCTTCGCAAATTGAAGCGGATAGTTTAAGTTTGATGAAAGCCATAAAAGATCCGGTTTTTATGGAAAATAACGGTTTCAATGAAGAAACGGCGCTGGCTATGTTTATTCCAAATTCGTACCAAATGAAATGGAATACTTCTGCTGAGAAATTCAGAGATAAAATGAATGATGAATTCAAAAAATTCTGGAATACCGAAAGAGTTAATAAAGCCAAGACACTTGGATTAACTCCTATTGAAGTCATGACATTAGCGGCTATTGTGCACAAAGAAACCGTTAAAACAGACGAAAGACCTAGAGTGGCTGGCGTTTATTTGAACCGATTAAAATTGGAAATGCCATTGCAAGCTGATCCAACCATTATTTTCGCCATGCGTAGAAAAACAGGCAACCCTGATTTGGTTATCAAGCGAGTAATGGAAGGTGATTTGAGAGTTAACTCTCCATACAATACATACTTAAATATAGGATTGCCACCAGGCCCGGTAGCTATGCCTGATATTTCAGCGATTGATGCTGTTTTGAATGCCGAAAAGCACGACTATATTTATTTTTGTGCCAGCGTAGAACGTTTTGGTTATCATGAGTTTGCAGCCACTTTTGCAGAGCATGGTGTGTGGGCTAAAAAATACCGCGAATGGGTTGCTAAGCAAGGAATTCAGAGGTAGTTTTGAATTTATTCAGATACATATTTTATTTTACCCTAATAAGTTCGATTCCGGTTTTTTCTCAAAACGGAATCGATTCTTTTTTAAGGCCTTCAGATTCTTTAAATGCTAAAAGAAGAAATGCTGTTGTTATCACTGAAGCTGTTGCTATTTCAGGAGCGCTAATTGGACTAAACGAGCTTTGGTATAAAGATTATCCTCATTCAAAATTTCATTTCATTAACGATAACGACCAATGGCTCCAAATGGATAAGTTAGGGCACATGTACTCCGCTTACCATATCGGAAGTGCAGGAGCTAATTTGTTGCACTGGGGTGGAGCTTCAAGGAAACAACAATTAATTTACGGTTCAACTTTAGGATTTGCCTTTTTAACTGCTGTAGAAGTCTTGGACGGGTTTTCCCAGAAATGGGGGGCTTCAACAGGAGATGTTATTGCCAATGCTGCAGGAACTGGTTTGTTTGTAACTCAAGAGTTGGTTTGGAAAGAACAACGAATTGTTCCAAAATTCTCTTTTCATCAAACATCCTATGCGCAAGTCAGACCAGAGTTGTTAGGGAAGTCATTGAATGAACAAATTTTGAAAGATTATAACGGACAAACCTACTGGCTGTCAGTCAATGTTCATTCTTTTTTTAAGCAGTCTAAAATCCCAAAATGGCTCAATTTAGCAGTGGGTTATGGTGCCGATGGAATGCTTACTGGAGATAATGAAATTTCATCAAATTTAATCCTTCCTGAAACACATCGATCTCGTCAGTTTTATTTGAGTTTCGACGCCGATTTAACCAAAATTAAAACAAAATCACACGTTTTAAAAACCCTTTTTTCTGTTTTTAACACGATAAAAATCCCTGCGCCTACTTTAGAATTAACTGCAAGTCAACGAGTTAAAATGCACTTTATCTATTTTTAGACAATATTAACAACCTTTCTAATTATAAGGGTTAACTTTGCAGAGTAGAAATTTTCTAATGATGATGGAAAGCATCCTTAATTTTAAAACAGGATTTCCTAGTTAGAAAGAAAAACATTTTATGACAAAAAAACAGATATTTTATCTCGGATTATTTGCCTCAATTATTACTTTAAGTTCTGGTTTTAGACCATTCAATTCAGAATTATTTCCTTGGTTTCATGTATTTGAAAAAGAAGTAATTTACACCGTTCCAACCGAAGTAGAGGTTGGTCAAACCTTTTTTAACATCCCGTTTGCTGGAAAAACATTTGTTGGTTTTCAACAAAGTTTGTCAGCACGAGAATCTCAAGGAAAGTATCTTAAAGTAAACACCTTAGGTTATTTAGGAAAGTACCAGTTTGGTTCTGAGACTTTAGAAAGCTTAGGTATAAATGATGAGGATAAGTTCCTGAAAAGCAGAAAGCTTCAGGAAAAGGCGTTCATTGCCTATTTGGCCATGAATAAGTGGGAATTGCGAAAAGAAATCGCAAAATACGATGGTAAAGTAATTAGAGGAATTCCAATTACTGAGTCTGGAATATTAGCCGCAGCACACCTTGGAGGGCCGGGATCGGTAAAGAAATTTTTAAGATCTAACGGTAAGCGTAAATTTAAAGATGGTTATGGAACATCAATAACCGAGTACTTACGTGAATTTGCGGGTTATGACACCAGCTTTATTCAAGCAAGTAAGAGAGCGAAAGCTAGACATTATTAATAATTCTTATGAATAATAAAAATACAAGGTCGGTTATGTAAATCGACCTTTTGTTTTTTCCAGTCTTTTACAGCAAAAGTTTTTATGTATTCTGTAGGAAGTGTAATGTCGCAAGCAATACATAAATTAGTGTTAGGCTGTAAGGTCACTAATAAATCTTCTAATAATTTATTGTTTCTATAAGGGGTTTCGATAAACAGTTGAGACTGATTTTTATCAAACGATAATTTTTCAAAACTTTTTAATGCCGATTTTTTATCAGATTTATCTATAGGCAAGTATCCATTAAAAGCAAAACTCTGTCCATTCATCCCAGAAGCCATCACGGCTAACAAAATAGAACTTGGACCCACTAACGGAATAACTTGAATTCCTTTTTCGTGCGCTAATTTGACAATTACAGCACCCGGATCGGCAACACCCGGACACCCAGCTTCACTCATTAATCCAACATTAGCCCCATTTAATAAAGGCTTAATGAATTCTAAATGTTCTTGGGTTTCAGTGTGTTTGTTTAAAACAGAAATTTTTAAATCAGGTTGTTTCTTTTCAGGATGAACGCTCTTGATAAATTTTCGAGCTGTTTTTTCGTTTTCAACGATATAGTAATCAATAAAATCAATGCTTCTTTTGATGGTTTGTGGCAACACATCTTCAGGATTCATTTCTCCCAAGGTCGTTGGAATCAAGTATAATTTCCCTAAAAAAGTCATTGGTTTCATATGTTTATTTTTTCAAAAGTTTTTCGGCAATAGTTTCTGAAGCTGTATCAAGCATGTCAAATACTTTTTCAAAACCATCTTGCATGCCAAAGTAAGGATCGGGAACATCTACATTTTCCCCCGGAAAAATTTCATCAAGAATTAATTTTACTTTTGCTTTTTCATTTTCATTCGAAGCCAGTTCAATCACATCTCTGTAATTTTGACTGTCCATTACATAAATGTAATCAAAATCGGTAAAATCTTTTTTAGAAAATTGTCGGCCTTTTAAATTAGAAATGTCTAGTCCTCTTCTTCGAGCAATGTCTATTGATCTTGCATCGGGTGGATTGCCAACATGCCAATGACCCGTTCCAGCAGAATCTATATAAAAATCTGAAGAAAGTTTAGAACGCAAAATACCTTCGGCAAGGGGAGAACGGCAAATGTTTCCCAAGCAAACCATCAATATTCTTGTAGCCATGATTTACAGCGATAGTTTTTTGTTGATGTCATCAACAAATTTTTTGAATTGTTTGTCGGTCGAAACCAAGTTGTCAACCGTTTTGCAAGCATGCAAAACAGTAGCATGATCGCGATCTCCAATTTGAGAGCCAATGTTTGCTAAAGAAGCTTTTGTGAATCTTTTAGCGAAAAACATAGCCAATTGTCTTGCCTGTACTACGTGACGCTTTCTTGTTTTAGATTGCAAAGTATCGATGTCTAATTGGAAATAATCAGAAACCACTTTTTGAATGTAATCGATAGAAATTTCACGTTTTACATTTTTAACAAACTTCTCAACGACTTGTTTCGCCAATTCGATAGTCACTTCTTTTTTATTGAAAGAAGATTGTGCGATTAACGAAATGATAGCGCCTTCTAATTCTCTTACGTTGCTTTTAATGTTACGAGCTACGTATTCGATAATATCTTCAGGTATTTCTACACCATCACGATACAAAATATTCTTTAAGATAGAAATTCTGGTTTCGTAATCAGGTTGGTGCAATTCGGCAGAAAGTCCCCACTTGAAACGAGATAACAAACGTTGTTCGATATCTTGCATGTCCACTGGCGCTTTGTCTGAAGTTAAAATAACTTGCTTTCCGTTTTGGTGTAAGTAATTGAAGATGTGGAAAAATACATCTTGTGTTCCAGTTTTACCCGATAAGAATTGCACATCGTCAATAATCAAAACATCGATTAATTGATAAAAGTGAATAAAGTCGTTTCTGGTGTTTTTCTTAACCGAATCAATATATTGTTGTGTGAATATTTCCGCAGAAATATACAACACGGTTTTGTCTGGATATTTATCTTTTATCTCCACACCAATAGCGTGAGCTAAGTGTGTTTTTCCTAAACCAACGCCTCCAAAAATCAATAATGGATTAAAAGAAGTTCCTCCTGGTTTATTAGCTACAGCCATACCAGCAGAACGAGCCAGTCTGTTTGAGTCACCTTCTAAAAAGTTATCAAAACTATAATTGGCATTCAGTTGCGATTCGATTTTTAAATTACGAATCCCAGGAATGATAAAAGGATTTTTTAATTCAGGATTTTTTTGTTGCACTGGAACATCAATTTCCTGCGTTTTTACAGGCGAACGATGTGCACTGGGTAACTGTTCTGTAAATGGAAGTTTGTTACCGTAGGTATTCTCCATTTTAATTTTATACAGTAACTTCGCGTTTTTCCCAAGTTCTTTAGTTAGTGCAACTTTTAATAATTTAACGTAATGCTCTTCTAGCCATTCGTAAAAGAATTTACTTGGCACCTGAATATAAAGCGCGTTGTCTGTAAGCTCTACTGACTTGATTGGTTCGAACCAAGTTTTGTATGCTTGTTCCTGAATGTTATCTTTTATAAATAACAGACAATTATCCCAGACTGTTTCCGCAGTTTTATTCATTGTGTGCATTCGAATACGTTAATTGTTAATGGTTTACTTGATAAATAATCGATCAAGATTTTGGTTGAATTGGGATAGCAAATATGAGCCATAAAAACTGTAAAAAAAAATTTTTTTCATATTGATTTTATAAAAAAAATGTTGTAGGATGTTTTGTTGGGGTTAAGCAATTATTAAATTTTATTGACGATAAAAATGAAAATTCACGAATTAAAATTACGAGTTAGATATGCCGAAACGGATCAAATGGGGATGGTATATCATGGAAATTACGCACAGTATTTTGAGATCGGACGTGTGGAATGGCTAAGAAACTTAGGGGTTTCTTACAAATGGATGGAAGAAACCGGGATTATGCTTCCCTTAGTGTCGCTTTCTATGAACTATAAAAAACCGGCTCGTTATGATGATGAACTAACTGTGAAAACAATATTTAAAAGTCAAACCTCAGTTAAGATAGAATTTGATTACGAAATTTACAATGCTAACAATGAGTTGTTAACAACTGGCAATTCAATTTTAGTGTTTGTAGACATAAAAACGGGTCGCCCAACGTTACCTCCAGATTACGTAAATGATAAATTAAGGGGTTTTTAAATTTCTTTTATTTCCACTTCAAACAAATTAGAAAAAATGTCGAAAATCGCTTCGGCATTTTTTTTTCGGGTTGAAATTTCAATCTGACAAGCTTCTTCCATTTTTTGAGAAACGATGTTTAAGTTTTTCTCTTTTATAATACGCATGACTTTATTCATGTTTTTATAGTCGAAATGAATTGAGAAATGAACATCGATTGTTTTTTCAATAATTTCAGCTTCGCTAAGTGCCATTTGAGCTCCTGTTCTGTAGGCCGAAATTAATCCGCCCACGCCCAGTTTTACTCCTCCAAAATACCGAACAACCACAACTAATACATTCGTGACCTCAAACGATTGAATTTGACCGTAAATAGGTATGCCTGCGCTGTTGTTAGGTTCGCCGTCGTCATTAGCGCGATATTGAATTTTAGAGGTGCCTATTTGATAGGCGTAACACCAATGACGCGCCGAGAAATGTTGCTTTTTTAGATTTTCAATATGTGTTTTGACTTCTTCTTCGGAAGTTACAGGAAAGGCATAGCCGAAAAACTTACTGTTTTTTTCTTTAAATAATGCTTCGGGAGAAGCGGTGGCTATGGTTTTGTATGTGTCTGTTGAAGTCAAAAAATCTTATTTTGATTTCAAAAGTAATCACAAATTCCAATAATTAAAACTCCAAGTCGCAAGAAATGGATTTTTGGAAATTAAAAGAGGATTACATTTTATAGTGGAATGTCTTTTTTCGAAAGTAAATCAACCACATCTTCTTTGCCTACTTGTAAATTCCAAACATGCATGCCTAATGCGGCTGCGATGTCTGTATTTTCTTTTTTATCATCTACAAATAAGGTACGCTTTAAAGACAATTCGTGTTTTTTAATGATGTAGTTGAAAATTTCAGGCTCTGGTTTACGGAGTCCAATTTCAAATGAAAAATATACTTTTTCAAAACATTGGTAAAATTCTCTGGCGAAAGTGGCGCCTACTTTGTGTTCAAATTTTGCGATGTGAATTTCATCGGTATTGCTCAATAAAAACAATTTGTATTTCATTGATAAACGCTGTAAAAATTCTAATCGGTATAAAGGAAAATCAAGCAATACAGCATGCCATGCTTCTCTAATGTCGTCTATGGATGCGTTGGGGATTATTTTTTTGATTTCAATCATGAACTGAACTTCGGAAAGTTTTCCTTTTTCAAATTTCTGATTGATTTGATCTATTTCGTCAGTCCAAGATGGCAATCCTAATTTTTGTAATGCGGCTAGTGATGCATTTTTATCCAAATTGATAAATACGTCGCCAAAATCGAAAATAATAGTGTTAATCATAGTTTGAATAGATTAAAAGTTCGTCACTTTCTATTTTTTGTTTTTTCGCTATTTTCCCAGTGATAATTGGGGCTTTTGTACCACTTGAAAATGTTGTTTCCCCTTTAAATACTCTTGCCTCATCCCATAAATTGGCATCAATAAATGTTTGTAATGTCTGTCTTCCTCCCTCAATAATTACAGATTGTAAATTACTGTCATACAAATAATTAGCTAGTTGGCTAGCAATATTTTCTAAATGATTAATTTGGGAGTCAGTAATCAAGATGGTTTTGGAAGAACTATCAAATATAAGACTTTCTTTTGAAATCCTATTATTTTTGTCTAAAACAATTCTTACAGGATTATTTCCGGTCCAATCTCTAACGTCTAATTTGGGGTTGTCGTCAATGACGGTCTGTGTTCCAACTAAAATAGATTGTTCTTCACTACGCCACTTGTGTACTAATTGGCGCGAGTAAGAGTTCGTTATCCAAACTGGTTTGTTTTCTGTTTTATTTTGAGGTGCGATAAAACCATCAGCGGTTTCTGCCCATTTTAAAATAATATAGGGGCGCTTTTTATTGTGAAAAGTAAAAAAGCGTTTGTTGAGTTCGTTGCATTCTTCTTCAAGAATACCAATGGTTACATTGGCTCCAGCTTCCATTAGTTTCTTAACACCATTCCCGGAAACTTTCGAAAAAGGGTCTATGGTTCCTATAACAACATTCGGGATTTTGTGTTTGATGATTAAATCGGAACATGGAGGTGTTTTTCCAAAATGACTACACGGCTCTAAACTCACATAAATGGTCGATTTCGATAAAAGTGATGGATCTTTAACTGAATTGATTGCATTTACTTCGGCATGGGCTTCACCGGCTTTTTTATGCCAACCTTCACCAATAATTTTTCCGTCATAAACAATCACACTACCAACTAACGGATTGGGATAGGTTGTTCCCAAGCCATTTTTAGCTAATTTGATGCAACGTTTTATATAAAATTCATGTATCTTCACATCACAAAAATAACTATTTCTATTTAGAATGAGTGAGCTTATCATAAGGGAAATTCAACCTGCTGACAATGCGGAAATTGCACAGGTAATCAGAGCTGTTTTAATAGAGCATAATGTACCTAAAGTAGGTACTGCTTATGCCGATCCGCAATTGGATTATATGTTTGAGGCCTATTCAGAGCCAAAATCAATGTATTTTGTAGTTGAAAAAGAAGGTAAAATTGTGGGTGGTGCTGGAATTGCTCCATTAGCCAATGGTTCGTCCGATGTTTGCGAATTGCAAAAAATGTATTTTTTACCCGAAACAAGAGGGTTAGGAGTAGGCGCAAAAATGATGGAGACCTGTTTGAATAAAGCAAAAAACTTCGGATTCAAACAATGTTATCTAGAAACCATGCCTTATATGGTAGCTGCTCAAAAACTATATCAAAAATCAGGTTTTAAATACCTTGAGACGCCTATTGGTTGCACGGGACATTCTTCTTGCTCAGTTTGGATGATTAAGCAATTGGGCATTGATAAAGAATAAGTAACAATTATAAAATGCTATTAAAAGACTACCGCAACCAATTTAAAGAAGAGCTTGCCGAAATTTTCGATGAAAAAGAAATCGAAAGCTTTTTCTATATCATTTTAGAAGCTTTTCACCAAATGAAAAGAGTCGATTTAGCATTAAATCCAGGTTTTGAACTCGATGCAATGCAATTGTTACAATGGGAAACTGTTTTGTCACAACTAAAAGAACACAAACCTATTCAGTATATTTTAGGAGAAACCGAGTTTTTTGGATTGCCTTTTTATGTGAATGAAAATACTTTAATTCCACGTCCGGAAACGGAAGAATTGGTCGATTGGATTATTAAAAAGTCGAAAGTCGAAAGTCAAAAGTCAACCCGAGGCAAAGCCGAACGGAGCGAAGCTAAAGTCAAAATTCTGGATATTGGAACTGGAAGTGGTTGTATTGCTATTTCATTGGCTAAAAATAGGCCTACTACTCAAGTTTTTGCTCTTGATGTTTCCGAGAAAGCTTTGGCTACAGCCAAAATAAATGCAGAAAGAAACGATGTTAACATTACTTTTTTGCATCAAAGTATTTTAGAAACGGAAGATCTCCTAGAGCAATTTGATATTATTGTTTCTAATCCTCCTTATGTTCGCAATTTAGAAAAAGAAGAAATCAATAAAAACGTTTTAGCCTACGAGCCTCATTTGGCTTTATTTGTGGAAGATAACGACGCTTTGTTGTTTTACAGAAAAATTGCAGAATTAGCCCAAAAAAACCTTTCGGAAAACGGTCAATTGTATTTTGAAATCAACCAATATCTTGGTAAAGAAATGATTGCGTTGTTGGAAAAAATGAACTTCAAAAATATTGAATTACGTAAGGATATTTACGGTAACGACAGAATGATTTTCGCGACTAAAAACTGAGTTGATCTATTCGTATCGTAAAGCCTCAATTGGATCTAATTTCGCAGCCTTCATCGCTGGATAAGAACCAGAAACAACAGCCACAACAAAGCTTACGACAAAAGCAGATGTAATAGCTAACCAAGGAATGACAAATTGAAATTCGATTAAAGTAGCAATCAAATAACCTATCGATATTCCTAAAATAACTCCTAAAAGGCCTCCTAACTGTCCAATTACTAAAGTCTCCATAAAAAACTGCATGGCAATAGTACTTCGTTTGGCTCCAAGTGCTTTTCGGGTGCCTATTTCTCTAGTTCGTTCGGTTACCGAAACCAACATGATGTTCATAAGTGCAATCGAAGATCCAAAAATGGTAATAATCCCAATAACCCATGCCGAGATGCCTAAATATTGAGTGATTCCAAGTATTTTATTAATCAAATCATCGCTTCGGGAAACACCAAAATTATCATCCTCTACGGGATTCAGCTTACGAACTTTACGCATGGCAATTGTAGCATTTGCGATAGCTTCATCCAGTAATTCTTTTTTGTCAATCATGACACTAGTCACGTAATTGATACTCGGAGCAGTAAATAGTGTTCTGGCTACTTGGATAGGAATCATAACCCTTAAATCCTGACTGTTCCCAAAAGTAGAGCCCTTTTCTTTCAAAATGCCAATTACTTTAAATTTTGCGCCACGAATGGAAATGGTTTTATCAATAGGATTTATATTGGCCAACAATTTCTTCTCAAAATCGGAACCTAAAACACAAACATAATTGTTGTTTTCAATATCAAAATTGGTAAAATTCCTTCCTTTAACCACTTCGAGCCCTGAATTTGGAATGAAATTTTCATCGACACCTAAAACCGAAACTTCAGGATCTGTCTTGTCATTTTCATATTTCACCTCGGCATTAGCTGTAGCAGTAAATGATACTGATGTATTGGTAAAAGGATATTTGTAGTTTTCTTTAAAGGCTTTGGCTTCGGGATAACTAATAATAGGATTTATTTTTTTGACTTCTCCTCGTCCTTCTGATCTGGTCAAATTATCGTATTGATTAATGGTGAAAGTATTCGAACCCATCGAAGCAAAATCATTAGAAATGGTGTTTTCCAGCGCCGATACCACGGTCAAAATACCAACCAAAGCCGTAATTCCAATAGCAATAATCAATACCGTTAAAACAGTACGGAGTAGTTGCGTTTTTATAGAACCCAGCGCAATTCTTACATTCTCTCTAAATAATCCAATCATAGTGCCTATTTGACACTAAATTACATTTTTTGTTACAACTTGTAGCTAAATTTTATTAATCGTTTAAAAAGTGAGATATTTGCAATGTTTTAGGAGCGAATGGTTCGTGAATTTTTGCCGTCCCTGTTCCTGCTGTGCGTTGCAATCTGTCATTGCGAGGAACGAAGCAATCTCATGTAGGGTTTCTTTTTTTCGCAATGTCAGGATTTCCACTTCCATCAGGGCTAAAGAGTAGTTTTCATACCTTCAGTAATCTAAAAATTTAAAATCTAAAGTCTAAAATTTAATGAAGCCAAGTATACCAAAAGGAACCCGCGATTTTTCACCTACCGAAGTAGCAAAACGTAATTATATTTTCAATAAGATAAGAACCCATTTCGAGAAATTTGGTTACCAGCCTATTGAAACGCCTACGTTCGAAAATTCGGAAACCTTAATGGGCAAGTATGGCGACGAAGGAGATCGTTTGATTTTTAAAATTTTAAATTCAGGAAATTTCTTTTACAATAAAAGTAAAATTGATATTCCAACAGCAATAGAGCAACTACAAGCCGTAGCAGCCGACAAGCTTACTGTCGAGGAGCGTATCGAGTTAAATGCATTTACCAAAAAGATTTCTGAAAAAGCATTGCGCTACGACTTAACTGTTCCTTTTGCACGTTATGTGGTACAACATCAAAATGAAATTGAGTTTCCGTTTAAACGATATCAAATTCAACCAGTTTGGCGTGCCGATAATCCTCAAAAAGGACGTTTCAGAGAGTTTTATCAGTGCGATGCCGATGTGGTAGGTTCCACCTCATTATGGCAGGAAGTCGAGTTAGTGCAATTGTACGATTCCGTTTTTACCGATTTAGGCTTGAATGGAGTCACGATAAAAATCAATAACCGAAAAATATTATCAGGAATCGCTGAGGTTATTGGCGCTTCTGATAAATTGATTGATTTTACGGTAGCCTTAGACAAATTAGACAAAATAGGAGAGGACGGCGTTAAAAAAGAAATGCTTGAAAAAGGAATTTCGGAAACAGCTATTCAAAAAGTACAACCGTTGTTCAATTTTACAGGAACCATTCAAGAAAAAGTAGAAAAATTATCACAGTTATTGTCTTCTTCTCCGGAAGGAATGAAAGGAGTAGAAGAATTACAATTTATTTGTGATAATGTATTAGAAATAGGGTTGTCTTCAGCTCATTTAGATTTAGATGTGACTTTGGCTCGTGGGTTAAATTACTATACAGGAGCTATTTTTGAGGTTTCAGCACCAGCCGGAGTAGCCATGGGTTCTATAGGTGGTGGTGGTCGTTACGACGATTTAACCGGAATCTTTGGTTTGAAAAACATGAGTGGCGTAGGGATTTCTTTTGGTTTAGACCGAATTTATTTGGTCATCGAAGAACTTGGGTTATTTCCAGAAACGGTTTCTTCGACTTCAAAAGCTATTTTCTTAAACTTCGGGGAAGCAGAAGCAAAATATGCGATGAAAGCCATCTCAAAATTGAGAAAAGAAGGAGTAAAAGTCGAGTTGTATCCTGATAATGTTAAGATGGGTAAGCAATTTCAATACGCTGACAAGAGAGGCATTCCTTTTGCGGTAATTGTAGGAGGCGATGAGGTAGCTAAAAATGTATTCAATATTAAAAACCTTGAAACGGGTAATCAACAAACAGTCACTTTCGAAGAATTGCTTTCGGTTTTAAGATAGTCTGTCACTCTGTTACGATAGATTAATGAAATTGAATTAAGGGTTTAGTTGTTATTTCGACGAAGGAGAAATCACACATGTGACTTAGGTTATGAGATTCCTCCTTCATCGGAATGACAAAATAAGTGTTTATTTGTTTCTTGGATGAAATGTCTGCATGACTTGGTTCAAATGTTTCCTGTCCACATGCATGTATATTTCAGTAGTGGTTATCGATTCGTGACCCAGCATTAATTGTATCGAGCGCAAATCGGCACCATTTTCCAGTAAATGCGTCGCAAACGAGTGCCTAAATGTATGTGGGCTGATGGTTTTGTTCAGGTTAATTTCTACAGCCAAATTCTTAATAATTGTAAAAATCATAGCTCGGGTTAACTGTCTTCCTCTACGATTTAAAAATAAAGTATCTTCGTGTCCTTTTTGAATGAGAAGATGAACCCTCTTTTCATTTTTATAAATTTCAATATATTTCTGAGTCAACGGACTAATGGGAACAAAGCGTTGTTTATTTCCTTTTCCGGTAATTTTTATAAAACCTTCTTTAAAGAATAAATCAGAAATTTTCAGTGCGACTAATTCCGAAACACGCAAACCACAACCGTATAGCGTTTCAAGCATGGCTCTGTTGCGTTCTCCTTCATTAGTCGATAAATCGATGGCGCCAATTAAATGGTCGATGTCATCAATATTGAGTGTGTCGGGTAGTTTTCTGCCCAGACGAGGTGTTTCAATAAGTTCTAATGGGTTGTCAGCCCTGTAGTCTTCAAAAATTAAATAGTTAAAAAAACTTTTTAGGCCAGAAATTAAACGTGCTTGTGAACGTGGACTTATGTTTTTTGAAGCATCATAAATAAACTGCTGCAAAATTTCTTCTGTAATGTGTATAGGGGATTTATCTATTTGATTTTCAGTTAAAAAAGCTTTCAGTTTCTCTATGTCCAACGCATAGTTTTCAATAGTGTTTTTAGACAAATTGCGCTCAATTTTAAGATACGACTGAAAGTTTTTAATGTATTTGGTCCAATTGCTATTCACTAGAAAATATAATTTTTTATAATTTTTGTCGTTGTTTATGTATTAATTGTAACTTAATAAGATATGAAATTAATTAAAAATTTGACATTAGGTGCTTTTTTATTTGCATTTGTAAGCAATGCGTCGGCACAGGACAGTAGTGGTGATTCTAATTCTGGATTCGGAATCAAAGGAGGTTTGAATTATGCAACCGTTTCCAAAGGAGAATTTGAAGAAGGACCTGATCCAAGAACCACTTTTCATATTGGTTTTTTAGGAGAAGTCGAATTACTTCCAAATGTACTATCGCTGCAGCCCGAGGTTTTGTATTCTAGACAAGGTTTTGAAAACACAGTGCAACCCTTAATTGGATCAAGTTATAAAGTAACGTACAAATTCGATTATGTTAATGTGCCTGTATTGGCTAAGTTGCATATTGGGAAAGTTTTAAGTGTTGAAGCTGGACCACAATTTGGACTTAAAGTTTCTGAAAAAATCGAATCTGAAAATGGCTCATCCATGGAAGATCAACTCAACGATTTTGATACGGCTATTGCAGCTGGACTTTCGTTAAATTTTAATCAAGGTGTTTTTATTTATGGTCGCTTTACCCAAAGTTTAAATGAAGTGGTTAAAGACAGCGATTCTAAAAACATGGTAGTACAAGTAGGATTAGGATTTAAAATGTAAAATTTTTAGGTTAAACAAAAAACCACGCCAATGGCGTGGTTTTTTTATTCAATATTTTAACAATATTAGAATTTGTAAGTCAAACCAAATGTTGGAGTGTCAAAGAAGTTTCTGAAAACGTTTAAGTTTCCGTTGAAGCTGTTTTCTGTAGTTTCACTACCAGCTGGAGTTTCAGTTTTAGTTGAATTGAATGACAATACATTAGCTAAACCAAAAGAAATAGCAAATCTTTCAGTAACGAAATAATTCATTCCTAAATCAGCACCAATTCTTAAATTAGTTGCTTTTTCAGTTTCAACGTTGTCAACTTCATTTTTACGTGAACCAAAACCAGCACCTACTTCAGCGTAAGTTTTAAATCTTTGTCCTAATTCTAAGAAATAGTATCTTGCAAAAACACCAGCGCCAAAACCATTGATTTTTTCTTCAGTAACATCATTAGGAGTTACAGTAAAATCAGTTGTAGTTTCTTTAGCAGAAATAACTTCTAATTGAACTCCTAAAGCTAATTTATCACCAATAAAATAACCTGCTTTTGGAGTAAAACCAAATCCACTGAATTTAGTTTCATCTTGATCAACACCTGCAAAAGAATTAGTTTCTTTTTGGCTTGTGAAAGATAATTGTCCTTCAACAATGATGTCTCCTTTAGCAAAACCAAAAGTTTTAGCTTCTTCTTGTGCATTAGCAAATCCAAATGCAAATACTGCAACTGCAGTTAATAATACTTTTTTCATTTTAATTTATTTTTGAAATTTGATGCGAATATAGGGTGTTTTTGGTTTAAAAAACAATGTGTTTTTGATAAAAAAATAAGATTAATTGTATGTGCTTCATTTTGAGGTAGATATGTATAAATAAAAAAACCACGCCAGT
Source organism: Flavobacterium sp. (assembly GCA_030153045.1). GTDB lineage: Bacteria > Bacteroidota > Bacteroidia > Flavobacteriales > Flavobacteriaceae > Flavobacterium. Next base: position 21,023 of record JASLID010000107.1, read on the forward strand.
GGCGTGGTTTCTATTTGAAATCTAAATTAGATTAGAATTTGTAACCCACAGAAAGTGAGAAACCAGCATTCTTTTCATCGAAAGTATATGGATCTCCATCTTCTTCTTCTGAAATGTCAGCTAAACCAATATTGTAACGAGCTTGGAACATTAAACCATTTTTTAATTCATATCCAGCTCCAAAGTTTAAACCAAAATCAACTGATTTAAGATCGTCTTTATTATCAACATCTTCTCCGTCTCCTTTAAGTTCAGCTGCTACTAAGAAGCCTACGTTTGGTCCAGCTTCAATGCTTAATCCTTCTATTACAAAATATTTAGCCATAACTGGCATATCAACGTAAGATAAATTTTGGTCAACATCTATACCAAAAAAAGCATAAGACGATCCTTTTGTAGAAAACAAAAGCTCAGGTTGAATAGCGAATTTATCAGTTAACTTGATTTCAGCTAAACCACCAATGTGAAAACCTGCTTTTGTACCACCACTAAATTCCCCACCAGTAATAGTAGTCATGTTTAAACCTGCTTTAACACCAAATTTAACTTCCTGTGCATTTGCAAATCCAAATGCAAATACTGCCGCAGCAGTTAATAGTAATTTTTTCATAGAATGTTTAATTTTAAAATTAGTATTGTGAATCTATAAATAATTCCAGTATTAAATAATTTCAATAAAAATAGTTATTAACAATTTTCTTGTTAATTGAAGTTCTGTTTTTAAGTTATTAATAATGAGTTTGTTGCTTGGTATTGTGCTTTTAAAAACTTGCACTTGTTTTAAATTTAAAACCATATAATTTGTAAAACCATGGCACAAATAGGAATGGTTTTTTTATTTTTACAAAAAACTACATATGAAAATCTGCATCATCAACGGGCCAAACTTAAATTTGTTGGGAAAGCGTGAACCTGAAATATATGGAAGTCAGGATTTTAAAACTTACCTTGAAGAGCTAAAACCTAAATTCACTTCTGTTGAATTACATTATTTCCAAAGTAATGTAGAAGGAGAAATTATTAACAAATTACAAGAAGTTGGATTTAATCATGATGGAATAATATTAAATGCAGGAGCTTATACACATACTTCGATAGCGATTGGCGATTGCATTAAGTCCATTTCTACCCCTGTAATTGAAGTGCATATATCCAATACATTTTCTCGCGAAACGTTTCGTCACCAATCGTTTATTTCTCCAAATGCAAAAGGAGTAATTATTGGTTTTGGATTGAAAAGCTATGAGTTGGCATTGCAATCGTTTTTATAGTTTGCAGTAACATTTGTGGCATACAATCGTCTTATCATAAAAATTAAATGAAAAAAGCAGTATTTTTCTTGTTCTTTCTATTCTCTACAGTGGCATTTTCACAGATTAAAGGGTTAGTTACTGATGACAAAAACAATTCACTTGCCTCAGTAACCGTTTTTATTGAAAATTCGTATAACAATACCACTTCAAACGAAAAAGGATATTACGAATTGAATGTTAAAAAGACAGGAAAATACACAGTTGTATTTCAGTATTTAGGTTTCAAAACCAGAAAAATCCCTGTTGTCATTGAAACTTTTCCATTTGAGTTAAATATAAAGCTATCAGAAGAAAATTTCACACTGAATGAAGTGGTTGTAAGCAATCAAGAAGATCCGGCAAAGCAAATTATCCGCAATGCCATTGCTGCCAAAAAAGAAAATTCTGCAAAGACATCTAAGTATAAAGCCGATTTTTATTCTCGTGGCTTAATGAGAATCAAAGATGCGCCCAAGAAAATCCTTGGACAAGAAATTGGCGATTTTGATGGTGCCTTAGATTCTACACGAACTGGAATTTTGTATTTGTCTGAAACCGTTTCCAGATTGAGTTTTCAGAAGCCAGATAAAATGAAAGAAACCATTGTGGCTTCTAAAGTAAGCGGTAAAGACAACGGATTTAGTTTTAACAATGCTGCTGGAGTAGAATTTGATTTTTATGAAAACTATTTGCCTTTTCAAGTCAATGTGATTTCTCCAATAAGTGATAATGCTTTTGCGTATTACAAATTTAAAATTGATGGTAGCTTTTATACCGAAGACAAGCAGCAAATCAATAAAATTAAGGTCATTCCACGTCGAGACACTGAGCCTGTTGTAGAAGGTTATATTTACATTGTGGAAGATTCGTGGGCTATTTACGCCGTAGATGTTAACATTAAAGGGTACCGAATGCAAACACCTGCGCTGGATAATTTAATTTTGAAACAGAGTTTTAGTTTCAATAAAACCGATGCTATTTGGACAAAAAACACACAAAGTCTTGATTTTGTTGCTGGAATGTTAGGTATTAATATCTCTGGGAAGTTTACTTATGTGTATAGTAATTTTGAATTTGAACCTAATTTCGACAAGAAAACATTCACTCGTGAAGTGCTTTCGTTTGAAAAGGATTCCAATAAAAAAGAAGATGCTTTTTGGAATACGATTAGACCTGTTCCTTTAACGGAAGAAGAAAGTAACGATTATGTTAAAAAAGACAGCATTCAGACTTTAAGAAAATCGCAAGTATATTTAGATTCTATTGACAGAAAAAGCAATAAATTTTCTCTGTTTGACATTGTTTCAGGTTACAGTTATAAGAATTCGTATAAAAACTGGTCACTAAATTACGATGGGCCATTAATGACTATTCGGTTTAATACCGTTCAAGGTTATGCTTTGAGTTCAGGGTTTTCCTATTCAAAAAACAATCCTGATGAAAGAACGTATACAAACGCTAAAACGACTTTTAATTATGGATTCGAAGAGCAAAAATTAAGAGTAAAAGCCGAATTCTCTAAACAATTTAACAATCAAAATGACGCATCGCTTACTGTTTCCGGCGGAAGTGACATTGTTCAGTTTAACGAAAAAAATCCAATTTCTAACATTGTAAATTCGGTGAGTACGTTATTCTTTAAAAACAATTTTATGAAGTTGTACGATAAGAAATTTGCCAAAATAAATTACAGTCAAGAAGTTGTTAATGGGATTTCAATCTATACCAATATAGAGTATTCCGAAAGAAATCCATTGCTTAATACTACCGATTTTGCGATTGTTAAAACAGACGATTTATATACTTCCAACAATCCGTTATTGCCATTCGATGAAGTAGTTCCAGCTTTTGAAAAACACAATTTAGTAAAAGCTAAAATGACAGCCAAAATTAACTTTGCTCAAGAATATTGGAGCCGTCCTGACGGGAAGTTTAATTTAAATAATGATAAATATCCAACGGTTTATTTTACATATGAAAAAGGATTTTTAGGAAACAAAAGCAATTATAATTTCGATTTTTTATCAGGAAAAATTGTTCATGATTTTGCATTGGGTAACAAAGGAGTTTTTAGTGTTAATCTGACTGCTGGTAAGTTTTTTGGAGCTTCAGAAATTTCGTTTGCAGATTACCAGCATTTTAACGGAAACCAAACCCACATTGGTCAATCCAATAAGTATTTAAACGTATTCAATTTAATGTCTTATTATGCAAATAGCACGAATGATGCCTTTCTTGAAGTTCATTCAGAATACGATGATAAAGGTTTTATTTTGAATAAAATTCCGTTGTTAAATAAATTAAAATCGAATTTAATTTTAGGTTATCATAATCTTTCAGTACCAAATAAAAAACCATATCATGAGTTTTCAGTGGGGTTGGACAATTTGGGTTTTGGAAAATTTAAAATATTCAGATTCGATTATGTTCGTTCGTTTCAAGGTTCATTTCAAACGAATGGTGTTGTTTTTGGTTTGAAATTCTTGAATGTTTTAAATTAATTTTTAAAAAAGACATCGTAACCAAAGCGAATCAGTGTTCCTACAACCACAATTAAAAAGAAAACACGAATAAATTCGTTGCCTTTCTTGATGGCTAATTTGGCGCCAATAAAACCACCCAGTGCATTGCAAACAGCCATAGGAATAGCTATGGCCCAGATGATTTTCCCTTTTAATACGAAAAGACAGATTGACCCAAAATTAGTAGCTAAATTGACCATTTTAGCATTAGCGGAAGCATGAAGAAAATCAAATCCTAGTAAAGAAATAAAAGCAACAACAAAAAAACTTCCCGTTCCCGGGCCAATAAATCCATCATAAAAACCAACTGTAAGGCTAATGATTATAGCGTAAACAATTTGTTTTTTTAACGACATATTTTTTTCTTGGTATTGCCCAAAATTCTTCTTTGCGAAAGTATAAACGGCTAAAAGAGTAAGTACTACTAAAAGCAATGGTTTCATAAAATCGTTACTGACATAAGTCAATAAAGTCGAGCCCGCAAAAGCAGATGCAAAAGCAATTACAGACATGATGAAAAGCAATTTCCAGTTCATCGTTACTTTTTTCAAATATTGAAAAGCGGCAAAACTTGTTCCGCTGAACGAAGGTATTTTTAAAGAACCAGAAATGTTTGCAATAGCATAATGAGGTAATAAAATTAACGCAACTGGCGTTTGAATTAGTCCGCCTCCACCAACAATAGCGTCAATAAAACCGGCAAAAAAAGCCGCTAAACAAAGAAAAATAAGGATATTGGTTTCCATAGTGTAAAAAAAGAAATCCCAAGGCAAAAGCGATGGGATTATATTATTTTGAAATCTATAATTTTAAATTAAGCACGAACAATATTGGCACCAATAGCTCTTAATCTTTCGTCAATTTTTTCGTAACCACGATCAATTTGTTCAATGTTTTGAATGGTGCTTGTTCCTTTCGCGGTCAAAGCGGCAATCAATAAAGAAATCCCGGCTCTAATATCAGGAGATGACATGGTTGTTGCTTTCAATTGCGATTGAAAATTGTGTCCCATAACCACAGCGCGGTGCGGGTCACATAACATGATTTTTGCACCCATATCAATTAGTTTGTCCACAAAGAATAAACGGCTTTCAAACATTTTTTGGTGAATTAAAACATCACCTTTAGCTTGTGTAGCGACTACTAAAATGATACTCAATAAATCAGGAGTTAATCCTGGCCAAGGTGCATCTGCAATGGTAAGAATAGACCCGTCAATGTCAGTTTTTATTTCATAACCGTCATTGTGAGCAGGAATATAAATATCGTCACCCCTTTTCTCTAAAGTAATCCCTAATTTTCTAAAAGTATTAGGAATAACCCCTAGGTTGTCCCATGAAACATTTTTGATGGTTATTTCGCTTCTGGTCATAGCAGCAAGGCCAATCCATGAACCAATTTCAATCATATCAGGTAAAATTCTATGTTCGCAACCGCCAAGACTCTCGACACCTTCAATAGTTAAAAGATTAGAACCTACTCCAGTGATTTTGGCACCCATCGAGTTCAACATCTTACACAATTGTTGTAAATAAGGTTCGCAAGCTGCGTTGTATATGGTTGTTGTGCCTTCAGCAAGTACAGCTGCCATTACGATATTTGCTGTTCCAGTTACCGATGCTTCGTCAAGTAACATGTAAGTCCCTTGTAATCTGCCATCGATTTCTACACCATAAAAATGGTCTTCTCTTTCATAACGGAATTTGGCTCCAAGATTGATAAAGCCTTCAAAATGGGTATCTAAACGACGACGACCAATTTTATCGCCTCCCGGTTTTGGAATATAACCACAACCAAATCGAGCCAAAAGTGGTCCAACAATCATAATAGAACCGCGTAAACTTCCGCCTTCTTTTTTGAATGCTTCGGTTTTTAAGTAATCAACATTCACTTCATCGGCCTGAAAAGTGTAATCCCCAGGACCGTTTTTTTGGATTTTAACGCCTAAATTTCCTAAAAGAACAATTAATTTGTTTACGTCAATAATATCAGGAATGTTAGTAATTCTAACTTTTTCGGATGTTAATAAAGCAGGGCACAAAACTTGTAATGCTTCGTTTTTTGCTCCTTGTGGTGTGATTTCTCCTTTTAATCGGATACCGCCTTCAATTTTAAAAGTTCCCATGTTTTTTTTAGGTTCTAAGGTTGAGAGGTTCTAAGGTTCTAAGGGTTGTTGCTTTTTTAACTTAGCAACTCAGTTACTTAGCAACTTAGTGCCTTATGTTTTTATTTTGGATTATTATTGTTTTTTACAAATGGTTTTTTACCGGGTTTTATAATTTTCGATTTACCATTATTGCTATTACTTTGTTGGATTTTATTTGACATGCGTTTGTTCGTACGCATTAAATCCTGTGTGTTTGATAATTCTTCGGTTGAAGCTGTCAGGTTTAATTTACCTCCAGACAATTCCAATAAGTGTTCGAAAATAACCACATCAGTTACTGTGTCTTTATTCCAGCTTAAATAGGATTTTTTCATATGGTTGGCAATTACTTTAACCAACGCATTTTTAAGTTCGCCTTCTTCCCATTTGTTTGCCACATCAATCATGTATTTAATATTATTTCCGTAGAAACGATATTTAGGAAAATTTTGTGGGTACTTCAACGGGTCAGGTTTCATTTTTAAAACCTCTCTTGATGGAATTGGGTACGGAGAATCGACATCCAATTTAAAATCAGACATGATAAAAATTTGATCCCATAACTTGTGCTGAAAATCAGGAACATCACGCAAATGTGGGTTCATGGTTCCCATTACTGAGATGATGTATCGTGCGAATTTATTGCGCTCTTCTCTATCTTCTACAGCCATTGCCTGGTCAATCAATTTGTGCAAATGACGACCATATTCTGGAATAATAAGCGAGGTTCTTTCAGAATTGTATTCTAAAAAATGAACCACATCATTCGCGTTTTCTTTTGTATATTTTACAACCATTTATAGTGAGATTATACCTTCAATAGTAGATAATTCTTGGTATTTTTTAATTATTTCGTCAGCGTTAGGCATTACGACATCTACAGAAACACTAGTAAATTTACCCGTTTTAGATTGTCGAGTATCAATTATGGCTCCCATGCTGTCAAAAGCTTTGTCTATAGCTTCTATTTTTTCTTTTTCAGAAGGAACTATAAATTTATACAAATATTTTGCTGGCCAAGCTTTATTGTTAATATTTAATTCTTCTTTTAAGCGAATATAAAATTCAGTTGTTTTCTTATCCATCATTCAAACTAAAATAAACGCAAATATACAGATTTTAGATTTATCAATTGCGATTTAAAAGGGAGAAAGATTGCAAGTGTTTTTTACTATTAAATGGTTGTGAAATATGCTTTTTATTATTTGATGCATTAAGTTATTGAATTCTCAATTTTTGTTATATTGGATTCGTATTTCCACTTGGGTTATAATTCCAATTTAAAGATTCCGACAATTGATTAGTAATTAACACAACAATTAATATAGGAAGGACAGTAATGCTAGCCGTTTTTACAGCGTCAAATTTCCTAATTTTAATCTCTTGAATTTCTGAAATTGAAATTTCTTTTTCATTCTTATCTATTTTAAAATTAGCAATACTATCGTTAATAGTTAATAATTTAGTTTTAACCCACTTATTGTCCTGCTCAATTTTATATTTTTTTCCTTCAACCAGTCTAGTGTCTTTTAAATTGATATTTTTATAACTATAGCAGCTTTGTAATAAAAAAGAAAGAAGAAGTGCGCAAATTGTTGTGTTTTTCATGTTTAATTTTCCTAAAATAGTTTACGCTTTTAACTGAGTGTTTTTGCTGGCGCAAAATACTTTTTAAATACCTACTTTATTTACGGTTTTTCCTTACATTTTCCTTAATAAAAATTAACTCTGTTAATGTGTTTTTTGGGTGATTTTGAATATTAAATTTTGGTTATGTAAAAAACTTTTCAAATCCAAATACTTTATTTAAATTTGCGCCTTGAAAATCAGGTTTTGAAAAAAGAGATTATAGTTATTACTGGTGGTCCTGGAACAGGGAAGTCAACAATTATCGATGGTTTACTCGAAAAAGGTTTTTCGTGTTATCCAGAAATTTCACGCGAAGTGATTTTAGAGGCCAAAAAACAAGGAATAGACCAACTTTTTCTAACAGAACCGCTGCTTTTCAGTCAAATGCTTCTCGATGGTAGATTACAGCAATACCAAAGCGCCCATCAAGAAGAAAACACTCCTGTGTTTATAGACCGTGGTATTCCGGACATTTTAGCGTACATGCATTTTATTGGCGATGAATATCCTAATCATTTCGACCAACATTGTCACGAAACACGTTATCATAAAGTATTTGTCTTACCGCCTTGGGAAGAAATATATGAAAGCGATGAAGAGAGATATGAAAATTTTGAAGAAGCCAGAATCATATACAAACACCTTAAAGAAACCTATCAAAAATATGGTTATTCGTTAATTGAAGTGCCAAAAGGAACTGTAGATAACCGAATTCTTTTTATCTTAGAGCATCTTTCTAAGTAAACTATGCAAAAAGCATTACAAATTCTTCAAAAATATTGGAATTATACTTCTTTTAGACCCGTTCAAGAAGACATTATAAAATCAGTTCTAGATGGTCATGACACCTTTGGATTGATGCCAACCGGCGGTGGAAAATCTCTTTGTTTTCAGGTGCCTACCATGACTTTAGATGGTTTGTGTTTGGTTATTTCTCCTTTAGTGGCTTTAATGAAAGATCAGGTAAATCAACTACAAAGTAGAGATATTAAAGCGATTGCTTTAACAGGCGCCATAAAGCCGAATGAGTTAATTCAGTTATTAGATAATTGCCAATTTGGAAATTATAAATTCTTATACCTTTCTCCTGAAAGATTAGAACAAGATTGGGTTTTAGAACGAATTAAAACACTGCCTATTTCACTTATTGCTATTGATGAAGCGCATTGTGTTTCACAATGGGGACATGATTTCAGACCTTCTTATTTAAAGATTAAAAATCTAAAATCACATTTCACTAAGATTCCTTTTGTAGCATTAACAGCTTCGGCAACACCGCAAGTTCAAGAAGATATTGTCTCATTATTGGGTTTGGAAGATCCAAAAGTGTTTCAGCAATCTTTTGCAAGAAATAATTTAGGTTATTTTATTCTTAAGGCAGAAGATAAACTATATAAAATGAATCAGATTTTGCAGAAAAATCAAGGTTCATCGATTATTTACGTTCGAAATAGAAAAAATTGCCACGAGTATGCTTCGCAATTGCAAAGCATGGGTTTTAAGACTACTTTTTATCATGGAGGCTTACCTGTAAAAGAAAAAGAAGCCAATATGAATTCATGGATGAATGACGAAAAACCCATTATGATTGCCACCAGCGCTTTCGGAATGGGGATTGATAAACCCAATGTAAAAACCGTTATTCATATTAATTTACCCGAAAACTTGGAAAGCTATTATCAAGAAGCGGGCAGGGCAGGGCGAAATGGTGAAAAAGCATTTGCCGTTTTGGTCAGTTCTCCTTCCGATGTGATTCAGGCGGAAAGTCAGTTTATTTCGGTTTTACCAGAAACACATTTTCTTAAAGAAGTATATGTCAAGCTCTGTAATTACTTTCAAATTGCCTACGGAGAGGGAATAAATGAGGAATTTTCGTTTAGTTTGAATCAATTTTGTGGCCAATATAAATTTCCGGTTATTAAAACATTCAATTCACTTCAGTTTTTAGACAGACAAAGTATTATTTCGCTCTCGCAAGAATTTTCAGAAAAAGCACAAGTGCAATTTTTGCTGGATTCGAGAGAAGTGATCAGATACATTAGTTTAAATCCTGATGAAGAACCTATTATTTCGACTATTTTAAGGACTTATCCAGGGATTTTCGATTTGCAAATCAATGTCAACACCGTCTTTATTGCCAAAAAAGCCAATACAGTCGAAGCGAAAGTCTTAAATTTGCTCGAAAAGTTAAAGCAACTAAATATTATCGATTATTTGTCACAACAAAATGAATCGAAAATTACGTTTTTAGAAGTACGGGAAGATGATAGAACCATTAATAGAGTTTCCAAGCATTTAGAAAAACAAAATTTGGTCAAGAAACAGCAATTGCAAGCCGTAATTCAATATGTTTCAGATGATTCTAATTGCAAGAGCAAATTGCTTTTAGATTACTTTGGAGAAAAAGTAACCGAAGATTGTGGTATTTGTTCTTATTGTGTCAGTAAAAAATCAAAAACTATTGATTCTTCAGCAATAAGAAATCAAATCTTGGAAATAGTATCAAGAAAAGAAATGACTTCCAGGGAGCTTGTTTCTCTTTTTCAGGTGGAAGAAGCAGAGATATTAAAAATAATGAAGCAATTATTGGAATATAATTTGGTTTCAATAAATTCAAAAAATCAATTTACAGTAATAAAGTAATGGAAAAATTAAGAATTGTTTTTATGGGAACACCCGAATTTGCAGTGGGTATTCTCGATGCTATAATAAAACAAGAAAAGCATGAGGTTGTTGGAGTAATTACTGCGGCAGACAAACCAGCCGGTCGTGGTCAAAAGATAAAGTATTCTGCTGTCAAAGAATATGCATTAGAAAAAGGCTTAAGGCTTTTGCAACCCACTAATTTAAAAGACGAGTCTTTTTTAACCGAATTAAAATCACTGAATGCCAATTTACAAGTTGTCGTAGCTTTTAGAATGTTACCAAAAGTAGTTTGGGCAATGCCAGAACTGGGAACATTTAATTTGCACGCATCATTATTGCCTAATTATCGCGGAGCAGCACCTATCAACTGGGCTATTATTAATGGGGAAACAAAAACAGGTGTGACTACTTTTTTTATCGACGAAAAAATAGATACGGGAGCCATGATTATGAGTAAAGAGATGAAAATCTCGGATACTGAAAATGCAGGAGCGCTTCATGATAAATTAATGAATTTAGGGTGTGAAGTAGTTGTAGAGACTTTAGACTTAATTTCAAACGGGAATGTGACTACCACAATACAACAAGATTCGAGCGATATTAAAACCGCATACAAATTAGATAGAGAGAATTGTAAAATCGATTTTTCAAAATCTATCGATGATGTTTATAATTTAATTAGAGGGCTGTCGCCTTATCCTGCGGCGTATTGTAATTTTAAAGATGGAAATGAGGAATGGAATGTTAAGCTATATGAAGTAAATAAAGAAACTTCAAGTCATAATCATACTATAGGAGCTGTCATTACAACTAAAAAAGAAATGAAAATTGCTGTCAACGGAGGTTATATTTGTATAATAGCGTTGCAATTTCCTGGTAAAAAGAAAATGCAGATTCATGAATTGCTGAACGGGATGTCTTTTTCTGAAGAGACTAAGGCCTTTTAAGACCAATAAACGATGGGGTTGGCGCTAATTTGACAAAAAACAAGTCTGTTTATCAACAAATACCTTAAGTTATTAACAAAAATAGCAAAAAAACGCCCCAACTGTTGTATGGTAAGGAAATCCTATTAAATTTGTATGTGTAAGTATAAATATTAACCAATCAATTAATAACAATTATTATGAACAAATCAGATTTAATCGATGCTATTGCTGCTGATGCAGGAATTACGAAAGCTGCAGCTAAATTAGCTTTAGAATCATTTTTAGGAAACGTAGAAGGTACTTTGAAAAAAGGCGGAAGAGTATCTCTAGTTGGATTTGGATCTTGGTCAGTGTCTTCAAGAGCTGCAAGAGATGGAAGAAACCCACAAACTGGAAAAACTATCAAGATTGCTGCTAAAAATGTAGTTAAATTTAAAGCAGGAGCTGAGTTAGAAGGATCAGTAAACAAATAGTAGTTTACTACAAAATGATCAAGCCACGCAATGCGTGGCTTTTTTTATGCTTTTTAACGATTTTATTTGGTTAATATTCGAAAGTTTTGCTAAATTTAAGTCTAAATCTTGATGTTATGATTTCAGTTCACCCAAAAAAAGGGCATCTGCTCGTTGCAGAACCTTCAATCACTGGAGATTTGTCTTTCAATAGATCTGTAGTCCTGTTAGCAGATCATAACGAGGAGGGTTCGGTTGGATTTATTTTGAACAAGCCCCTTGGTTACACTATACATGATTTGATTCCTGAGATAACCGCTACATTTAAGATTTATAACGGAGGGCCAATAGAGCAAGATAATTTGTATTTTATACATAATATCCCTCAGTTAATTCCTAATAGTATCGAAATCTCCGCAGGGATATATTGGGGAGGTTGTTTTGAGTCTACCCGCGATTTAATCAACGAAGGAAAAATAGGTAGAAATAACATTCGCTTTTTTCTGGGCTATTCAGGTTGGGATGCTGAGCAATTGCAAAATGAATTAGAGTCAAACTCTTGGATTATTTCTGAAAATGATCATAGAAACAAAATTATAGGTAAATCACCTACTGATTTTTGGAAAGAAAAAATCAAAGAACAAGGTGGTGACTATTTAATTTGGTCCAATGCTCCAGAAAATCCTATTTACAACTAACCTAATCTTATTTTTGTATTCAATTTTGTGATAAGAGTATTTGAAATGGTCATTTCGAATTCCTTCTTGCGGTATTTGGTTATAGGCTGAATTCCTTTAATCACATTTGTAATAAACAATTCATCTGCTTTTTGTAAATCGAAAGGTGAGATAGAAGCTTCTTGAACTTCAATGGTATCGATTGTTTTAGCTAATGCTAAAATTTGCTTGCGCATAATGCCGTTTAAGCATCCATCAGAAAGAGGTGGAGTGCTTAAAATACCATCTTTAAGCATAAATAAATTTCCGTTTAAAGCTTCGGTAACGTTTTTGTCTTCATTCAATAAAAGACAATTGTTTAAACCATTTTCATCGGCATAAATACTACCAGTAATATTTAATAATCTATTGGTGGTTTTTAATGTAGAAATGAGTTGTTTTGAAACATAGAAATCTTTGTAAATATCAACTTCATAATTTGAGGTTTCAATTTCATATAATGGTTTTTCAATTTCTGAAACCGTAATAATATAATCTACATTGTTATTTTCAGGTAAATAAAAACCGCCGTCTTTTCTAAAAACAGTCAATCGCACTCGTGCCGAGATGCTTTTATTTTCATTTGCAACAGTAGAAAGTATCTCGCTTTCGAAGAATTCCATTGTAAAGTTCAAGGGAATTTCCATTCGTAAGATACGCATAGAAGCCATTAATCTGAAATAATGATCCTCTAGGAATAAAATTTTGTTGTCTAAAACCTTTACTGTTTCAAAAACAGCATCGCCATAAAGAAAGGCACGATTGTTTTGTAAAGCGGATGTATTTTGCATAAAAAAGCCCTGAAAAATTCAGGGCAAATATAAGTTTTATAATTTGTATAAACTATACAGAACCTATTACATGTTTTAAATCAGAAACTTGATTTTCCCATAATAATTTTGATTCCTCAATATCGTTTTCTTCAGCATAATCAACTACCATAAGAGAAACGTCTTTAGTAATTTCGTCTACCAAAATTTTTAATTCAAAATAATACTCAGTGTCATGATTGTTATCGTCTATCCATTTGAATTTAATTTTCTCCCCTGTTTTCTTAGAGTACAATCTCGCTTTTTCTTGAGAATCATCCCATATAAAAGTAAAGAATTCGCCTCTGGAATTTACATTGTCAGCAAACCATTCTTGAAGGCCTGATGGAGTAGATATGTATTGGTAAAGTAGTTGAGGGGAAGAATTTATGGGGAATTCAAGTTCGTAGCGTATTTTGTGATCCATGGTTATTTATTTTTGTGAAATATATACAATATTAGTTTCAAAAAAAAATATTTTTAAAGAATAATAATTTTGTTAAATTTTATTTGCAACCTTTAAATATAGTGTTATATTTGCACCCGCATTGAGAGATGCAATAACCGATACAATGGCGAGGTAGCTCAGTCGGTTAGAGCGCAGGATTCATAACCCTGAGGTCGGGAGTTCAAATCTCCCTCTCGCTACAAATAACCCTAACATCTTATTTATAGATAGTTAGGGTTTTTTATTTTGAAACTATAAGTAAATTTGTTTTTGTAAAGTAAATTTATAAATTTACGCAACGCAATTAATTGGGAGGTATGAGGAATGAGTTTATTGATGGTATAGGAAATGAATATTTGAAAAAAATCATCTCTCGTCAAAAAGATTTGTATTTTCAATTTACTGTTTCGGCAGATTATTCTATTTCTTTTGATTATATAAATGGGATGGTGTATGATTTTTGCGAACTTACTTTTGATGAAATTGAGAAAAATCCAAAGATTATTCTGGATGAAAAAATTCATCCAGAAGATTTAAATAAGTTTAAAAAATCGCTCAATCATTGTGTTGAAAATTTAGGACGATGGGAGTTGGATTATCGTATTAATTTAACATCGGGAGCTGTAAAATGGATTAGAGTTTCGGCAGATACTGAAAAACTTATAGATGGAAGTGTGGCATTCTTTGGTACTCAAACCGATATTTCTTTTCAAAAGCACCAAGAAGCAGAATATAAAGTCTCGGAAGCAAGAAGTCAATTTGCCAATTTAGCCTCAGGAATTGGTGTTTGGGACTGGAATATGGTCACAAATGATGTTTTCTATTCGGCACAATCACTTAAAATATTAGAATTAGAAGACAGCAATGCTGATTTAATTGCGAATCCTGAAAAATGGGATGAAAGAGTGCATCCGGATGATAGAGAAATTTATTTCGGAAACATTAACGAGCATTTTGAGGGCAAAATTCCCTATTATGAAACCTATCATAGGATTTTATGTAATGGTCGCTATAAATGGATCCTAGATCGCGGAAAAGTGATTTCTAGAGATGAAAATGGAAAGCCATTGCGAATCATAGGAACGCATACTGATGTAACTTCTCAAAAAATTAAAGAGCAAAAATTACAAGAAACACTAGACTTGGTAAACAACCAGAAAAGTAAACTATTAAATTTTGCTCATATTGTTTCTCATAATTTAAAAAATCATACTGGAAATTTGAGTGCATTGCTAAAAATGTACAAAGACGAATACATGACGTTAGATGAGGTTATGCCTAGTTTAGGGATTGTTTCAGATGAGTTAACCACTACCATTGAAAATCTGGTTGAATTAGTTAATATTCAAGTAACAACCAATCTTGAAAAACAAAATTTAGCAATAAATGAATATTTTGAAAAAGTCATTTTGCTTTTAGGGGAGGATATTAAAAAGAATGACATCACCATAATCAATAAAATCCCTTCGAGTTTTAGTGTTTGGTTTATGCCAGCCTACTTAGATAGTATTTTATTAAACTTGACTACAAATGCAATAAAATACTCAAGTCCTGATAGAGATTCATTTATTGAATATTTTGTTGAAGAGAATGATGATTATAGAGTTTTGTGTGTAAAAGATAATGGTTTAGGTATCGATTTGGCAAAGTATAAAGATGTTATTTTTGGATTATACAAAACATTTCATAGGCACGAAGATTCTACAGGAATAGGGCTTTATATTACTAAAAACCAAATAGAAGCCATGGGTGGTAAAATAGAAGTGGAAAGTGAAGTTAATGTTGGATCAACCTTTAGGATTTATTTCAAGAAATAATTTAGATATAAAATAAAAAATGCCGCAATTGCGGCATTTTTTATTTTATATCTAAAAGATAAATATTACTTAGCAATATTTACTGCTCTAGTTTCTCTAATTACTGTAATTTTTACTTGACCTGGATAAGTCATTTCTGTTTGAATTTTTTGTGAAATTTCAAAAGATAAATTCGAAGCATTGTCATCACTTACTTTTTCGCTTTCTACGATAACACGTAATTCTCTACCTGCTTGAATTGCATAAGCGCTTTTCACACCATTAAATCCGTAAGCAATATCTTCAAGGTCTTTCAAACGTTGAATGTATGAATCCAATACCTGACGTCTTGCACCTGGTCTTGCGCCCGAAATAGCATCACAAACCTGAATAATAGGAGAAAGTAATGATTTCATTTCAATCTCGTCGTGGTGCGCTCCAATGGCGTTACAAACTTCTTCTTTTTCACCATATTTTTCAGCCCATTGCATTCCTAATAAGGCGTGTGGTAAATCACTTTCAGTATCTGGCACTTTACCAATATCGTGTAATAAACCGGCTCTTTTAGCTAATTTTACGTTCAATCCTAGTTCAGCAGCCATAATTCCACAAAGTTTTGAAACTTCACGTGAGTGCTGTAATAAATTTTGTCCGTAAGAAGAACGGTATTTCATACGTCCAACTACTTTAATCAATTCTGGGTGTAAACCGTGAATTCCTAAATCGATAACCGTACGTTTACCTACTTCGATAATCTCATCATCGATTTGTTTAGCAGTTTTAGCAACCACTTCTTCAATACGTGCTGGGTGAATACGACCGTCAGTTACTAATTTGTGTAATGCCAATCTCGCAATCTCACGACGTACTGGGTCAAAACATGATAAAATGATAGCCTCTGGGGTGTCATCAACAATGATTTCAACACCAGTAGCGGCTTCAATTGCACGAATATTACGACCTTCACGACCAATAATTCTTCCTTTTACATCATCCGATTCGATGTTGAATACAGATACGCAGTTTTCAACAGCTTCTTCAGTCCCTACTCGTTGAATAGTATTGATGATGATTTTCTTAGCTTCTTGTTGTGCAGTTAATTTGGCTTCTTCAAGGGTTTCTTGAATGTGAGCCATTGCATTGGTTTTAGCTTCAGCTTTTAAACTTTCAATTAATTGATTTTTTGCATCCTCAGCAGACAATCCAGAAATGGTTTCCAGTTGCTCTACTTGAGAACGGTGCATTTTTTCAATTTCAACTGATTTTTTGTCTAAAGTTTCAATTTTCGACTGGTATTCAGCAGTTTTTGCTTCAAAATCGTCGTTTACTTTCTTTGCTTTAGCTAATTCGCTTGAAATTTGAGATTCTTTGTCTCTTACTCTTTTTTCTACTTCAGCTACTTTACGATCACGTGAAAGAATTACCTGTTCGTGTTCTGATTTAAGCTCAATAAATTTTTCTTTGGCTTGTAGAATTTTATCCTTTTTAATGTTTTCAGCTTCAAGATTTGCATCTTTTAAAATTGATGTGGCTTCTTTTTTCGCGTTTTTAATTAGATTAGAAACATTACTTTTTTCAATAAATTTTGCGATCCCAAATCCGCCTGCTATTCCTATTATTATTGCAATAATTGGTATTAAAATTTCCATAATTTGTTTTGTGTTTGTATATATAAAAAAAACCTACATCAGGAGAATTGTATAAACTCGATAGGACAAGTTTTGAGCTAGCCCGTCATTCAAGCTTCCTACTTAAAGGCTTGCTATAGTTACGATGAATTGCTCATTTTAATTTGTTAGTGTTGAGTTTATCAAATAAGTACTAATGTAGGTAGTAATTTTAGTGTATGTAAAGAACGTTTTTTTATTATTTATCTAGATATTCGCCTAATAAATCATTTAATTTTTCAAGTTTCAACTTTGTTGTTTCCTCAATGGTTGACTTGTCAATTTGTTTTTGTTCTACTTGAGAAGCAAACTGTAAGGCACACATCGCTAAAACATCTTGTTTGTCGCGAACTGCGTAATTTTGTTCAAACTGCTTTATCATAGCATCAATCTTCTTAGAAGCGCTTCTTAACCCTTCTTCTTGGCTTGGGTCTACTGTTAATGGGTAAACTCGGTCGGCAATTGATATTTTTATCTTCAGTTTTTCACTCATTATGCTTTCTAATCAGAAAGTTGTGCAATACAATAATCTATTTCTCTAATTAATGAATTTATTTTAAGCTTTGTATCTCTTTTATATTCGTCACTACCAAGTAATGAATTTGTAATTTTTATCGAGTCGAAATTAGATTTTAAATCTTTAATTTCAAGATTCTGATTTTGAATGATTTTTTCTGCTTCGTTCAGTTTCATCATCAAATCTTGATTTGATTGTTGTAAACTTTCCAATTTTCTGAAAAGCTTTTGAAACCTAACTTCAAGAGAATCAACAATTCCTCTTATCTCACTCATTTCAATAAAAATTCATTACATAACTTCACAAAGTTAATATTCCTATTCAATTATCGCAATAACTTTCGTAAAAAAAACAATAATTATCATTTTTAATTGCTAAAGTGTTTAAAATGTTACTGTTGTCAATATGTTTTGGTTGTCATATTTTTATATTAAACTATTTCGTTATATTAGCACAAATGTTTTTTATGAGATTTTTAGTATTTTTTTTATTGCTATTAAATTCGGTTCAAAGTCAAGATAAATACCCTAAAGACTATTTTCGTTCTCCAATGGATATTCCGCTTTCATTAGGTGGTTCATTTGGTGAATTACGTCCCAATCACTTTCATTCGGGTATTGATTTTAGAACAAAGCAAAAAGAAGGGTTTCCTATTTATGCCACAGCCGACGGATTTGTTTCAAGAATTAAAATCTCTACTGGCGGCTACGGAAAATCGATTTATATAGATCATCCCAATGGTTTTACTACAGTCTATGCGCATTTGCAACGATTTGACACTAAAATTCAAGAGATGCTAAATGCCGAACATTATACTAAAATGAGTTATGAAATTGAAATTCACCCTAAACCCGATGAGTTAATCGTTAAAAAAGGAGATTTAATAGCTTACTCAGGTAATACTGGGAGTTCTGGAGGACCACATTTGCATTTTGAAATTCGTGATACCAAGACTGAAAAAATTATTAACCCGTTGTATTTCGGGTTTGATTCAGCAGTTGCAGATACCAAAAAGCCTTTAATTAATGGGCTTATTGCTTACCCAATGAGCGATTCTTCTCAAGTTAATGGTTCGGCTAAACCTATTTTTGTGAATCTTATTTTGCAAAAGGATGGTTCCTATTTGGCCGACAAAGTGATTTCTAGCGGAAAAATTGCCTTTGGAATTAACGCACATGATATTTCTGATTTTAGTTATGGTAAAAATGGTATTTATAAACTCAATGCTTTTTTAAACGGAATGCCTTATTATAGTTATGAATTTGAAACTTTTTCCTTCGATGAAAGTAAATACATTAATGCATTTATCGATTTTCCTAGGTATAAAAGTCAAAACCAAAGATTCCAAAAACTTTTTGTAGGCTATGTTTATCCAAATAGTATTGTGAAAATATTGAAGAATGATGGTATAATAGATGTTTCATTAAACTTCAATTTAAATTATAAAATCGAAATGCAGGATTTTCATGGAAATAAAACTATTGTAAATATCCCCATTTCTTACGGAAATTTGCCTATAACGCAGCCTTTGGTTGTTAAAAACACTCCTTATTTATTAAAAGCCAAAACCGAGCATAGTTATGCAAAAGATGGCATTTCGGTTTTAGTTCCTGAAAATACATTTTATGAGGATTTCTACCTCAATTTTGATGTAAAAGACAATGAATTGATTTTTCACGATGATTCAGAACCCTTAGGAGGCAACATTACAATTACTTTTGACGTTACTCAAATTCCGGAAATCGAGAGAGAAAAAATGTTTATAGCCAATCTTGACGGGACAAGGACAGAATATAATATTACCTATAAAAAAGAAAATACATTTACCATTTATACTAAAAAATTAGGAAAGTTTTTTTTATCTAAAGATGATACTGCACCTCGTATTTATAATCCCAGTTTCAAGCCTGGTGACACTTTAGATGAAGCTAAAACCTTAAGGATATCAATCTCTGATGATATGTCTGGGATAAAGGAATACAATGCTTTTATAAATGGAAAATGGATTTTAATGGAATACGAAACTAAAGCAAACAGATTGATACATAATTTTTCAGATAACATGTTCGAAAATGGCAAAAATGATTTTAAAATTATTGTCAAAGATTATTTAGGAAATTCCACTACTTTTGAATCACATTTTTTTAAAACCAAATAAGTCGCTTTGAGAACCAAAATAACTATAATTCTATTCTTTTTCACTTTAATTTTAACTGCACAAACAGCCAGAGTAAAGGGAATCATTCTTGATGAAAATAACCAACCGGTTGAAAATGTAAATGTTTCATTTCAAGAAAATAAAACTATTTCAAATGCTAACGGATTTTATTTGTTAACGATTCCTTCAAATGTAAAATCAAACTTGAAATTCTCTCATCTTTCATTAAAAGCTGCAGTTGTTTCTTTAGAATTAAAACCTAATGAAGACTATGAATTCAATATTGTTTTAAAAAGCAATGTAGAGCAAATAGGCGAAGTAGTTATTACGAATAATAGCCGTAAAAGGGTAGAAGGAATCACAACCATTTCGCCTAGAACCGTCCGATTAATTCCTGGAGCGAATGCTGGGGTAGAAAATATTTTAAAGACCTTACCAGGTGTATACTCAAACAACGAATTGAGTACACAATATGCAGTTCGAGGCGGTAATTACGATGAAAACTTAGTTTATGTTAATGAAATAGAAGTATATCGTCCTTTTTTAGTTCGTTCCGGTCAGCAGGAAGGATTGAGTTTTACGAATACTGATTTGGTTCAAAACATTGATTTTTCCGCAGGTGGATTTCAAGCAAAATTTGGCGATAAATTATCTTCGGTTTTAGACATTACCTATCGTCGTCCAACAAAATTTGGTGCTTCGTTAGAGGCTAGTTTCCTAGGTGGAAGTCTTGCAGTTGAAACGGCATCCAAAAGTCAAAAATGGACTTCTATAACAGGTGTTCGATATCGTGATAATAGTTTGTTGGTGAATAGTCAGCAAACCGAAACCAATTTTAGACCTCGATTTGCCGATGTGCAATCGTATGTAACTTTTACGCCAAATACAAAATGGCAATTCAGCTTTTTAGGGAATGTTTCTCAAAATAAATACGATTATAAGCCATTAACGCGTCAAACTAATTTTGGAACATTGTCTGAGCCAATCGCGCTTTTAGTTTTTTATGAAGGTCAAGAAAAAGACAAATACAATACCGTTTTTGGAGCTTTTAAAACTACCTATTCTGTAAACGATAATTTCGATTTGAAATTTATAGGTTCTGCTTACCATACCATTGAGCAAGAGTATTTTGATATTTTCGCCGAATATCGTTTAGGCGAAGTAAATTCTAGCTTGGGTTCTGAAAATTTTGGAGAAGTTGAATATTCGAGAGGAATTGGGTCGCAATTAACACATGCTCGTAACGATTTAGATGCTTTTATTGTCAATACTGAAGTGAAAGGTGTTCATAAAAAGAATCAAGATCAGATTGAATGGGGTCTTAAATACACTCGCGAAAGTATTCGTGATCGTTTAAGAGAATGGGAAGTTATCGATTCGGCAGGTTTTTCATTAAATCCACCATATGTTGAGCCAAGAAATGATCAGCCTTATAATCCATACGTTGGACCACTAGTGCCTTATAGTAATGTGAGAGCCATAAATTATGCCAATATTGATAGACTTTCGGGTTATGCACAATGGAATCGTCGTTCAAAATGGAACAACCATGATATTTTTACCAACATTGGAGTAAGAGCACACCAGTGGCAGGTGAGTGGCGATAACATTAAAGGTAAAAGTCAAATAACATTTAGTCCAAGGGCACAATTTGCTATTAAACCAGATTGGGAAAAAGACATGTTGTTCCGAGTTTCTGGAGGATTGTATCACCAGCCACCATTCTACAGAGAATTGAGAGATTCATTGGGCATGGTGAGGCCGAATGTAAAAGCACAACAATCAGTGCATATTGTTTTAGGAAATGATTTTAGTTTCAAAATGTGGCAACGTCCTTTTAAGCTAGTTTCTGAACTATACTACAAATCATTGTCCGATGTGAATCCATATACTTTAGATAATGTTCGAATTCGGTACGAAGCTGAAAATAATGCCACAGCCTACGCACAAGGATTAGATTTACGATTGAATGGTGAATTTGTTCCCGGAACAGAGTCTTGGTTGAGTTTTAGCTACTTAAAAACCGAAGAGAATATTGAAAACAAAGGATTGATTGCGCGTCCAACGGATCAACGATTAAAATTTGGTATCCTTTTTCAGGATTATGTTCCTAATATTCCGGCGTGTAAAATGTACTTGAATTTGGTTTATAATACCGGTTTGCCAGGCGGTTCGCCATCCTATGCCGATCCGTATAAGTACCAATCGCGTTTGCGTGATTATCGACGTGCTGATTTAGGAGTTTCGTATGTGTTCACTGATAGAGCCAGAGCAAAAGAAGAAGGGCATTGGTTAAATAAATTCAAAGAATTATCATTAGGGCTTGAAATTTTTAATATGTTCAACAATCAAAATGCGATTACTAATACTTGGGTTCGTGATGTGTATACAAAATCGCAATACGGAGTGCCTAATTATCTTACATCGCGTGTGTTCAGTTTAAAATTGAATGTGAAATTGTAATATTAATGATAAAGCAAAATAAGCATAAGAAATTATTCTATGTCCCGGGAATGATTTCTTTGGTCTTCATTCCGTTATTTTGCCTGTATTATTTTTATTCTCAAAAAGCCTTTGTTGAATATGGAAGTTTAGTCCTTGGGCTCCCTGATGATAAGATGTGTCAGGAAATAAAGGTTAAATATGGTTTTCCAATTCCAAGAAATTATGAAAAATTTGTTTTTAATAGTTCAGAAGAACTTCAAAAAGATAAATTTATAGTTTTAAAGTTTTCGTTGCAAAAATTGAAAAAAGATAATGATACTGTCAATGGAATAAGAATCCATTTAGGAGAACATTCGGACTATGCAACCTATATAAGGATATTGAATATTCTGACGGAAACTGAAATGCCAACTTGGATGCCTTATAAAAATGACATTTGGGTTTTAATTGGTAATAGATCGAAGGAGAAAAAAGCTGAAAACCATTATAGAGTTAATTGTGGAACTCAGGACTATATTAATAGTGAAAAATTGAGATTGCAGGAGCTTGAAAAAGAAAATGAAAAGAAGCAATTTAAAATTACTTTTTTTAAAAGCCAATGGCCAATTTTTGTTGGGTATTTTTGTATTGTATTCCTAAATATTTTTAGTTTAATAAAATTCAATAAAAAAAGAAAACACAATCAAAAATCTTATATTTGATATAAATTATTTCATATGAAAAAGGTCTCGATATATTCTATTTTTACACTGCTCACTTTACTTGTTGGTTGTCAAAACCGAGAAAAGCCGAAGGTAATTTATGAAGATACTAAAACGGTAGCAGCGCCAGTTAAAACGGCAGTTGATGAAATTGAAATTGCCGATTTGCCTATTCATATGGAAGGAACTAAATATTTGCTTCACGCCATTGGTGATGTCCGCGTTTCAGATGTTAATGGAAGTTCTGGTTCGAGCAAAACCAACTCAGTAAGTTATGCTTTGTCTAATTATAACCGATTTGAATTGACGGGTTATTTTGAAAACATCAAATTTCAACACATTGATTCTACTGCTTTACATCCTTTGACTGATAAAGCAATCCAAATACAAACCGCTACATTTTTAAATACAGTTGCGGCGAAAACTAGAAAGCAAATTCTAGTATATTCTTTAGTTGATTCAGATACAAATAAGGATGGTAAAATTGATGCCAACGATATTAAATCACTTTACATAAGCGAGTTTAGCGGAGCGAAATTCACTAAGCTTTCAGGTGAATTGCAAGAATTGTTAGATTGGAACCTTGTAGAAAACTTAAACCGATTGTACTTCAGAACAATTGAAGATATTAATAAAAATGGTGCTTTCGATAAAAATGACAAAGTGCATTATCAGTTTGTAAATCTTACTGCTAAAGAATGGAAAGTGGAAGAATATTCTCCAATTTAATCATTTGATTTAAATCAAA
Source organism: Flavobacterium sp. (assembly GCA_030153045.1). GTDB lineage: Bacteria > Bacteroidota > Bacteroidia > Flavobacteriales > Flavobacteriaceae > Flavobacterium. Next base: position 44,644 of record JASLID010000107.1, read on the forward strand.
ATATCGCTTTCCAAATCTGATTTTTCAATCTCAAAATCAAAACCCAATTTCGAAACCACTTCTATAACTAATTTTTTATACCAGTTTTCTGATTTGGGGTGAATGTAGATTTTTTCAATCAAGGTATTCAAATCAACACTAATTTTCAATCCGTCATTTATTGACATGTTTTGAGAAGTAACATCAGAAATAATTCTGATTTCACGCTCGTACTGAAAACTTTTTCTTTTAAAGAGGAAAGGGAAAAAGGCATCGTCAAACGGAATGTATTCTTTTTTGTAATCAATATAATTGACTTCGCCAATAAATTGCTCCGTGTGCTTTTCAGGCTTTAAAGCATCTTTTAATCTCCCAATGGTCGATTGTATGGCTAATCCTTCTTGGTTTTTGGTGAAAATTTGCCACATCGCAAAACTCTCGTATTCGTTAGTATGCCAACTGCTTATGACCACATTTTCGCGATGGGATTTGTAATAATCTAAAAACTTCGGATTGTTTTCGGAGATTTTTTTGATTTCTTCAAAAGTGGGTTCGCTAAATGTCCCTTCGTATTGATCCTCAAACTTATCCGAACGCGACATAAACATCTTTTGCGACAACAATAGGTCTAAAAATTTAGACATGTCTAGGTATTTCCAAACAATAGTATCTGGATCTTCTGGAAGGCTTATGCTATTGTTGTTGATATACATTTAATGTGTTTTGTTATATTACTCGAACGATTGCATCATCACAAGCTTATTATACGTTCCATTTAATGCTAAAAGTTCGTCATGAGTCCCTTGTTCTACAATTTCACCTTTTTGCATCACCACAATCTTGTCTGCTTTTTGAATAGTAGATAGTCTGTGTGCAATGACAATGGAAGTCCGGTTTTGCATCATATTTTCCAATGCTACCTGTACAAATTTTTCACTTTCGGTGTCTAAAGCCGATGTAGCTTCGTCCAAAATCATAATCGGTGGGTTTTTCAATACCGCTCTCGCAATAGAAAGTCTTTGTTTTTGACCTCCCGATAATTTGTTTCCGGCATCACCAATATTGGTTTCAATTCCGTCTGGTAAATCTTTGACAAACTCGTAAGCGTTGGCCACTTTTAACGCATCGATAATTTCTTCATCGGTGGCGTCTTCTTTACCCAAAAGAATATTCTTTTTTATAGTATCATTAAATAGTATCGAATCTTGGGTAACCAGTCCCATCAAGCCACGAAGTGATTGCAAATTCATGTCTTTAATATCAATATTATCAATTGTAATTTTCCCTTCTTGAACATCGTAAAAACGAGTCAGTAAGTTAGCAATAGTACTTTTTCCACTACCAGATTGACCAACTAGTGCAACAGTTTTTCCTTTAGGAACCTCAAGCGAGAAGTTTTTCAATACGTTTTCCTTTTCGTAACGGAAATTGATGTTTTTTATTTCCAGTTTATCATTAAAAGTGTTTTTAACAACAGCATTTTCTTTAGAAGTAATCGTATTTTCTTCTTCTAATACTGAAAAAACTCTTTCGGCTGCAGCTAAACCGTTTTTAACCGAATAAGTAGCTTTTGAAATGGCTTTCGCAGGAGTTAAGATGTTGTATGCCAATAGCATGTAAACTAAGAATAGTGATCCTTCTAATGTTTTATCTACCAAAACCAAGTTTCCTCCATACCAAAGTAAAACGGCAATGGTTACAATTCCCATAAACTCACTCATAGGAGAGGCCAAGTTGTTTTTGTTACCAATACTATTACTGATTTTTAACAATCGGTTGATGGAATTATTAAAACGGTCTTTGAAATTAGGTTCCGCATTATAGCTTTTCACGACTTTCAATCCACCCAAAGTTTCTTCTACAATAGAGATTAAATAACCCGCCTCATTTTGCGCACGAATGGATTTCGATTTTAGATTTTTACCTATTCTAGAAATAACAAATCCTGAAATTGGAATAAATATAAAAACAAACAATGTTAATTTGACACTAATGCTAAACATGGTAACAATAGCAAATACAATGGTTAATGGTTCTTTTACGATTAATTCTAAAATAGAAAAGAACGAGTTTTGTACTTCACCAACATCACCCAACATTCTGGCCATAACATCTCCTTTTCTTTTTCCTGAATAATAGGAGATAGGCAAATCGATGATTTTGTCATACATGGTTTTTCTTAAATCACGCAATACACCATTTTTAAGATGCATAATGTGGTAAGAAGCCAAGTAATTGAATAAATTTTTGAATAAAAAAGTAGTAATTACCAATGAAACCGCAAGTAACAGTGCATATTGTGGACCTTCTTCTTTATTAAGGTGTGAAATATGATAATACAGCGATTCTTTAGCATAACCCAATATAGAAGTTATACCTGTATAGACTGGCTTTTGCGTTATTTCTTCACTGGTTTTAAATAAAACTTCAAGCAATGGAAACATGGTGATCATCGATACCGTGCTAAACAAAGCGTACAAAATATTAAAAACCACATTCCAAATAATATGGGAATTGTATGGTTTTGTGTAAGGAAGTAATTTTATAAGATTTTTATCCATTAGTTCAATTGCATTTCAGCAATAATATTTTTGATTTTGTTATCTAAATAAGTTTCCGCTTCGGGAACTTCATTTGTATTTTCAATACCACAGTTTACGCTGAAGTAAAATTTAATTTTTGGCTCGGTTCCGCTTGGACGTGCGCAGATTTTGCTTCCGTCTTCTAAATAGTAAATTAATACATTCGATTTGGGAATGGTTAGTGTTTCAATTTCGTCAGTAAAAAGATTTTTTGCCGTAGAGTTTTGATAATCTTCTATCATAATCACTCTTTCACCATTAATTTCTTTTACAGGTTTTTCACGCAAATCAACCATCATCTGTTTGATTTCATTAGCCCCTTCAATTCCTTTTTTGGTAATCGAAATTAAGTACTCTTTATAAAAACCAAAATCGACATACATTTGAAGCAATTCTTGATACAATGAACTTCCGCGTTCTTTAGCTTGTGCTGCCATTTCGCAAACTAAAAGTGTGGCAGCTACCGCATCTTTATCGCGAACGGCATCACCTACCATAAATCCGAAACTTTCTTCTCCGCCGCCAATGAATTTCTGATTTGGAAAATCTTTAATGAATTTTGCAATCCATTTGAAACCGGTTAACCCTACTTTGCATTCTACACCATACCCTGAAGCTAATTCTAACATCATTGGTGTTGAAACGATAGTCGAGCCAACAAATTCTGTACCAGTTAGTTTGCCTTGTTTTTTCCACTGCTGAAGCAGAAAATGTGTCATGACAACCATGGTTTGGTTCCCGTTTAATAAAACCAATTTTCCTTCGGTATTTCGAACGGCAACGCCTAATCTGTCTGAATCTGGGTCAGTTCCCACGACAATATCGGCATTTGTTTTTTCTGCCAAAGCCAAAGCCATTGTCAGTGCTTCCGGTTCTTCTGGATTTGGAGATTTTACTGTTGGGAAATTTCCATTTGGTTCGGCTTGCTCCGGTACAATATTTACGTTTTTATAGCCTGCTTTTTCCAAAACATTCGGAATCAACTTGATTGAAGTTCCGTGTAAAGAAGTAAAAACGATTTTTAAATTTTCTTTGGCTGTAGCCGAAGTATTAAAACTTGCATTTTCAATAGTTGATTGGATAAAAGCTTCATCCACTTTTATATCTATGTATTCAATCAAATCATTGTTGGCTTCAAACTTAATTTGGTCGTAATTCAAAGCCTCAATCACTTGAATAATTTCGTTATCTTGTGGCGGAACTAATTGCCCACCATCTTGCCAATATACCTTATATCCGTTATATTCAGGCGGATTGTGTGATGCAGTCAATACAATTCCTGAATGACAGCCTAAATGTTTTAATGCAAAAGACAATTCTGGAGTAGGACGCATATCTGAAAACAAGAAAACCTTAATGCCATTAGCCGAAAAAACGTCGGCAACGACTTTTGCTAATGTATCACTGTTATGACGGCAATCGTAAGCAATAGCTACTTTGATCTGTTCGTTTGGAAATGATTTTTTTAAATAATCAGACAGTCCTTGGGTGTTTTTACCCAAAGTATATTTGTTGATGCGATTGGTTCCAACACCCATAATACCACGCATTCCACCAGTCCCAAATTCCAAGTTTTTATAAAAACTATCTTCAAGTTCTTTTGGAGAAGAAGTCATCATTTCTTTGATGTTTTCTTGAGTGTCGTTGTCAAATGTTGGAGTTAGCCAAATATTGACCTGATCTAAAATATGTTTTTCAATGTGCATTTTAATAAATTTAAAAGGTACAGATGTAAATTTTAAAGGTTGATTTCATTTGAAATCTTATATCTTTCTTCGTTGTTTTTAGTTCTTAAAATGATTTCTCCTAAAAATCCTGCTAAAAACAATTGTGTTCCTATAATCATCGTGGCCAATGCGATATAAAACCAAGGATTGTCAGTCACTAAAATACTAGATACATTAAAATATAACTTAATTAATTTCATTACACCTATATAACCAGCAGATAAAAAACCAATTAGAAACATAATAGTTCCTAAGGCGCCAAAGAGGTGCATGGGTCTTTTTCCGAATTTCGATAAAAACCAAATGGTAATTAAATCTAAAAAGCCATTAATAAAACGACTCATTCCGAATTTAGATTCGCCATATTTTCTGGCCTGGTGCTGTACCACTTTTTCGCCAATTTTACCGAAACCAGCATTTTTTGCCAAAACGGGAATATATCGGTGCATTTCACCAGAAACCTCGATGTTTTTTACCACTTTATTTTTGTAGGCTTTTAAGCCACAATTGAAATCATTTAACTCAACTCCAGAAGTTCTTCTGGCTGCCCAATTGAATAATTTAGAAGGTAAGTTTTTAGATACAATCGAGTCGTAACGTTTCTTTTTCCAACCTGAAACCAAATCATAATTATCGTTGGTAATCATATGGAACAAGTCTGGAATTTCGTCTGGACTATCTTGTAAATCAGCATCCATGGTAATAATCACGTCGCCTTCTGCTTTAGCGAAACCCGCATGTAATGCTTGCGATTTTCCGTAATTTCTTAAAAAACGAATTCCTTTAATATTGGAATTATCGTTTGATAATTGGTTGATAATTTGCCAAGAATCATCAGTGCTTCCATCATCAATAAAAATAACCTCATAGGAGAAATTATGATCATGCATGACTTTGGCAATCCATGAAGTTAATTCAGGCAACGATTCTTGTTCGTTTAATAAAGGAATTATAACGGAAATATTCACTATTGTTGGTATGAAGGTTTAGATTTGAAAATTAAGGCTAAGATTAATCCAAAAACAGAACTGAATAAAATACTGAAAATTGAACTTTTCAACAGTGATATAGGCGAAAATTGGTCTGTTTTGTCCATGTCTGCTAGTGCTTTATTCATTGCTTCAGCTGGTGTTCCAAATTTCTGTAACATTTCAGCTGTATATTTCATAGTTAATTCTTTGATAGTTTCTTTTGCAGCAGGATCAATTAAATTGAATAGTATGATGTTAAATGTTACTGAAATTAAAATTCCAACTACAGCCGAAATAAAATAGGTTGTAAATGCATCTTTAAAACTAAAAATACCTTTTAAGTCTTTTTTAGTTTTCGATAATAAAACTACACCAATTACAATATACAATGCAATACTAGTAAGTCCTATCCACATTGAAGTAAATAATTCTAAATCTATAACATAAATTAAAGTTGTAATTAAAATTGAAATCACTCCTGTGATGATTCCGTAATTAATCCCGTTTTTTTTGATTATTTCATTCATGCTTTTACTTTTGGTTAAATTAGTTTACAAATATAAGAATTCTAGTGTTATCTTTGATTAGTCAAAATCGATGAAAAAAAGTTACATAATCATTTGAATTTTAAAAATTAATTGTACATTTGCACCCTGAAATAATAAAAAGTTATTAATAAAAAGTTGTAAGGCGTTTATACCTTTTAGAATAAAAGCTTCAAAACAAATTACAGCCACAAATAAAAAAGATTACCATGAAAAAAGGAATTCACCCAGAAAATTACAGATTAGTTGCATTCAAAGACATGTCAAATGAAGATGTTTTTATCACTAAATCTACAGTAGAAACTAAAGAAACAATCACTCACGAAGGTGTTGAATATCCAGTATATAAAATGGAGATTTCTAGAACTTCTCACCCTTTTTACACAGGTAAATCTAAACTTATTGATACTGCAGGTCGTATTGATAAATTCAAAAACAAATACGCTAAATTCAGCAAATAATCGCTGTCTTACGATATATAAAAGCCTCTCCATTTCGAGAGGCTTTTTTTATTTTTACCTGTGAGGAAACTTTGTAACTTTGAAAATCACTTTTTTAATTATGCTGGCTAAAAAAATCAAATTCCTTTTAATAGTTATTTCAATATTTGTTTTTTCAAGCATTTTGTTTATTTATTTGACAGAAGTGTTTGTCTACTTTTTTCCAAACACTAGGATTCGCAATAGTGAAATTGTTCAGGTAATGCCTATAGGGCAAATACTTTCCAGTTTTATAGTATGCTCGATTTTGTTTTTAGCAGCTGTGTTTTGTTGTTATAAAAAATATTTTAGATAAAATTCATCTTTAGACTTACTCAAAGTAAAACTTTGTAACTTTGATTTCCGATAAATCAAATAAACGAATCAACAAATAAACGAATCAACACAAAGATGAACTATATACTTTTTGACGGAACCGTTCGTAACGCTTTACTTCCTTTTACATTTACGCGCCCCGTGGCCGACATCCGTGTTGGAATTTTAACCATTCGCGAAAAATGGGAGAAACATTTAGGTTACACCACAACCACATTAACCGAAGAATATCTGATGGAAAAATTTCCTATGGTAGAAATGGAAGAAAACATTATGATTAATGCTTCTTTCCTGCCTAATGAAATTTTATCAGAAATGGTCAGTAGTTTGGAAGCCAATCAAGCTATTTTTAATGGTGATGAAGTAGTGGCATTTTATACTAATGATACTCAAGAAGAAGTCGATTTCGACAAATATGAAATCATAGAATTCGATGATGCTTGCATTAAAATAGAACATACTTGGGATATTTTTCAAAAGAATGATGCGGCTTTACGCGAAGATTTCGAATTAATTACCGAAGGAAGATCATCGCAGCCCATTCCAAAAAGTGTCAACGTATTGTCTCCTGAAAATATATTTATTGAAGAAGGAGCAAAGCTTGAATTTGTAACATTAAACGCTTCGACAGGACCCATTTACATTGGGAAAAATTCCGAAATCATGGAAGGTTCAGTGATTCGTGGGCCTTTTGCTTTATGCGAAGAAGCTCAGGTGAAATTAGCAACTAAAGTCTATGGAGCAACTACCGTTGGTCCTCATTCCAGAATTGGAGGTGAAGTGAATAATTCGGTGCTATTCGGATATTCAAATAAAGGGCACGATGGGTTTTTAGGAAATTCTGTTTTAGGAGAATGGTGTAATATTGGAGCCGATAGTAATAATTCCAATCTAAAAAATAATTACGAAGAGGTAAAATTGTGGAGTTACGAAACCGAAGGATTTGCTAGAACCGGCTTACAGTTTTGTGGATTAATGATGGGTGATCACAGTAAATGTGGCATCAACACTATGTTTAATACTGGAACGGTCGTAGGCGTAAGTGCTAACATTTTCGGAAGCGGATTTCCCCGTAATTTTGTACCGAGTTTCTCTTGGGGAGGCGCTTCGGGTTTTACAACCTATATCACTAAAAAAGCTTTTGAAGTGGCTAAAGTCGTTATGTCTCGTCGTCATGTTGAATTTACCGAAGAAGACGCTAAAATTTTAGAGCACGTTTTTGAAGAAACTAAAAAATGGAGAAAAGAATAATTTAAATTTTAAACAAATTATAACACCACGATTGCGAAAGTAGTCGTGGTTTTTTTTGTAAATTTATTCTCTAAAATTTTGAAACACATGTACAGAATAGAAAACGATTTGTTAGGTGATATGCAGGTCCCTGCAAATGCCTACTACGGAATTCAAACGCAAAGAGCGATAGATAATTTTCATATTTCGGGGGTAAAATTATTCCAGTTTCCTGAATTCATTAGAGGTTTGGCTTATGTAAAATGGGCTGCTGCCGAAACCAATTTCCAACTTGGAATTTTAGACGAGAAATTGAAGAATGCCATTGTTGATGCTGCCAAAGAAGTGGTTTCTGGAAAATTTAATCAAGAATTTCCTATCGATATGATTCAAGGTGGAGCTGGAACATCAACCAATATGAACATCAATGAAGTGTTGGCCAATCGTGCTTTAGAATTAATGGGATACCAAAAAGGAGAGTACCAATATTGTTCCCCAAACGATCATGTGAATTTATCACAGTCTACAAATGACGCATACCCAACTTCAATACGAATTGCTTCAGTGAATTCAAATATAAAATTGATAGAGCATTTAAAGGATTTGGTCGCATCCTTCAGAAAGAAAGGCGAGGAATTCAAACATGTTTTAAAAATGGGAAGAACCCAATTACAAGATGCAGTACCGATGACTTTAGGACAAGAATTTGAGGCTTTTGCTGCGACTTTAGAAGAAGAAGTGGATCGTTTGACCCAAAATTGCAACTTGATGCTGGAAACAAATATGGGAGCAACAGCCATTGGAACCGGTATTAATGCTGCCCCGGGTTACGCAAAGCTTTGTGCTGAAAATTTAGCGAAAGTAACTGGATTGGCTATTTTTTCGGCACCCAACTTAATTGAAGCCACTCCGGATACTGGTGCCTACGTGATTTATTCTTCGGCGTTAAAACGAATGGCTATTAAAATTTCTAAAATATGCAACGATTTACGATTGCTTTCTTCAGGACCAAGATGTGGCTTTAATGAAATCAATTTACCACCCATGCAACCAGGTTCTTCTATTATGCCTGGGAAAGTGAATCCAGTTATTCCGGAAGTCATGAATCAGGTTTGTTATCGTGTTATTGGAAACGATTTAACCGTAACCATGGCTGCCGAAGCCGGACAGTTGCAATTGAATGTAATGGAACCGGTTTTGACGTATGCCATTATGGAATCGATGCAACTATTGTCTAACGGAATGGATACACTTCGCGAAAAATGTATTGACGGCATTACAGCCAACGAAGAGCATTGCCGCGACATGGTGTTGCACAGCATCGGAATTGTGACGGCGTTGAATCCGTATATTGGT
>JASLID010000175.1 GCA_030153045.1 Flavobacterium sp.
GCCTGCACGTGCAGGCGCGCCGTGCCCTGGCTGCGGAGGCGCTCCGCCGCGGCAGCGCCGCGGCCCGGGAGCACGACCCGCAGGCTCCTCGCTACCTCGAGCTCGCCGAGAGCCTCGACCCTGCGCTGTCCACCGGCCCGCGCGGGCGGATCGCGCGGCGCGTCGTCACCCGCGGGGTGGGCGAGCCGACCACCACCACCTGGCGGTTCGTCGAGAAGGTCGACCACCACCTGCGGTGGCGTCGAGAGCGCAGGTACGGCACATGACCGCGACGATGACGGCCCCTCTCGCGGCGCGGGTGCGCCGCGGCCTCGGCTGGAGCCTGACCGGCAACGTGGTGCTCCGGCTGGGCAACGTGCTGATGAGCATCATGGTCGCGCGGATCGTCGCGCCCGAGCAGTACGGCACGTTCGCCGTCGCGCTCACCGTCTGGACGGTCCTCGGCACGCTCGCCGAGTTCGGTCTCGGCGCCGACCTCGTCCGGTCCCCGGACCTCGAGCGCCGGGCGCCGACGGTCGCGACCCTGGGCATGATCACCAGCGGCGCGCTCGCGGCGGGGATGGTGCTCGCGGCCGGGCCGATCGCCGCGGCGTTCGCGTCGCCCGAGGCCGACGGCGTGATCCGGCTGATGGCGATCTCGGTCGCGCTCTTTGGTCTCACGATCGTCCCCGCGGCGCGGCTCCAGCGCGACTTCCGCCAGCGCGCGCTGCTCGTCTGCAACCTGTCCGGCATCGTGACCTGCTCGGCGGTGACGTGGCTGCTCGTGACCAACGGCGGCGGTGCCGCCGCTCTGGCCTGGGGGCAGGTCGCGAACCAGGCCGTGATCGTCGCCGGCCTCTACCTGGCGACCTCGACGACTCCGCGGTTCGGGTACGTGCACGAGATCTTCCGGGAGTCGGTGGCCTTCTGCCTGCCGCTGGCCCTGGCCAACCTGCTGTCCTGGGTGCTGCTCAGTGTCGACAACCTGATCGTCGCCCGCACCCTGGGCCCGGTCGGGCTCGGGGTCTACGTCCTCGCCTTCAACGTGTCCTCCTGGCCGATGAGCGTTGTCGGCTCCGCACTCCGGGTGGTGGCCCTGCCCGGGTTCTCCCAGGTGGGCTCCGCCGAGGCGCGCAACCGCGCGCTCGTCCGGGTGATGGGCCCGACGGCCGCCGTCGCGGCGTTCCTCGCGCTCAGCCTCGCGACGCTGGCCGGCCCCGTCGTCGCCGTGCTGTACGGCGCCCGCTGGCTGGACGCCGCCGCCGCGCTCACCGGACTCGCCGTCTTCGGTGGGGTCCGGGTGGTGCTCGACCTGGTCGCGACCTTCCTGATCGCGGTCGGCGCGACGGCCGAGGTGCTGCTGGTCCAGGTCGTGTGGCTCGGGGCGATGGTGCCGGTCATGGCGATCGGCGTGCGCGAGCTCGGGCTGCGGGGCGCCGGCTGGAGCCACCTGCTGGTCGCCGTCGTCGTGGTCGTGCCTCTCTACCTCGTCTGCCTGCGCCGGGCCGGTGTCGAGACCGGTCTCGTGGTCCGGCAGTGGGTCGTCCCGTTCGCGGCGGCGATCCCGGCAGCCCTAGCGACCGCGTGGGTCGTCCGCACCGTGCCCGGCCCACCGTTCGTCGTCCTCGTGGCGGGGGCGCTCACCGCTCTCGTCACCTACGTCCTGCCGCTGGGTCGCTGGAGTCTGCGCTCCCTCGCGGCCCTGCGGTCCGAAGCACCGATCGAGCCCACACCTGCAACGGGGGAGTCATGACACTGGAGAAGCACTTCGACCTCAGGACGTCGGTGCCGCTCGTCGACCTCGGCCGGCAGAACAACCCGCTGCTGCCGGAGGTCCTCGCGGCGTTCGCCGAGATCTGTGCCGACGGGGACTTCGTCCTCGGCTCGGCCGTGACCCGCTTCGAGGCGGAGTACGCCGCGTTCTGCGGCGTCGAGCACTGCGTCGGCGTCGCGAACGGGACCGACGCGCTCGAACTCGCGCTCCTCGCGTGCGGCATCGGGCGCGGCGACGAGGTCGTCGTCCCGGCCAACACGTTCGTCGCGACGGCCGAGGCCGTGGCGCGGATCGGCGCCCAGCCGGTGATCGCCGACTGCGGGCCGGACCTCCTCATCGACCCCGAGGACCTCGACGGCAGGATCACCCGCCGGACCCGGGCCGTCATCGGCGTCGACCTCTACGGGCAGGTCGCGCCGTTCGACCAGATCCGCGAGGTCGTCGGTGGGGACGTGATCCTCCTCGAGGACGCGGCGCAGTCCCAGGGCGCCCGACGGCACGGTCGGCCCGGCGGCTCCTTCGGCGCGGTGGCGTCGACGAGCTTCTACCCCGGCAAGAACCTGGGCGCCTTCGGCGACGCCGGCGCCGTGACCACCGACGACGAGACCGTCGACGGCCACGTCCGAGCGCTGCGCAACCACGGCGGCGTACGCCGCTACGAGCACCTGAGCATCGGCACGAACTCGCGGCTGGACACGCTGCAGGCGGCCGTCCTCTCGATCAAGCTCGCCCGCCTCGAGGCCTGGAACGCCGAGCGCGCAGCTGCCGCCGACATCTACGCCCAGCTGCTCGCCGACGTACCCGAGGTGACGCTTCCG
>JASLID010000010.1 GCA_030153045.1 Flavobacterium sp.
AAGCCGTATTATTAGCAGCTAAAGTAGTTCCAACACCCGTTAAGCCAGAACTAAGTGTATTTTGAAGTTGAATACTCCATCCTAAATTATTATTAGAGTTTGCAATAGCTGTTCCAATAGCGGCAGCTGAATATGGATCGGTTGCTGGGTCATAAAAAATAACATTCGTTGAACTTGCGATTAAATTTAAATGCAATCCCAAATCTTTCTCGTAAACACCATTGCAACGGGTTAATGTAGCATTAAATGCCGCCAACACTAACGCTACTTGCGTACTACTAGTTGCACCAAAATAGTTTGAATATTCTGCAGTACATGACTGAGCCAAACGCAATGTTTTTAATTCTCCAGTACTAGATCTATTTGTATTTGGCAATTGAGACGTTAAGTTCGCAGTCATCTTTTTATCATCAACTGAGCAAGTCCAAGCTAATTTACCTTTTTCTCTTTGTGATTTAAAAACAGCGTATACTTTATTGTCTTGAGAATAAGCTTCGATGAATTCATTTTTTTTATCAGTTCTAAAAATCATGGTTTGGATGCCCTGAGGAGAAATACTCAACTTTAATGTTGCGTATTTATCTGTAATTCCTTTTCCTGAATACGCTCTAATTTCAGGAAATTTCGCTTGTAATGCTGGCTCAAAATTAGACGCTTCATACATTTCAAACTCTTCAATTTCTCCATTCACATTTGGCAATGTAATGATTGTCTTTTGTGAAGGTTTGTTAGTTAGCGAAGCAAATAAATTACTTCTAAGTTCGTCTATATTTAATTCATATAGATCAAACTGCTTAGAAAACGACTCTCTAGTAGTCGCTACATTTTGAATAATTTTACCTTTAGAAGTATCATGCTTTTTCCAAAACTTATCGGATTGAGCATTCATAAAACTAAAAGAAAAAGCCACTAATAATAGTAATCTTTTTTTCATCCTTTTACATTTTTATAATTTATTCTCCAAACGTAATGGTATCAAAAGACAAAACATAAAAAGATACTACTCAAAAACTACTCAAGCTATGTAAATCATACATTACATATTATATAAAAACAGAGGAAAGATTATTGTCTTGAATATAAATTCATTTTTTTATTCGACATCGGCAGTTTTCAAAACTTCTAAGAAATAAAATCAAGACAACAGCAATGTCTTTATTCTTTAAATTATGACAAGTGTACCATCTTCTTTATGACTGCTTGACGATAATGGTCATAAAAAAAGCAGGTTTAAAACCTGCTTTTTTTAATATCAAAAGGAAAAAACTTATTCAATAATAATACGTTTTACTGTTTTCTTAGCTCCATCATAAATAGACACTAAATAAACACCAGATTGTACATTATCTAAACCAATTTCTTGATTAAATGTTCCATTGTTTGAATATGATTTTTCAAATATTTGTCTTCCTCTTACATCATGAACGTTAATTTTAACGTCATTATTAGATGCTGAATCAAACTTCACTGTAAAATGTCCTTTATTAGGATTTGGATACAAGCTAATGTTTTGCAATTCAAATTCAGGATTTGACAATGCAGGCTGAATATTACAAACATTTAAACTCCAACTATTTAAAGTACCACCGTTACTAGATGCGTTGTCTTTAATACGCAACGTCCATGTTCCAGCTGAAGAAGTGCCATTAAAAGTCGACAATGCTTGTAATGGAGTAATTGTACCTCCAATAGCAGGCCCTGATGCACATACTAAAGTTGAACCTGAATCATCGAAAGTTACATTAACATCATCATTTGCATTACAAGCTTGATCTAACAATATTACTTGAGTCCCTAATGGATTAATCAATGTTATTATTAAATCTGATACACTGGTATGAGATATATTCATAGTAACATTTATATCAGTAATTGATACTCCAGCAGGAATATCTAAAGTAGAATTCACAGTTGGCTTACCAATTGACACTATAGTTAAAGGCACATTAACCGAAGCCGGATTAGAACAATTAACAATTCCAGTTGTAAATTTAAATGAAGCACCATAAACGCCATTACATCCTGCATTAATTGATCTAACTCTCCAATAATAATTCGTTGCTTGACTCAGACCACTTAAAGCATAAGTAGTTCCAGAAACATTTGCAGAGGCAATGATTGTTGTAAATGTGTTGTCTGTAGCTACTTGAATATCATATGAAGTGGCACCAGCTCCAGCCGTCCAAGCCAAATTTAGTGTAGTGCTTTGAGCAACAGCATTATTAGCTGGAGTAGATAATGAGGCAGCTCCAGGAGCTGCTGCTATCTCTAGATAAAAAGGAACCGTTTTTGTTGTTGCTCCCGAAGTTGCATTAACAATAATATTAGATAATCCTACAGTTGTCGTAGCAGTAGTAGTTACTGTCATTGTTACTGTTCCAGTAGTAGTTCTTGATGTTGGCGAGAAAGTTACAATAGTATTCGCAGGCACACCTGTTGCAGTGAAGTTAGTTGTTCCTGAAAAACCTGATAAAGCGGTATAATTAAATGTATATACAATAGCATTTGCCATTTGACAACCTCCTTTATTTTGTTCACCTACAGCACCATTAAATGCAACTGAAAAAGAAGATGCTGGTGCAGCAATAGTAAAGTTATTGTTAGAAATATCAAAGAAAACATTACCATTACCTCTTACCATAATTCTATGGGTAGTTCCAACATTATTAGGAATAGTAACTATTTCAGATCCATCATTAGGCACTTTACTTGCTAATAAAATTCCGTTTGTAAGTGTGTTATCTACAAATAAATAAATATCAACATACGGCGTATTAACCGCACCTGTATTGGTACTAGCAACATTCCAAGTAACTGTTTGATTAGTCCCAACTACATAAGATAATCCTGTAGCGCTTGGCACAGACAAAGCAAAAGGCCCAGCTGCAGCATCTACAGTTACTTTCATATCAGTATATGCAGTTTGTCCTACTTCAGGAGTTACTGAGTTATATGGTGCATTATCTCTTACTGTTAATCTAAAATTAAGATCTCTTGCAACTGAACTTAAAGCTTCTACTAAAATAACCTCATTACCTGTTCCATTTGTTGTGGCTGAATTAGCTATAACAGAAGTTAAATTAGGCATATATCTATTTGGAGAAGCTGTAGGAAGCCAAGATCTAAAATTAGGTCCCGATGCTTTTGTAGTACTTGCAGGACTACTTGCCCCAGTTTGTCCAGAAATACCATCATTTTGCTCCCATTGATACGTTAACGCATCTCCGTTAACATCTGTAGCTGATCCTTCTAAAATAAAAGGAGTACTAATAGGAATAATATAATTAGCAACAGGATTAACAACTGGCGCTACATTATTTGCAGAAACTGATTGAACTTGAGTACAAGGCTTATCAGCAAAATTAGCTTCAAATTGATAAATATTATAGGCGTGATACGTATCTATTGAATGCGGTGCTACATCATAACTCGTAATACCAGCATATCCCATAATAGTTACCCCAGAACCAACTTCTCTTTGAGCAGCATTTACTTGAGACGAATGTGTGAATGAATGATTCATACCTAATTGATGACCAACTTCATGCACAACATAATCTATATCAAAATTGTCCCCAGATGGTGGTCCACTTCCAGGAGATGTAAAACCACTACCTTTTCCGTTTCCTATATAGGTCCAAGTAGCTAGAGGATTAATTGTACCACAGGCACAACCAATACATCCTGCACTTCCTCCTCCTCCTGTTGCGCCAAATAGATGACCAATATCATACAAAGCATCGTTAACTGCTTGAGGTGTACTAGGACCAGAAAGCTCTGTATTTAATGTAGATTGCAATTCTGGACTCCACGCTCCACCAGCACCTGTAGAGCCAGGAGAATACGGATCTGTGGCTGCATTATAAAAAATCACATTCGTTGATTGACTAATAAGATTTAAATGCAATCCTAAATCTTTTTCGTAAACACCATTACAACGGGTAAGTGTATTGTTGAATGCCGCTAAAACCAAACCAACTTGAGCGGAACTTGTAGCTCCAAAAAAGTTAGCATACTCAGCCGTACAAGACTGCGCCAAACGCAATGTTCTTAATTGACTATCGCTTGATCTTTGTGTTAAATTAGATTTTTTAATTTCATCAGAGATATCCATTACCATTTCCTTTTCAACAGTTGAACAAGTCCAATCTAAAGCTCCTTTCGTTCTTTGAGAATAATAAACAGCATAAATTTTATTATCGCTTGAATATGGTTCCATGAATTCATTAGGCTTATCTGTTCTAAAAACCATGGTTTGAATTCCTTGCGGAGAGATACTCAATTTTAATGTCGCATATTTGTCTGTGATACCTTTTCCTGAGTAGGCTCTAATTCCAGGAAATCTTGCTTGAAGCTCTGCATCAAAATTTGAAGCTTCATACATTTCAAATTCTTCTATTTGACCATAGGCGTTTGGTAACGTTATGATTGTTTTTTGTGAAGATTTGTTGTTTAGAGATGCAAATAAAGTATTTCTAAGCCCATCTAAGTTCAACTCATACAAATCGAATTGTTTTGGGAAAGACTGTCTAGAAGACACTGCATTCGTAGTTATTTTACTCTTAGAAACATCATGCTTCTTCCAAAATTTATCGGATTGAGCATTCATGAAACTAAAAGAAAAAACCATTAATAATAGTAATGCTTTTTTCATTTATAATACATTTTGGGTTAGTAAATTATGGCTAAATTATAAAATATTTATGACTATTAACATCCTATAATTAAAAAAAGCAGACTGAAAGCCTGCTTTTTTTATAATTTATAATCTTAAGTTTACAGAACTGTGTTTTCCTAAAATTATTCTTTAATCACTTTTTTAACACCTATCTTTTTTCCATCAATATCAAAAATGTTTAAAAAGTACACACCTGATATCAAAGAGTCTGTATTGAACACTTTTTTATTTGATGTTAAAACCAATTGCCCAATATAATTGTAAACTACAATTTTACTAATTTCCGCATCACAATTAACAGTAACACTGTTTTTTATAGGATTTGGAAAAACAGAAATATTTGATTTTGAGAATTCTTCTGTGCTTAATGTAGAGGCCCTAAATCCTGAAACCACACAAGCAAATCGACTAAATCCAAACGCCTCATTTGAAGGATTAGGTTGCCCAATAGCTATTCCAGAAGGTTCTCCATTGTAATTTACACTAGGATTTGCCCATCTGTTTACTCTTGAACAATTAGATCCTGTTGCTGCTAAACATTCGTCATTGTATGCCATTATCGTTCTCCATCTTTGAGCAGGTGTACTAGCAGCTCCGTTTGTTATAGCAGTTTTGTTTGTATAACCGTGATGATGCGAGCATGGATTTAGATTTGTATTTACATACCAATCGTGATTTAATCCCATATTGTGTCCAAATTCATGCGCTAATGAATAGTTAGAAACCACACATGAGTACAATGTAACTGTAAAAGCTGAATTACTTGAATAATTTGTTGGTGACGAATTTAAATTTCCTAATCCACACGAAGATGTTGGGCTCCCAATTACCAAACCTACTAAATCAGCACCGTAAGTATCTCTTAAAGCATGAATTTCATCCATAACTCCATCTGAAGTACCTCTTAAATTTGACAAATCAGTTGAAAACGAACCTGATTCAGTATAAGCAACTTCTCCAACATATACCAAATTAAAAATAATATTTGAAATTCCTGAATTTGCTAAAGCAGTGTTTATATTGGTAATTGAAGTAGTAATATTAGCATTTGAAGTAGCTACACTACCCCACAAACCTCTCGCACTTGGAGTATAAACCACCATCACATCAATAGTTGTACTGCCAGAACAAACAGGTGTTGCCGCAGAACAAACATCGCTGTTTGCTAATGCATCCCCTTGTTCATTACTATCTTGAACTACTTCATAATCTATCGTCTTATCTTTTTCAATAAAACTCATTTCATTTACTTCAGATATAGCAAATATATTCTCGCTAGTTTGCTGAAACATGTATTTATTGTTCCCACTAGACTGATACATTCCTGTTATCGCATTTCCATATTCCGAAAAAACCAATTGGGCACTTTCATCATTCAATACTTTATATATAGCCGAATAACTCCCAACACTGTATACTATACTTTTCTCATAAATTGCATTAATAACAGTATTGTCAGGCATTTTTACAATTAAATTCTGCTCTAAATTAAATCTATTTTGAGCTACATAAGCAGTGTTTAAATAATCAGCAGCTAATTTTTCAGAAATTTTATTTTCCTTTGGTAACGTAGCTGAATTAAGCTTTGTTTGAAAAACAGTTTGTTGTGCCTGTAAGAAAAGACTACAAAATAAAAGCAGGTAAGTGTATTTTTTTTTCATAAAATTTAATTTTGACAAAAATACGGTTTAATTCAACTTGACAAAAAATTAATCAATAAAATGCATTTTCATGCATTTTATCACAAATACCCATTGATTTGTTAAAAATCTTTACTTACTTTTGTTCCCTCAAAACATGAATTATGAAACCAGATTTATTTCAATCTCCTGATTATTACTTGTTAGATGACTTACTAACAGAAGAACATAAATTAGTGCGTGACTCTGCTCGTGCATGGGTAAAAAAAGAAGTTTCTCCTATTATAGAAGAATATGCTCAAAAAGCTGAGTTCCCAAAACAACTTGTAAAAGGGCTAGCGGAAATTGGTGGCTTTGGCCCTTATATCCCTGTAGAATATGGAGGTGCTGGTTTAGACCAAATCTCTTACGGATTAATCATGCAAGAAATTGAGCGTGGTGATTCTGGAGTTCGTTCTACTTCATCAGTACAATCTTCTTTAGTGATGTATCCTATTTGGAAATACGGAAACGAAGAGCAAAGAATGCGTTTTTTACCAAAATTAGCTACCGGAGAATTTATCGGTTGTTTTGGTCTGACGGAACCAAATTATGGTTCTGATCCAGGAAGTATGATTACCAACTTTAAAGACATGGGAGACCATTATTTATTGAATGGAGCAAAAATGTGGATTTCGAATGCACCGTTTGCTGATATCGCAGTGGTTTGGGCAAAAGACGAAACTGGAAGAATTCACGGATTAATCGTAGAAAGAGGAATGGAAGGTTTTTCTACTCCTGAAACACACAACAAGTGGTCATTAAGAGCTTCTTCAACTGGAGAATTGATTTTTGATAATGTAAAAGTCCCTAAAACCAACTTATTACCAAACAAATCTGGGTTAGGCGCACCACTTGGCTGTCTTGATTCAGCACGTTACGGAATTGCTTGGGGAGCTATTGGAGCAGCGATGGATTGTTACGATACGGCTTTGCGTTATGCAAAAGAACGTATTCAGTTTGACAAACCAATTGCTGGAACACAATTGCAACAAAAGAAATTAGCGGAGATGATTACTGAAATCACCAAAGCACAATTACTAACTTGGAGACTTGGAGTATTGAGAAACGAAGGAAGAGCAACTTCTGCACAAATCTCAATGGCAAAAAGAAACAACGTGAACATGGCAGTGGAAATTGCTCGTGAAGCACGTCAGATGTTAGGAGGAATGGGAATCACAGGTGAATATTCGATCATGCGTCACATGATGAATTTAGAGTCTGTAATTACTTATGAAGGAACTCACGACATTCACTTATTGATTACTGGCTTAGATATTACTGGTATTCCAGCATTCAAATAGCAGATTGAATACTATATAAAAAAAGAGCCTCTGAAAAATTTAGAGGCTCTTTTTTTGTTTAAGGATTATTCTAGGGTCATTTCCAAATTATTCAACTATTTCTTATTTTTGATTCAACATTAAAAAAGAAAACCATGAATCTAAGTCAATTCCTAATGCCGGAATTCCAACATGAAATGGCGAATACTAGAAAAATGCTTGAAGCCATTCCTGAAGAAAGTTTTGACTATAAGTCTAATGAAAAAGCAATGAGTTTGGCACAATTAGCCAATCACATAACAGAAATTCCGACTTGGGTTAGAGCTACTTTCCTTTATCCGGAATTGGATTTTTCGACATTTAAATACGAGCCTAAAAATTACAAAACAGTCAAAGAATTACTCGCCTTTTTTGATGAAACGGTGACCGATGCTCAAAAATTATTAAGCGAAGTAAGTAATGAAACACTCAATGAAAATTGGACCATGAAAAACGGAGAAATTATTTATTTCACAATGCCTAAACTTTCCGTATTTCGAATGTTTGTCATGAACCACACCATTCATCACAGAGGGCAAATGTCTGCGTATATTCGTGCCGTTGGCGCTAAAGTTCCCGGAATGTATGGTCCTACCGCCGATGAATAAAAATTATCTATTCAAGTGTTCATAAAAACAATGTTAAAAGCTTCTCGGGAACGGGAAGCTTTTTTACTTTTGTCTGCTGTAATTAAAAAACCGCTGATATAATCTTTACGTATATTAATTACTAAACTAAAATTTTAAGACCATGAACATAGAATCTATCAATAAAAACATTCAATCTCAAAAGAATATTTTACTCAATCACCCGTTGTATGCACAAATTCGAAACGTAAACGATTTGCATTGTTTTTTGGAAACTCATGTGTATGCGGTTTGGGATTTTATGTCGCTTTTAAAAGCATTACAATCGAAACTGACATGTACAACAACACCTTGGTTTGCCACTAAAAATGCCGAAATTAGGTATTTAATCAATGAAATTGTTTTAGCCGAAGAAACAGACATTTCATTGGATGGAAAAAGGCAAAGTCATTTTGAAATGTATATAGATGCGATGAAATCTTGTGGCGCAAATATCGTAGAAATTGAAGCTTTTTTAGAAGATGTAGTTAATACCCAAAATATTTTTATCTCGATAAAAACAAGTCAGTTGCATCCAGACGTGAAAGCTTTTTTAGATTTTACTTTCCGTGTGATTGAAGAAGGAAAACCTCATCAAATTGCTGCAGCTTTTACCTTTGGAAGAGAAGACCTGATTCCAAATATGTTTACTGAAATCCTTAGAAATTTCAAGGCTAATTTTCCTGAAACCGATTTGTCAAAACTGATTTATTATTTCGAAAGACATATCGAATTAGATGCCGATGAGCATGGACCAATGGCTATGCAAATGATAACAGAATTGTGTGAAAACGACGAGCAAAAATGGAAAGAAGTAGAAGAAATTTCAATTGAAGCTCTCGAAAAAAGAATTGGGTTGTGGAATGCCATTGAAGAACACATTCACGAGAAGCACTTAGCTATGTCATAAAGTTTATTTACTCCATTCTTGATTGAAGAAAATAACTAAAATTTGATTGTTCAATTATTTGATGCCTTTACATAAAAACGAATATTGAATATCGCTTTTATTTATATAAATTTGACCCGATTTCTAATTCCTTGAAGAAGGAAATTTATTTACCTTAAAATTATCTTTTTTTTTATAATTTCTCAGTTTATACTTTCACAAGAAAACAAAATAGAAATGTAAATTATAAGGCTGAGATTGTAGATTATCCAAAAGAACTACTAATACTGAAAATGGGATTTTTCAGAAATATAAAAAGTTATAAAAAATACGATGAAAAAAACACTACTATTTTTAATTTTTAGTTTAGTCACTATAAATATTTACGCACAATCTACTTGCGCAACAGCAGAGGTTTTTTGTGCTTCAGACCCAACAAGCTCATCTTTAATATTTCCAAATTCAACAGATAGTTCAGGAGGACCTATTGCTTGTTTGGGTTCTACTCCTAACCCTAAATGGTTTTATTTTAAAGTAAGCCAAACTGGCGATTTAATCTTTGAAATTATTCAAAACACTGCTTTCAATGTCGCAGGTGATGCCATAGGAACTCAACTTGATGTCGATTTTGCAGTTTGGGGCCCTTTTCAATCTGCTTCAGACAACTGCGGTAATATTAATAATACGGGTTGTCCTGAGAGTTGTCCTAGTAATACAACTAATCCAGGTGCTTATCCAATACCATTCCCAAGCAATTTAGTAGATTGTAGTTATTCCGCCTCTTCTGTAGAACAAATGAAAATAAATGGCGCTAATGCAGGAGAATATTATCTTGCCATTATTACTAATTATAGCGGGCAACCTGGGTTTATAAAACTGGAACAAACAACGCTCTTTTCACCAGCTAATGGCTCTACTGATTGCGATATTGTTTGTGGTATTTCTTTAGGTTCAGATCGTGATGAATGTGAAGGGACTCCAATAGATATTACTACAACCTTTGCATCAACACCAACTTCAGGAACACCTTCTTTTCAATGGTTTTTCAATGGTGTGCTACAACCTGCATACAATAATATGCAAACAATAACTGTAAATCAGGCAGGAACTTGGTCTGTAAAAACCACTAGACCTGGTGGATGTTATGAAGTTACAGATAGTATAGTACTTACTTACTTTCCGACGCCCGCTGTAACACAACCTTCGGATATTGTTCTGTGTACAAGTTCGCCAGCGCCTTATATATTTTCAATAAATAAAGACAGTGAAATTTTAGGTGGTCTTCCTGCTTCAGATTATACAATTACATATTACACATCTCAATCAGATGCAGAAAATGGCACATCAAATAATATTCCTTTTACAAATTTAACTAATTACTCTATCTCATCTTCACCAGTTAGGATTTTCGTTAGAATTGAAGATAACAATACGGGTTGTGTAACCACTAGATCTTTTGATTTAATTGTAACAGCAGCGCCTGCCGGAACATTTACTTATTCAGGCAATCCATATACATCAGACATGACTACGGCCCAAGCCATAACGCCTACTGGGCTAGTATCTGGTGGTGTTTTTACTTCAATCCCATCGGGCTTGAGTATAAACTCTACTACTGGAGAAATCATTCCTAGTACTAGTACACCCGGAACTTATACAGTAAATTATGATGTTGTTGCATCAGCTTCTTGTCCAGCTTTTAATACCAATACAACAGTTGCAGTAGAAACTATGCCAGTTGATGATGTAATACAAAATTCAGGAGTATTAAGTGCCGTACAGTCTGGAGCCACTTACAAATGGTATCTGTGTCCTGATACATTACTTTCTGGGGAAACAAACCAGAGTTATACACCAACGGTTATTGGTGATTATAAAGTGGTTGTCACACTTGGGAATTTTACGGTTACTTCTGTTTGTGTCACGGTTGCTACTTTGAGCAATTCTGAGTTTCAATTGAATTCAAAATTCAGGTTATATCCTAATCCAAATAGAGGTCTTTTGAATATTGACTCTGAAGTTGATGGTGAGATTTTAATTCTTAATCAATTAGGGCAGGTTCTTAAAAAAATTACTGTAAAAGCAAATGCTGCAAATAGCATTAATATAGATGAATTATCTGAAGGAATCTATTTTGTAAAAGGAACTAATAAAATGAATATTAGCGAACAAAAATTAATAATTAAAAAATAATTTTTTAATTAAATAGGATTTAAAGGTTGTCTATAAAAGACAGCCTTTATTTTTTTAAATTATATTGATTTTATAGTGAATCAAAAAAAATGATTAATAGGATACACTTTCTTCCTCTAAATAAGGCCTAACTTTCTGGAGCCAATTCTATTTCCAACCCATCAATTTCTTGCGTAATATTAATTTGGCAACCCAAACGACTGTTGTCTTTTACATTAAACGCTTCCCAAAGCATGGCATCTTCATCATCTCCTTTTTCAGGCAAAGCCACATCATTGAGGACATAACACTGACAAGAAGCGCACATGGCCATACCCCCGCAGATTCCGATAGTTCCTTCAGGCGCAAGTTCATACATGCGAACCACCTCCATAATATTCATATTCATGTCTGTGGGTGCCTGCACTTCATGAGTCACACCTTCGCGATCAGTAATTTTTATAGAAACGTCCATTTTTTTAAAGCATTTTTACAAAAGTATAAATTATTCAATAAAAAGATTATATTTGGCAATCATTTTGGGGGATTAGCTCATTTGGCTAGAGCGCTTGCCTGGCAGGCAAGAGGTGACCGGTTCGAATCCGGTATTCTCCACTAAACAACCAAAAACCAAACCAAACGAAAACGCCTCAAAATTAATTTTTTGAGGCGTTCTTTATTTTATCTAAGGTTTTTTATTCTTTTATAGACTCTATTTGAGCGCTATTTCTTCTGTCACGCAACCAGTATTTTACTCGTTTTACCAAGTAGAACATAACCGGTACCATCACTAAGGTTAGCACTGTGGCATAGGTTAATCCGAAGATAATCGTCCATGCTAATGGTCCCCAGAAAATTACGTTATCTCCTCCAAGGAATAAGTGTGGATTTAAATCGGTAATTAATCCGAAGAAGTCAAAGTTTAATCCAATAGCCAAAGGAATTAATCCTAGAACAGCGGTCAAAGCTGTTAATAATACCGGACGTAAACGAGATTTTCCAGATTCGATGATTACTTCTTTTATTTCTTCTAAAGTTAAATCATCGTGGCTTTCTAATTTATTATCAGCTACTTTTTTATCCAATAACAATACGAAGAAATCCATTAATACAATTCCGTTCTTCACCACAATTCCGGCAAGTGAGATAATTCCCATCATGGTCATTAAGATCACAAAGTCCATATTGGCGATGACATAGCCGTAAAACACTCCACTAAAACTCAATAATACTGTAAATAAGATAACCAGAGTTTTTGAAACCGAATTAAACTGCAATACTATAATGATCATAATTCCGGCAAGAGCTAAGAAAAGAGCATACATCAGGAAGCTTTGATTTTTTCCTTGTTCTTCCTGTACTCCGGAGAATGAATACGTTACACTTCTTGGCAACTCATATCCTTTCAGACTGGCTTCAATTTGCTTTGTAATCTCATCCCCATTATAACCTGTCAGGACGTTTGAATAAACCGTCATGATACGTTTGTGGTTCTTTCTCTTGATTTGATTGTAAGTGCTTGTTTTCTCTGTTTGAGAAACTGCAGAAATAGGCACTTGCATCATTTGTCCGTTGTTCTGATTTCTGAATGTTAGCGATTGATTGAACAATACATTCTCATTCTTGCGCTGATCTTCCTGCATACGCATGGTAATATTGTAATCGTCATCTCCTTCTTTATACGTAGAAATTTCTTGACCATACACCGAACGACGTAAATTGAATCCAACCTGACCAGTTGAAACACCTAAGCTTCCTGCACTTACTCTATCAACCTTTACTTCAAGTTCCGGACTTTCTTTATTTACATCGACACTCAAACGCTCAATTCCCGGAATGTTTTTAGAGTTGATAAAAGCAATCATTTTATCTGCTTCTTTCAACATCTCATCATAATCAATTCCTGTTAACTGAACACTAATTGGATATCCGGCTGGCGGTCCGTTAGATTCTTTTTCAACCGTAACAATCGCTCCGGCAATTCCTTTTACTTTTCCTCTAATTTCTTCTAAAACATCTAAGGTATTGATTCCTCTTCTGAATTTAAACTCAGCGAAATTTACCGTTACTTTTCCTTTAAAAGGTGTTTCGGAAGCAGAACCTGCATCCACATTTGGATTTCCTGCACCAACCCCAACTTGAGAAACGATCGATTCGGCAAGGAAGTTTTTATTCGTTTTTGGATCTATATATTTGTTTAAAATAGAAATAACCTGTTTTTCGACAAAAAGTGTGGCCTGATTGGTTTTTTTGATGTCGGTTCCTTGAGGATATTCGATATAGGTAATAACCTGATTTGGAATATTATCAGGGAAAAACAATACTTTTCTAGGAAAAATACTTAATAGAACGAAAGAGAAAAACAACATGCCTATAATTCCTGCCAAAGCCATCCAAGCTCTTTTTCCAGTAAGAATTTTTGCCAAAAAGCTTTTGTATTTATTTTCCATTTTTGGAAAAAAGTTGTGCTGAAAGTCTTGTGTCCATTGGTACAACTTTAGTTTATACAACCACATTAACCCCATTGATATGATGGCCAAATGTCCAATAGCTCTTGCTGCTTTAGAATCGTAAATATTTCCAATTAATACAAATATAACCGCAACAATTGTAAATATAATAGAATAGAGTTTCGCTGATTTTTTAGACACATTTCTATCCTCTGTATCCATAGAACCTCCTGTCATGGCAGCGTTGACTACCATCGCCACAAATAAAGATGCTGATAAAGTTACGGTTAACGTGATTGGGAAATATTTCATGAATTTACCCATGGTTCCAGGCCATAACAAGAACGGTAAAAATGCCATTAAAGTAGTAGCTGTAGAAGAAATTACAGGCCAAGCGATTTCGCCAATACCAATTTTCGAGGCATGCACTCGATCCATCCCTTTTCGCATATTGGCAAATACGTTATCGACTACCACAATACCATCATCCACTAGCATTCCTAATCCCATTACCAATCCGAAAAGCACCATCGTGTTTAAGGTCAACCCAAAAGCCGAAAGAATACTAAATGCCATTAACATAGACAACGGAATCGCGGCTCCTACGAACAATGAGTTTCGCAATCCCATGGTAAACATCAATACAATCATTACCAGTACGATACCAAAAATGATGTGGTTAGACAATTCGTCTACTTGGTGTTCTACACGAGAAGATTGATCGTTAGTTAATTCGATTTTTAAGTTCGAAGGAAGATAAGACGCTTTTGCTTCTTCAATTTTTTCTTTTACTTGTTCAATGGCTGAAATCATGTTTGTATTGGAACGTTTTTTCACGCTAAGCATGACTACTTCTGTTCCTTTTTCACGAGCATAAGTTGTTTTTTCTTTTTCTTTAAAACTAACAACGGCAATGTCTTTCAGGTAAACTGTTCCGCCATAAGACTTCACAATAACATTTTCCAGCTCTTTAGGGTCTTTAATTTCACCTACAATTCTAATGTTATTTCTAGAACCTTGTGAGATTAAATTTCCGCCAGAAAGGGTCATATTTTCATACTTCACTGCATTTTGAATTTCGTCAAACGAAACTTGAGCTGCTGTCATTTTGAAAATGTCTACCGCAATTTCAACTTCTTTATCATCGACACCTAAAATGTCAACTTTTTTAACTTCCGAAATTTCTTCAATATCATCTTGAAGTTGTTCACCGTATTTTTTTAATTGTTGGGTCGTGTAGTTTCCTTGCAGATTGATATTTAAAATAGGCACTTCTTCCGAAATATTCAATTCAAAAGCGTTGGGCTCTACTTTACTTCCGTTGTCTAGATTCGGCCAATCGGTATCGGCTTTTACGATGTCAACCTTATCCTTGACCTTGGTTTTAGCATCTTCAATAGTTACTTTATCCCCAAACTCTACGATGATCATTCCATAATCCTGAAAAGAACTAGAGGTGATTTTTTCGACACCAGAAATATTTTTAATTTCTTTTTCGAGTGGCTTTATGATTAGTTTTTCAACGTCTTCGGCCGAATTTCCAGGAAAAACAGAAGAGATGTATATTTTATTTTCGATGATTTCCGGAAAATCCTCACGTGGCATAGTGATGTAGGCAATAACTCCAGTAATCACAATTAGTAATGTCAGGATATATACTGTGACACGGTTGTCTACAGCCCAGCTTGATATGCTAAATTCTTTACTTTGATGACTCATTTGATAGCTTTTATGATTAAAAAGTTGAAAAAAGAAAGGTTAGTTTACGGATGATTAAGATTTAGGACCAACAAAATTCTTGTGTGTTCAAACCACTAACCTTTTCTGTTTCAAAATTTAAAATGTTAATTTCATTCCTTCAGAAATAGTATTGGCACCTTCAGTTACAATGATATCATTAGCAGCAATTCCACTAACTATTTCGGTAACATTATCTGATGATTTACCAATTTTAACCACTGCTTTTTTAGCAGCTCCGGTTTTTCCATTAACATTCGTTACTGTGAAAATAAATTTATTTCCATTAGCATCTTCCTGAATCACATTGGTTGGAACTACAAGCGCATTTTTAGCTGTATAATCGATGATTTTAAGTTTTGCCACTTGGTTTGGACGCAATAAGTTTTCTGGATTTGGCACACTAACTTCGATACCAAAACTTCTGTTATTTGGGTTAACATAGTTCCCTACTTGTCTCACTTTCCCTTTGTATGTTTTTCCAATAGAAGTAATTAAAGCATCAACCGTCGTTCCTACTTTTAATTTTCCAATATAGGTTTCAGGTACTGATGTGCTAACGAACATGTCGCTTAAATTAACAATACGCATTAATCCTTGTGGACTTGGCGCCACAACTTGTCCTCTTTCAACAAAAACCTCATCAATTACACCTGAAAATGGAGCTTTGATGATTGTTTTAGCAATTTGAGCTCTCATTTGTCCTAATGATTTTTGCAAGCTTGTCATTTGTGTTTGCGCTTGTAAGTATTGAATTTCAGAACCAATTTTTTGATCCCATAATCTTTTTTGTCTTTCGAAAGTGGTTTTAGCCAATTCGTATTGTGTTTGAATTTGTGCCAATTGTTGACTCATTCCAGCATCGTCAACACGACCTAAAACTTGTCCTTTTGCCACTCTTTGTCCAGCTTTTGCGTTTAACGAAACTAATGCTCCAGAAAATTCAGGTTGAATTAGAATGTTTTCTTTGGTATCCACATTTCCTTGAATTTCTAAATAATGATTAAAAACAGTGTCTTTTACAACCATTGTTTCCACTAACGCTTCGTCTGTTTTTTTATCTAAAGAAGCTAAAGCTTCATCAATTTTTGTCAAATCGGCTTGAAGTGCAGCTCTTTTAGTTTTAAGCTCTGTTAAGTTTTTTGTTTCTATTAACTTATCAATATTAGATGAGTTTTCTTTGCTTCCGCAAGAGAAAAGTAGTATTGAAAGTGATGCGATTAAAAATATCTTCGATTTCATTATATATAGATGTTTAGTTAGATTTATTTGTGATTTTTTCAAGAGCCGCTCTTTTGTTAATTACATCAATCATTGATTGTAAATAACTTTGTTGCGATGCGTATAATTGTCTTTGCGCTTCGGTAAATTCGAAACTGGTCGACAAACCCTCTTTAAATTTTATTTGTTGTTTTTTCTCGATTCTTTCGGCTAAATTCAAGTTGCTTTTTGCCGAAGCATATTCTTCGATACTGAATTCGAAATCGCTTTTGGCTTTTTCAAATTGCAATTTCAATTTTTGCTCGGTTTCGGTGAGTTGTGTTTGCGATTGTTCATAGGCAATTTTAGCCTGTTGGGTTCTGGCAGTTCTTCCTAAACTTGAAAAAATAGGCACTTTTAAGCTCACACCCATATTGGCAAAATTATTCCATTTTTGGTCAGTTGAAAGAAAGCTAAACTCATTTGAAAAAGCATTATATCCAAAATTCACAGCTGCTCCAAGTGATGGTAAAGCTTTGCTTTTTTCTAATTTTAATAATAATCGTTTCTGATTGCTTAAGTTAGAAACTATTTGGTAATCAATTGAATTCTGAACATTAAATTCGGAATCAGTAATTGCAAGAGCCAAATTGTTTTGTGCTAAAGTGTCTAGATTATCTGTCAACAAAAGCTCATCGTTAATTTCAATTCCTAAGTTTATTTTAAGGAATTTCAATCCAATTTCTCTCAATCGCTTTACATTGTTTAAATTGCTTTTAACCGAAGCTAAAGTAATGGCGATTTGCTCTACAGTTTCTTCTTCACCTAAACCATTTTTATAGACTTGGTTTACGTCGTTATATGTTTTTTCAAGAATAGTTTGATTGCTTTGTAAAACTTTGATGCTTTCTTCGGCTAAAAGAACATTTCCGTAGGAAGTGGTCACCATTTCTCTGATTTCGGAATCTGTTTTTTTCTTTGAATTTTCAAAATATTGCAAATACGCTTTAGAAGATTGTAGTCCAACTAAATAAGAACCGTCAAAAATTAACTGACTTAAAGTAGCTGTTGCAATTGCAGTGTGTTTTGTTCCAAAGGCTATGGTGAAAACCTCTCCCGAAGGTCCGCCAAAATTACCACCCCCAGTAACACCTTGTTGTGTGTAGGCAAAATTGTTTAGGTAATCAACGCCTCCATTAATTTGCGGCAAACCCATTGTTGTGGTTTCCCATTTTTTCTTCTTGGCAGCCTCAATATCCTTTCCTGCATTAATAGCCGAATAGTTATATTGTAGTGCATGATCGATAGCTTGTTTCAAACTATACGAATAATTTTGTTTGGCATCTTGCCCCTTTACTTGTAAAAAGAAAATGAACGTGATTAAGATGAATATTTGTCTCATTGATTGATGGTTATATATTAGGATTTTGTAAATGTTTCTCTAGTTCTTTTATTCCTTTTGGTGTAGCAATGGCTCTAGTATGATATTCTAAAGCATCTAATTCTAATTTTTGTGCTTCTTTTTCGGAAACGGTATTTTCATTAATACTAAAAATCAAGATGTAGTAAAATTTAATGATGGTTTCAATATCGAGATTCTCTCTGTACAAACCTTGAGCAATCCCTTTTTCGATGTTTTGTCGAAAACATTTGTTGCATTCATCAATTTCCCGCGACATTACTTTTTGATGAATTTCCGGATAATGTTTTTTTAATTGATATATCGGCGATGTTTCGTAGGATTTGAACATTTCCTTAAACATGATTCTGATTTCAAAATTCTCTTCAATTGCATTGTAATTTTTTTCGACAATGCTATCAATAATTTGATGAACTTGATTGTGAATCATTTCTGTTGATTCTTCAACCAACACTTCTTTATTACAGAAATACTTGTAAATCGTTTTTTTAGAAATACACATTTCTCCCGCTATATCATCCATAGTAATGCTTTTAAAACCAAGTTTTAAAAACATATCGCTTGCTCTAGCTATAATTTTCTCTTTCATTTTATGTTGAATTTCGCTGCAAATATAAAAAGGAAACTTTAAACACAAAAATAGTTTCCTCTGTTTTCACATTTTATTAACATCTGTGTTAAGTCATTTGTTTTCAGGTGATTTGACAGATGCGTCTGTTTTATTGTGATTTAATTAGGAAACTCCCACCATTTATCAAATTTTACCTTTTGTTTTAAATAGGCTTTTTCTCCTATTCGTGGCGTCATTAGATCGATATTATTGATTTGGGCTAATTCCGAAATTTTAATTAACGGTTCGTTCCAATTATGATTTGCCAAAACAAATTTCCCCGAATGAACTGGGAGTAACATTTTTGATTTCAAGTCTTTAGAAGCCTGAATGACTTCTTCTGGCATCATATGAATGTATTTCCAGCTTTTATCGTATTGTCCATTTTCTAAAATGGATATATCAAAAGGGCCAAATTCTTCTCCAATTTTAGTAAAATGGTCATCATAGCCGCTGTCGCCTCCAATGAATATTTTTGACGTTGGAGTTTGTAAAACATAAGACATCCAAAGCGATTGGTTTCTTTTAAAACCTCTACCCGAAAAATGCCTTGCGGAGACTGTATGAACTACAAAATTTCCCTCAAGTGTAATGGTTTCATTCCAGTCTTTTTCGATGATTTTATCCGTCTCAAATCCCCAATGTTCGAAATGGGCTCCTGTTCCCAATCCGCAAATCACTTTTTTGATTTTAGGCTTGAGTTGCAAAATCGTTTTGTAATCCAAATGATCCCAATGGTCATGAGAGATGAACAAATAATCAATTTCAGGAAAATCATCAGCTGTATACACATCAGAACCTTTAAATGCTTTGGTTGTAAATGAAATTGGGGAAGCTGAGCCACTTAAAACAGGGTCAACCAATATCTTTTTCCCGTCTATTTGAAGAAAATAAGACGAATGACCAAGCCAAACGATAACATCTTCTGCTGGGTTACTTTCTTTCAAATCTGTTTTTGTGGTAGGAATAATTCCGTTAGGCTTTTTAGCTTCATTTTTAGAGAATAAAAACTCTTTCATTACGGTAAATAAATTAGCACCTTCAGTTAAATCAGGTGTGTGATTTAGATTTTGAAAAGCACCGTTTTTATAATTTGGAGAGTTTTGTATGGTTTTTAATCTTTCGCCGCTGGGCAATTTGCCAAATTGTGGTTGTTTCATGAAGAAATAAACCATCGCTAAGAGACCCATTAATAGAAACAAGGTAAGTATCATAAATTGCATTATTTTGATAATAAATCGAGTGCAAATATAAAATGGAAACTTTAGAAACTAAAATAGTTTCCTGTGTTTTAAGTCAAAATTAACATTTCATTCTTTATTTGACAAACTGTTTAATTTGGAGTATTTTAGCCAAAAATTAAATTCATGCTTTCCATTTCTCAATACCAGGACATTATTTTTGAGCACTTTTCAGGTTTAACTATCGAAAAAGAACCTAAAAATTTATACGAACCCATTGCCTATATTTTAGCATTGGGCGGCAAACGAATGCGTCCGGTTTTGACCTTAATGACTGCCGAAATTTTCAATTCAGATTATCAAAAAGCATTGGCTGCTGCAACAGCTGTTGAAGTTTTTCATAATTTTTCACTTATTCACGATGATATTATGGACGATGCGCCTTTGCGTCGCGGACATGAAACGGTTCATGAAAAGTGGGATATAAATACCGGGATTTTGTCTGGTGATGCCATGTTGATTTTGGCATATCAATACTTTGAACAATATGAGCCTAAAATTTTTAGAGAATTGGCCCAATTGTTTAGTAAAACTGCATTAGAAGTTTGCGAAGGCCAACAATGGGACGTAGATTTCGAACAACGTGATGATGTTACGATTCCTGAATACTTGAAAATGATCGAGTATAAAACAGCTGTTTTAGTTGGAGCGGCAATGAAAATGGGGGCAATTGTAGCCGAAACTTCAACTGAAAATGCGAATTTAATTTATGATTTTGGGTTAAATTTGGGGATTGCATTTCAATTGCAAGACGATTATTTAGATGCTTTTGGTGATCCATTAACCTTTGGAAAACAAGTCGGGGGTGACATTATTGAAAATAAAAAAACCTATTTATATCTTAAAGCGATAGAATTTGCTAAAACTCAAGAAAAAGAGCAGTTACTACACTTATTCTCCATTAGACCAACTGACAATACAGATAAAATTAATTCTGTAAAAGAAGTTTTTAATGGTACTGGAGCCAGCGAAGCTACGCAACAAGCAATTAAAAATTACACATTTAAAGCTTTTGAAACTTTAGAAAAAATGGATATTGAAGCGGAAAAAAAAGCCATCTTAAAATCATTTGGAGAGAATTTGATGAGTAGAAATGTTTAAAAAAATCTCAATATTCAATTGAAATAAAGGTTCATGCTATTGTCAATTGAAAATGAATATTACAACTATGTTTATAGCCCCACAAAATACTGATTTATTACTTTCTGAAGCACAGAAAGAGACATTGTATGTAAAACTAGTTGAGCAAATAAATAAAGATTTTACATTGGCCAATGAAGGGGTTGATTTTTCAATATCAATTACACCTATTGATTTAAAAATACAATTACACGATAAGATTTATAAATTAATTCAGCACAAATTTGCTGAATATTTGAACCTACTTTATATTATTGATGTTCCTGAAGATCAAATAAAAAAGCTCGACGGTTCAGATTTGGTTGAACTTTCTGAACAGGTTGCATTTCTAGTTTTAAAAAGAGAATGGCAAAAAGTGTGGTTCAGAAACAAGTATTAAATTTTATTTATTAAACTTACCGTTGTTATTTGCTAATCGGCTAGTTAGCATTTGATTATCTTTGATTCTAAAATCGGGCATTTTCTTCAAATCTGCATCAACAAAGAAATCAATATTGTTCGATTTTGAAAACTCAATAAGAAACACGTCGTTTTTGTACCAATCGCTTACCTGTTGATTTTTTTCAGAAATTTCACTTTCAATATTTGCGTTACAATTATTAAACAACATGTCTTGAAGTTTTATCTTCTGTAAATTTTCAAAATTGATTTTAATTTTTCCATCTAAAAGAACCGCCTGATTAAAACCAGAAATAACGCTATTGTTAATACTTAAAAAGCTATTTTCTCTAACAAATACAGCTTCTCGAGTTAAGCCAGTATTGTCAAGTTCTTCATTCAATAATGTAATGTTAGTTGCTGTTAAGTTCGTTGGTTTTTTAGACATGTCTGCATTTGATGCAATGTCAAACGTTTCAACTTCAATACATCGTGGGTTTTCTGAACTTGAAATATAAGGATTTCTAATGGCAATACTGTTGTTTAAAGAACATTGTACACCTTCGGTAAAATCATAATCATCGTCAATAGCTCTAAATGATATTAAATTCTTCAAATAAACATTACCCCCAAAACATTCAAAAGAATCGTCATTTGAAAAACTAACTTGAATATTATTCAGTATGGTTTTACTGCCTACACCAGCCAATGAAAGTCCATTAAATGCTTTTGAGTTTCTTCCTTTTTTTCCAGCAAACTCTATGCGAACATAATTTAAAATTCCAGAATCGCTTTCGTCATTAAACCCTCCATAAGCATTGTGTTTTGGATCTAAATTAAGATCAAGTTGTCCAGTAAATTTATTTGTAGGGGCCTCTCCTAAAATTATCAAGCCGCCCCAATCACCAGCTCTACGTTGAGAAGCTTCTTTATTTGAAGTAAAAACAATTGGATCTGTTTCCGAACCTAGAGCTATTATTTTTGAACCTTTTGTTATTACTAAAGCACCTTCACTTTCGTAATCACCTCTTATTAAGGTTCCTGGCTCAATATTTAAAGTTGCTCCATTGGTTACATATACAACACCAGAAAGTAAGTAAACGTCTTTTTTAAATAATGTAGTATTTTTATTTATCTCGCCACTTAATAAAATAGTGGACTCTTTATAAATTGTGCTTTTAGGTTTAAAATTTGTCCAGTTTTTAAACCAATTTACTTCTCCAACAATTCCCTTTTCATTTTGTGCAGTAACCAATAGTACATTGCATAAAGCAATACTTAAGATAATTTTTCTCATGATATAGGTTATTAATTTATTTTGGAAAATCGCAGATGCTTACAACAAGCTTCAACCCATTAAAATTAAATAGTACTATACAAAAAAAACTACGGTTTTACCGTATAAAAAGTTAAACTTTAGGTAGTTAGCTAAATGAATAAAAAAAAAGAGGAATGTTGATTAATGAAAATTATACGAATTGGAAGAGTTTCTTCTTGCAAATTAAATTTGAATGAAATTAAAAATAAACTCTAACAAACGGCATCCAAGCCTGACTATAAACATAATCAGATTCATTGAACAAAATATTGTATCGAATACCAATCGTTAAATTCTGATTTCGATAACCCGCACCAAGAAATAACGCAGTATTCCAAAAATTATCTTTTATTCTAGGATTAAATTGTGTGAAAGTATTGTTGACCCTAAGTTCTTCTAATTCTACAGACAACTGTACTTGTGGAATCGGATTTATAAGCCCAATCAAACTGGCTCCATAAATATGGGAATTGTAAAAATCTCTTTGTTTTGCATAACTGTATTGCGCGCCAAGACCAAAAGCAACATATCCATTTGCTTCATAAATTGCACTGGGCGCAACGGCAATGTTGGTATAATCGCTTCCTATACCCAATCCTAATCCTCCACCAAGCCTTACTTTGCTCCAAAATTCACTTTTTCGTGATTTTGGAATTGTATCCTGAGCATTACTTTGGGAGAAAATAAATATAAAACAAACACAAATTGCTATTCTTGTTAAAAAACTGTCCAAGTGAGATTTTTGTTTCATTTTTAGCAATAATTTATGATATAAAAGTATAAAAAACATTAGAAGATTATTGCAAAGTATTGTACTTTTGTCAAAATTTTTTTAACCAAAAATCGTCATTCGACAGAATTATGGATAGGTTTTCCTTTTTAAACGCAGCACATACTGCATTTTTTGCAGATTTATACGAACAATATTTACAAAATCCCGATAGCGTAGAGCCAAGTTGGAGAAGTTTTTTCCAAGGATTTGACTTTGCTAATGAGTTTGGCGCGAGCCCAGCTGATGAGCTTTCGATGATGGCCGAAGGCAATGCCGATTGTTCCATTGTTTCCGATAAATTACAAAAAGAATTTGGAGTTTTAAAACTCATCGACGGTTACAGAACCCGTGGACATTTGTTTACCAAAACAAACCCTGTTCGTGATCGTAGAACATATTCTCCAACATTAGCCATTGAGAATTTCGGATTGTCATCAGCCGATTTAAACACTGTTTTTGATGCTGCCAAAGTGGTCAACATGCCACCAAGCACACTTCAAAGTATTTTAGACCACCTTAACAAAGTGTATTGTGAGTCTATTGGTGTCGAATACATGTACATTCGTGAGCCAAAAGTATTGGAATGGATTCAGGCACGTTTAGACATCAACGACAATCTTCCAAATTTCAACGCGGAAGAAAAGAAAAGAATTCTTAAAAAATTAAACGAAGCAGTTTCTTTCGAGAACTTCTTACATACAAAATACGTAGGTCAAAAACGTTTCTCTCTAGAGGGTTGCGAAACAACCATTCCTGCTTTAGACGCTTTAATTGAAGCTGCTGCAGAAAAAGGTGTAGAAAAGTTTGTGATGGGAATGGCACACCGTGGCCGTTTGAACACCTTAGCCAATGTTTTTGGAAAAAACACACAAGATATCTTCTCAGAATTTGACGGAAAAGATTACGATGATGACGCTCTATTCGACGGTGACGTAAAATACCACTTAGGATTAACTGCAACCAGAACAACTCAAACCGGGAAGAAAATCAACATCAATTTAGCACCAAACCCTTCTCACTTAGAAACAGTAGGTGCTGTTATTGAAGGAATTGCCCGCGCCAAACAAGATCGTTATTATCCTAATGATGCTTCAAAAGTATTGCCAATTGCCGTTCACGGTGACGCCGCAGTGGCTGGTCAAGGTATTGTGTACGAAATTGTACAGATGGCAAAATTAGACGGATATAAAACCAACGGAACAATTCACTTAGTGATTAACAATCAGGTTGGATTTACCACGAATTATTTAGACGCGCGTTCTTCAACGTATTGTACTGATATTGCTAAAGTAACTTTATCACCTGTACTTCACGTGAATGCTGACGATGCAGAAGCAGTAGTTCATGCCATGTTATTTGCTTTGGATTACAGAATGGAATTCAAAACCGATGTTTTCATCGATTTATTAGGATACAGAAAATACGGGCACAATGAAGGTGATGAACCTCGTTTTACCCAACCTCAATTATACAAAGCCATCTCTAAACATAAAAACGCAAGAGATATCTATGCTGAAAAATTATTAGCAGAAGGTGTCATCGCCGCCAATTATGTAGCTGGCCTAGAAGAAGAATACAAAGCAACTCTGGATCAGAATCTGGAAGCTTCCCGTAAAAAAGACTTAACCATCATCAAGCCATTTATGCAAGATGAATGGGAAAATTTTGAACAGGTAAGCGACGATGTCATGCTTCAAAAGTTTGACACGAAAGTTAAAAAGTCAATATTGACAGACATTGCGAAAGTAGTGACTGAATTGCCTTCGGATAAAAAATTCTTAAGTAAAACATCTAAATTAATCAACGATAGAAAAACCATGTTTTTCGAAACGGATAAGTTGGATTGGGCTATGGGAGAAATGTTAGCTTACGGCTCTCTTTTAACAGAAGGTTACGATGTTCGTATTTCTGGACAAGACGTAGAGCGTGGAACATTCTCACACCGTCACGCTGTTGTAAAAGTTGAAGATTCGGAAGAAGAAGTGGTTTTACTGAATCAATTAAAAGACCAAAAAGGTAAATTCTACATCTATAATTCACTATTATCAGAATACGGAGTTGTAGGTTTCGATTACGGATATGCTTTGGCTAGTCCAAATACACTAACGATTTGGGAAGCACAGTTTGGGGATTTCTCTAACGGAGCTCAAATCATGTTAGACCAATACATTTCGGCAGCGGAAGACAAATGGAACAACCAAAACGGATTGGTATTCTTATTGCCACACGGGTATGAAAACCAAGGTGCTGAACACTCTTCAGCTCGTATGGAACGTTACTTACAATTATGTGCAAAACATAATATGTATGTTGCCGATTGTACTACGCCAGCCAATTTCTTCCACTTGTTGAGAAGACAAATGGTAACCAAATTCCGTAAACCGTTAATTGTGTTTACACCAAAAAGTTTATTGCGTCATCCATTAGCAGTTTCTTCAATTGAAGAATTTGCAACCGGAGAATTCCAGGAAGTAATTGACGATGC
This sequence comes from Flavobacterium sp., assembly GCA_030153045.1. Lineage (GTDB taxonomy): Bacteria > Bacteroidota > Bacteroidia > Flavobacteriales > Flavobacteriaceae > Flavobacterium. The sequence continues at coordinate 26,118 of JASLID010000010.1, forward strand.
AAGCGTAAATCCAAAAGATGTAAAATCATTAGTATTCTGTACCGGTAAATTCTACTACGACTTATTAGCCGAAAGAGAAGCCAACGGAAGAAACGATGTAGCTCTGGTAAGAATCGAACAATTATTCCCATTGCCAACAGAACAATTAAAAGCAATTATCGCTAAATACCCTAACGTAGACGACTATGTTTGGGCACAGGAAGAGCCTAAAAACATGGGAGCTTACGGCTTTATGTTGATGAACTTCAATGAAGTGAAATTACGTTTGGCATCACAAAAAGCATACAGTGCACCCGCAGCAGGAAGTTATGCACGTGCTAAAAAACGTCATGCCAATGCCATCGCTATGGTTTTTGACAAGAATTTGTTCCAATAAAATTGTATTTTTGATTAAGAGAAGATAATAACAACACCATATAAAATTATATACCCATGATTTTAGAAATGAAAGTCCCTTCACCAGGGGAATCAATCAAAGAAGTTGAAATAGCAACTTGGTTAGTAAAAGACGGAGATTATGTAGAAAAAGACCAAGCCATTGCTGAGGTTGATTCAGATAAAGCTACATTAGAATTACCAGCAGAAGCCAGCGGAATCATTACGCTTAAAGCAGAAGAAGGTGATGCAGTAGCCGTTGGACAAGTCGTTTGCTTAATTGACACCAGTGCCGCAAAACCTGAAGGTGGCGCAGCTGCTCCTAAGGCGGAAGCTCCAAAAGCAGAAGAGAAAAAAGTAGAAGCTCCGAAAGCGGCTCCAGCTGCAGCAACATATGCAACAGGAACACCTTCTCCGGCAGCTAAGAAAATATTAGACGAGAAAAACATCAATCCTTCTGACATCGTTGGAACTGGAAAAGCAGGAAGAGTAACTAAAGATGACGCTGTAAATGCAGTACCTTCTATGGGAACTCCAACAGGCGGTTCTCGTGGTTCGGAAAGAACTAAATTATCGATGTTGCGTCGTAAAGTAGCAGAACGTTTGGTATCGGCTAAAAACGAAACAGCGATGTTGACTACTTTCAACGAAGTAGACATGAGTGCTATTTACGCTTTACGCGATCAGTACAAAGAAGAATTCAAAGCCAAACACCAAATGGGATTAGGTTTTATGTCGTTCTTTACTAAAGCCGTAACTCGCGCTTTAAAATTATACCCTGACGTGAATTCTATGATTGACGGACAGGAAAAAATTGCTTACGATTTTTGTGATATCTCAGTAGCCGTTTCTGGTCCAAAAGGATTAATGGTTCCTGTAGTTCGTAGCGCTGAGAACTTAACGTTCCGTGGTGTTGAAGCTGAAATCAAACGTTTGGCTATCCGTGCTCGTGACGGTCAAATTACAGTTGATGAAATGACAGGTGGAACATTCACCATTTCTAATGGTGGTGTTTTTGGAAGTATGTTATCTACTCCAATTATCAATCCTCCTCAATCAGGTATTCTTGGAATGCACAATGTAGTGGAAAGACCTGTAGTGAAAAACGGTCAGATTGTTATTGCTCCAGTAATGTTTGTGGCTTTATCTTATGACCACAGAATCATCGACGGTCGTGAGTCAGTTGGTTTCTTAGTTGCTGTAAAAGAAGCTTTAGAAAACCCAATTGAAATTTTGATGGACAACAATCCTAAAAAAGCTTTGGAACTTTAGGCATTACCCTATTCTATAATATAAAACCCGTCTCTTTTAAAAAAGAGGCGGGTTTCTTTGTTTTTACTGTAACGCGTTTATTATTGAAATCATTTCGGATGGTGTAGCGGTTTGCATTTCAGATCGTGGAAAAGATACCTGATGATTGGTGATTAACGTTTCATTTTGTTTAATCGAATAAAGGAATTTTCCGTTCAGCTCTGAAACAAAAATAATATGACATTCCAGTCCTACTGGATATTTTCCAGCGATAGATCCTAGCGAATTGGGCATATCTTTTGTGGCAATTAAAACAAGGTTGTTTTCATTTCCATACCCTTCAGGTACAAAAGCAGTAATTTCAGTTTGCGGACCAATAGTGTTGTAAAATTCATCACAATTGAACCAGCCAAAATTATCTAATACTGCCTCATAGGCCGGGAAGTTTAAAGTTAGATTTGTCCATAATTCTGAACCAACTATAATTTCCCATGAAATATTCCCATTAGAATCAAGTATACCGGTAAAAGGCAACATATTGTTATTAACTCCTCCTGTTAACGCCACAGGAACTGTAATATGCATTTGACAATCCAATGATAATTGTTGCCCGTCTTTTTTAGCATTGATATAAAACTCTCCTCCAGATTGTAGTAAATATTTTTCCGAATTGTAAACCCCCATCGTTAGTTTATTGGTAACCAACATATCACCTCGATCAAACAACTCCACAAATTCAATATCTATAGCCCCAGTAACTGATTGTCCGTTAAGTTTTAGACAACTACCATCAATGGAAAACTCTACTCCATTTGCTGAAGTAAAAGTGATATATCCGTCTTCTGCATTCATATGAAATGATTGTGTTCGATTTTGCAACTCTTCATTAAATAGATGATGGAATTCAGATGATGAAGGTCCTTTAACAACTATCTCATCATCTGTATTCATACATGAAGAAAATAGAAATAAGGAGAAACTTAAAGCAATAATGCATTTTTTCATAGGTAGATTGTTTCTATTTAAATGCATATTCTTACAATAGGTTGCTTCGAAGATTGAAAATTAATTTTCGAACCGGGATTTTTTGTTTATTTGTACTACTGCGTGAGGGATTGAGGTGATATCCTTTTGTGGAACGAAGTGCAGCAAAAGATAAAACCGAAAGCCCGACCCGAAGGGACACGCCCAAAAACAACTTATGAAAAAAGAGAAAAAACAAGCTGCAATAGGATTTATTTTCATCACATTGTTAATTGATGTCATTGGTTTAGGAATCATTATTCCGGTTATTCCAAAGCTAATTGAAGAACTCATTCATGGAGACGTTAGTGAAGCAGCTAAATATGGTGGATGGTTGACTTTTGCCTATGCCATAACTCAATTTATTTTTGCACCATTAGTTGGAAATTTGAGTGATAAATACGGCAGAAGACCTGTTTTGTTACTTTCTCTTTTTGGGTTTAGTTTAGATTATTTGTTGTTAGCATTTGCACCTACAATTACTTGGCTTTTCATAGGTAGAATAATTGCTGGAATTACGGGAGCCAGTATTACAACAGCATCGGCTTATATTGCTGATATTAGCAATGATGAAAATCGTGCAAAAAACTTTGGAATGATTGGTGCGGCTTTTGGACTTGGATTTATTATAGGCCCTGTTATTGGAGGGTTGCTAGGGCAATATGGCGCAAGGGTTCCTTTTTACGCTGCTGCTGTTTTATGCATGCTTAACTTTCTATACGGCTATTTTATTCTGCCGGAATCTTTGCCTAAAAAACATCGCAGGGGATTCGATATCAAAAGAGCCAATCCCATAGGGTCTTTAATTCATTTAAATAAATATCCAAAATTAATTGGCTTGGTATTGGCCGTTTTTATACTTAATGTTTCTTCACATGCCGTACAGAGCAATTGGAGTTATTTTACCATGTACCAATTTCAATGGGATGAAAAAATGGTTGGAATTTCCCTGGGAATTGTAGGTTTATTAGTGGTTTTAGTACAAGGTGGATTAATAAGATGGATCAACCCTAAATTAGGCAATGTAAAAAGTATTTATCTAGGAATGGTGTTGTACACTATTGGAACGTTTCTTTTTGGCTTTGCTACCCAAAGCTGGATGATGTTTGTGTTTTTAATTCCGTATTGTTTGGCCGGTATTGCCGGACCAGCCTTGCAAGCTGTTATTGCTTCGCAAGTTCCGTCTAATGAGCAAGGTGAAATTCAAGGTACTTTAGCTAGTTTAATAAGCGCTTCAGCTATTGTTGGTCCGCCATTAATGGCAATGGTGTTTTATTATTTTACTCATAATGACGCTCCTTTTAAATTTGCTGGAGCTCCATTTATTTTAGGTGGATTTGGAATGTTATTAAGTACTATTATTGCTTATTCATCGTTGAAGAAGCACCATGCGAATGTATAATAAAAAAGCCCAATCACTCTGATTGGGCTTTTTTATTATACATAACTTATCTTTCCAATTATTCTTTTATCACTTTCAAAACTTTTTCAACTCCGCTAGCTGTTACTTTCACAAAATACATCCCTTTAGAAACGTTCGACAGATCAATAACTACAGTTGAATTATTGACTGTTTTTCTTTGAACTGTTTTCCCTAAAAGGTCTGTAACGGTTACGAAGTCTATTAATTCAGCGTTTTTTAATGCAATAGTAACTAAATTATTGGTTGGATTTGGATAGGCTGTAAATATTGCACTATCAAACTGACTCACTCCTAACGTAGCTACAAATTCGGTATTGAATGTATTAGTTACAATAGCTGGGTTAAAGTCGAAGAAGATTGACGCTGTATTTGGAATGATATCTCCAATCGCATAACCTGATTTCGGTTTTACTTGGAAGTTAATATAACCTTTGCCAATAGACGTGTTTGCAACTGATGGCTCCAACTCAATACCATTGAAATTCCAATTTAAGTTATTATCAACTCTATCCAAAGTATAGGCATGGCTCGCACTAATCATCTTCACAGAAGTTTCATCTAATTTAGCATCTAAAACATCATTTACTCTAACATTTACCGCATTTGCTGTTCCTGTATTTTCAAATTGGATTGTGTACGTTAAATAATCGTTTGAAGAAAAAGACGAATGAAGAATTTTTCCGCCGTGCGCTTCTGTTTTATCATTTGGATCATAAGAACCAACAATTGTTTGTGCTAAAGTATCCGCATTGTTTGCTGTGTTTATATCGGTTCCTGAAATAGTTACCGAAGCATCATTTGTTAGTACCTGACCCAACGCTACCGTCGGAATTACAGGCACCTGCATGACAACATAAATTTCTCTTATTTCACCCGGTAATAAATTGGTAAAATTATACGTGAAACCCGTTGCAGTTACAGTTGTTCCTGTTTGAGAAATATTGGTGATTGAAACAACATTGCTTTTTGTGAACGTTAGTGTTCCTGAAGAAATGGTTTGGTTTCCGTTGTTCTTGTATGTCACACGATTAGTATAGGTGAATCCAGGTCTAGGAGGTGTACCATTAGCAAATACATTTACCTGTAAATCTTGATGTGGTAAAACAGTCACCGGGAAGTTATACGTAGTTACACCAGAACCTACAGGAACAGTGATATTGTTATACGAACTCGTCGTTACATTGTATAACGACGGATTTGGAAGATTCAAAGTAAAATTCACATTGTATGAATTAGCAGGATTGGTTTCGTAAATATAATGTGTCCCATTTGCCGCATTTATATTATGAGTGATGCCATTATTATTCAATACATAATGAAAATCTCCTAAGTTGGTGCTTTGTTCAGCTCCATCCTGAATACCATTACTATTGGTATCAAGAAAAGCATTCAGTTTGATGGCATCCGTAATTGGCAACGTTTCATTATCTAATCCCCCACCTGATGCCGTAAAGCCATTACCGGTTCCTGTAACCTCAGAATAAACAGTAACAACACCATTATTTATATCCTGTTGCGTTATAACGTGAATTGCCGTAAATGTTGAAGCATCTGAAGTTCCCGGACTCAACGAAGCAATTGTTCCTCCGCTAATCGTTAGTCCAGATGATGCAAGTGTAATGTTCGTTATGGGCAAATTTTCATTATTTGAAACCGTAAATTGATAATTCACCACATCGCCTACATTGGTAAAACCATCTCCGTTATAATCGACATAATTACTGTTGACAGCCAATCCTAAAACAGGATAAACCGTTATTTGCGTTGAAGTGCCACAACCATTATTATTATCAACCCCTACAGTATGAACTCCTACCGAAACATTAGTAAACACATTTGAAGTTTGAAGCGGGCCACCGTCCAAAGAATATCGATAGGTGGGATTAAATCCTCCTCCAGAAGCATAAACCGTCAGTATATGGTCTAATACATGTGTACTAATAGTAATCGGCATTGGCTGCTCAAAAAAAACATTCACACCACCTTGTAGCGAAGGAATACTACTATCCTTAACACTTATCGAATAGGATCCCGGAAATAAATTAGTAAATACATTACTTGATACAAAAGGACCACCGTTTAAAGAGTACACATAAGGAGCTACTCCGCCCGATGCGTTTGCCTGTATAAATCCGTCCGGAGCCCCGGGACAAGTAGGAGGAAAAAATGATGCATTTACAAACAATTGCGCATAAATACCATTAAAACTTAAAAATACAAATAAGAAAAGTAATTGTTTTTTCATAAAGTGAAGCTTTTAGATCGCAAAGATAAAGTTTCTTTTAATGCGAAATTCCTTTCGTAAAAAATAATCAAGCGTTTCTAATTTAGAAAAAAATCCCGCTTAAATCAAAGCGGGATTTTTTAAGTTTTTTTTCATTTTTTCAGACATTTCGTTAATGACCGTTTTATAATCAGGATTATGATTGTCCCAAATTTTCCAAACACCATTTTGTTTTTTTATAAAATAGGTTTGTTTGTTTACATGATTGTATGCATTACACAAATTCCCATCGTCATCTCTAAATTCTAAATTCCAAAATTCTTGTACTGTAATGACTGCAAGAGTGTCATCTACTGAAGTGATTTTAAAATCATACAATTCAAAATTAGATCTATTATTTACATTGTTTAATAGATGTCCTAATTGGGCTATTTGACTAATTAAATCGTTGATTCTCTGTGTAAGCGGTCCATCTTCAAAAATAAAATCTGACAGATTGCCTAAATCAACTTCAGGTAATCTTAATAAACTATTGAATTCTTCCTGGCAATAACTTGTAATTAATTTTTCAAAAACGGGAAGCAATCCTTCTGTCTTTGACCTTTCGTTACTTATTAATTCTTCTATTTCAACAGTAATTGCTTCGTTAGATAAAAAATGATTTAAAGATGAAAAACCTATAAAAATAGCTAGTTTGTCTAATGTTTTTAAAAATCGTAAGTCTGAATTTTCAGAATTTGAATAATCGTTTGTAAAAATGCGTTGTAATGTTGTACTGGAAATGGTTGTGCCTAATTCATTTTTTCTAGATCCTTGAAGGAATTCAGACTTTGATAAATTTTCGGAAATAATTTCAGATAAAATAATATACTGAGCTCTCTTCCAATTTTTAACACTCACCAAAGAACTATTAAGAACTGGTGGAGTTGATAAAATGCCGCTTTTTAATTGTTCAATAATATTTTTCATAATCAAATTAATCTCGTTAATAGGTCTGCTCAATTCTTAAATTCAACTAAGATTAAGATAAGTCAAACATAAGGGCGACTTCTATATCAAATCATACAAATTTTAACAATATTTTTGGATAATTAAAATTTTTACTACAAAAAAAACCAACTTATGAAAAAACCCCTTTTAAAATCATGGTTTAAAAATTTAGGTCTTCTTTTATTTGGAGCCTTAGTTTTAACTTCATGTGAAAACGAAAAAACAGACAATACGGCTAGTCAGGAAAAATTAATGGACGGAAACGTAAATCTTTTAGACAAAGGAAGATACGGTTGCGAACCTTTTTCTGAAGAATATTTAAAAAGCATTAAATTTTTAACTCCCGAGGAATACCAATCAAAAATTGGTCAACTACGTCCGGATTTAAATACAGCTCAATTAAGAAGCGTTATGGCAGTAGCCGCATTACCTGCTTCAAAAAACTTGCCTTTGCCTCCAGTAGGAGATCAAGGAAATGAAGGTTCATGTGTAGGATGGGGTGTGGGTTATGCTGCTCACGGAATTACTCGTTACATCAATAACTCTATACACCAATACAATTGGTCAGGCGCTGTGAGAAGTGCGGCTTATGTTTACAATCAAATAAAATTAGGCAATTGTGGCGCAGGATCATATCCAAATGACGCCATGAACTTGATTAAAAACCAAGGACAATGCAGCAATACCCAAATGCCATACGTATCTGGCGGATGTTATACTCAACCAACAACACAACAAAGAACTTGGGCAGCAGGCAGAAAAACCAACGGATGGTTTAACATTAGCACTACTAATGTAAATGACATTAAATATTATTTGAGTCAGAATTATCCTGTTGCTGCTTGTTTCGATGTGAATCAAAGTTTTTACGACATGAGACTTAACAATCATGTTTGGTCTAGCTTGTATGGCTCTCGTCAAGGCGGTCATTGTGTATGTATTGTAGGATATGATGATACTACACGTCAGTTTAAAGTTTTAAATTCTTGGGGTTCATCATGGGGACGTAGTGGTTATTTTTATGTTACTTATGATAATATTGCAAGAGGTGCTTTCAATTGGTTAGGATGCATACTCCCAAATGCAGCTGCCAATACAGCACAATAGTTTTGTTATTTATAATTCGGTTAAGTTTAATAGTCAAAACTGAAAAAAGGTCTCGTAATGAGGCCTTTTTTATTTTACATCAAGTGTATCAAAAAATAATGTCACAATTCATATATTTGAGGCAAATAAGATCAAATGACGCTTACTCCATCTAAAAAAATATATTTTGCCAGTGACCAACATTTAGGTGCTCCTACTCCTGAAGCCAGTTTTCCACGCGAGCAAAAATTTGTAGCTTGGTTAGATGAAGTTAAAGAAGATGCCGAAGCAATATTTTTGTTAGGCGATTTATTCGATTTTTGGTTCGAATATAAAACGGTTGTTCCTCGCGGTTTTGTACGTGTCTTAGGGAAACTAGCTGAAATTAGAGACAGTGGAATTCCAATTTACTTTTTTGTAGGAAACCATGATTTGTGGATGGATGACTATTTCCAAAAAGAACTTAACATTCCTGTTTACCATACTACTAAAGAATTTTCCTTTAACGGAAAAGATTTTTTAATTGGTCATGGCGATGGATTGGGACCGGGCGACAAAGGTTACAAACGCATGAAAAAAGTGTTTACCAACCCTTTTTCGAAATGGTTATTTAGATGGCTGCATCCTGACATTGGCGTAAAACTAGCACAATACCTTTCGGTTAAAAATAAATTGATCTCCGGCGATGAAGATGTTCGCTTTTTAGGAGAAGAAAACGAATGGCTGGTCCAATATGCCAAACGCAAACTCGAAACCAAATCGTATGATTATTTTGTTTTTGGGCATCGACATTTACCTATGGAAATTCAATTAAATGAAAACTCAAAATACATCAACCTAGGCGACTGGATTGGGTATTTTACTTACGGGGTTTTCGATGGCACTACTTTCGAACTTAAAAAATATTAATTTCTTTTCATTTCATATAATTTAGACTAATTTTGTCCCGTCTCAAAGGGGTGCTCTAAATAACGAGCTGAGATTATACCCAACGAACCTGAACAGGTAATGCTGTTAAGGGAAAACGATGAACATAGTTTACCTATTCATTTGTCGTGAAACAATCAGTTATTAATTTTAAAAGAATAATTGCCCCTTTTATTTGTAAGCTTTTACGAATGAAAAATTCAATTTTTACAAAAAACAAAATGTGGCTTACCGCCTATTGTTTGCTACCTATTGCGTCATTTTCGCAAGAAGTAAAAGATTCAACAAAGACCAATCGTCTTGAAGAAGTAATGGTTCAAGCCACTAGAGCTAACGAAAAAACGCCGGTTACTTTTTCAAACTTCAACAAAAAAGAAATTGCAAAGCGAAATTTAGGTCAGGACATTCCTGTCTTAATGAGTTATTTGCCATCTGTGGTTACTACTTCTGACGCTGGAAATGGCGTAGGTTATACTGGTATCCGTGTTCGTGGTAGCGATGCTACTAGAGTAAACGTAACCATCAACGGAATTCCATACAATGATTCTGAAAGTCATGGAACATATTGGGTAAACATGCCTGATTTTGCTTCTTCAGTAGAAAGTATTCAGCTACAGAGAGGAGTTGGAACTTCTACCAATGGTGCTGGTGCTTTTGGAGCCAGTTTAAATTTGCTAACTGAAAACACCGCAGAGAAAGCTGGTGGGGAAATCTCAAATTCTTATGGCTCTTTTAACACCCATAAGCATACGGTTAAATTTAATACCGGAATAATGAACGATCATTTTGAAATTTCGGGAAGGTTATCTAAAATAAAATCCGACGGTTATGTTGATAGAGCAAAATCTAATCTAAACTCATATTTTTTGCAAGGGACATATATGGGTAAAACCACACAAATCAAAGCCTTGGTTTTTGGTGGAAAAGAAATTACTTATCAATCTTGGTATGGTGTAGATAAGGCTACATTAGAAAGCGACAGAACATTCAACGCTGCTGGAATGTACACCGATGCCGATGGCAATGTTCAATTTTATGACAATCAGGTAGACAATTACAATCAAGATCATTATCAATTGCATTGGAATGAGAAAATTTCAGAAAAATTCAATACCAATTTGGCTTTTCATTACACAAAAGGGAAAGGATATTACGAAGAATTTCAAGAAAATGCAATGTTCGCAGATTATGGCTTAAATGATGTTGTTATTGATTTAACAACCATTTCTCAAAGTAATTTAGTTACTAGGAAATGGCTAAACAATGATTTTTACGGACTTACTTTTTCCGGAAATTATAAAACCGAAAAATTAGATGTAATCCTTGGCGGAGGCGCTAACAAATATGAAGGACTACATTATGGACAAGTTATTTGGGCACAATACGCATCAAATTCAACCAATACTTCTCGTTATTATGATGATTATGGTATTAAAACAGATGCTAATATTTTTGCAAAAGCCAATTATCAAATTACCGAAAAATTGAATATTTATGGTGATTTGCAATTGAGAAATGTAAATTATAAGGCTAACGGAGTGCAAGCAGATTTTGTAAACGAATCTTTTAACTTTTTTAATCCAAAGGCTGGTGTAACCTATAATCTGAATCAAAATTCTAATCTTTACTTGTCATACGCTCGTGCTAATCGTGAACCCAATAGAACCGATTACGAAAATGGGAATCCTAGACCTGAAAAATTAGACGATTACGAATTAGGATGGCGTTTAGCAACAGCTAAAACCCAACTAAACATCAACGGATATTATATGTTTTACAAAGACCAACTTGTTTTAACTGGCGCTCTAGATGAAGTAGGAAGTCCAATTAGAAAAAACAGTGGAAATAGCTATCGATTGGGAGTTGAATTGAACGCTAAATTCCAATTGACAGAAAAATGGAGCGTTGCACCAAATGTTTCAATAAGTGAAAACAAAAACATCGATTATGTAAATGACAATGGCGGAACTCTTGAAAATTTAGGAAAAACGACCATTGCCTTTTCTCCAAAAATAGTAGCTGGAAACATGTTGTCATTCTCTCCATTAAAACCTCTACAAATTACATTATTGTCGAAATTTGTTGACAAGCAATTCCTATCGAATATTGAAGATCCAAACGCAACTTTGAAAGATTATTTTGTACAAGATTTACTAATTAATTATGAGTTTAATCCAACTAGAATTTTCAAATCAATAAATATAAATCTATTGGCGAACAATCTTTTCAACGTAAAATATATAACAAATGCTGCAGATTATGGTGGCGGATACGTGTACTATTATCCACAAGCTGGCGCCAACATTCTAGCAGGTTTAACATTGAAATTTTAAAGAAAAGGGAGTCAAATTGACTCCCTTTTTAATTATAAACTCTTATTACGCTGCCATTAGCTTCAACCCGATATGCTTTTAAAGGATACTTTTGACCTCCTTCTCCTGTGTACAAACTGTATTCGTAATTTTCACAAGAACACTTGGCATTAATTCCATTTAACGACATCAATGAACAATCATTAGGATAGTGATTTGGACAACTTGCTTCGTAGGCTCTATAATCGTTTGTACCTACTTTCATGACTATAATTCCTCTTATTCCCACACCGGCATCGGTAATTAAGACAGGATTACTAGGAAACTGAAGGCCGTTGTAAGAAGGCAAACTAGTATTGATCTCTTTAGTAAAAGAAACGTTTTGTAAATAGGGATTTCCGCTTGAGTCTTTATCCTTATCACAAGACAAAATAAAAAGAGATATGATTATTAAAAAAAAGTTTTTCATCTTAAAAAAACAAATTAGTTTTGTTTGAACAAATTTAATTTAATTAACTTTGTAAACGTACGTTAGTCGTATAAAATTATAATTTGAAATAAAAAATCAGTATCTTTGTATAAAGAAATCCCGTCGCGATGGGATTTTTTCTATTTATATAAATCAATGACGTTATGAGTACAGTATCTTATTACACCGCCGCAGGATTAAAAAAACTAAAAGAAGAATTAGACCAGCTTAAAAATATAGAACGCCCTAAAGCATCGCAAGATATTGCTGAAGCAAGAGACAAAGGAGATTTGTCTGAAAATGCTGAATACGATGCAGCTAAAGAAGCTCAAGGCTTATTAGAACTTAAAATTTCTAAATTAGAAGAAGTATATTCAAATGCTCGTTTAATTGATGAATCACAACTTGATGTGTCTAAAGTATTGGTTTTGTCACATGTGAAAATTAAAAACCAAACCAATGGCATGGAATTGTCGTATCATTTAGTTGCCGAAAGTGAAGCCGATTTAAAATCGGGTAAAATATCAGTAACTTCTCCAATAGGAAAAGGTTTACTTGGAAAATCAGTAGGTGAAATTGCCGAAATTCAAGTGCCAAACGGAGCTTTAAAATTCGAAATTCTAGAAATTACCAGAGATTAATCTCAAACTTAGAACAATCTAACTATAAAAAAAATGGCTTCTATATTCACTAAAATAGTCAACGGAGAAATTCCTTGTTACAAAATTGCCGAAGATGAAAATTTTTTGGCATTTCTTGATGTGAATCCTAATGCTAAAGGACATACTTTATGCATTCCAAAACAGGAAATAGATAAACTTTTTGATCTTGAAGATGATTTGTATTTAGGCTTGATGGCTTTTGCTAAGAAAGTAGCTATCGCTTTAGAAAAAACAGTTTCCTGTAAAAGAATAGGCATGACCGTTATTGGCCTTGAAGTGCCACATACACATGTACACTTGATTCCGTTAAACGAAATGAATGAAATGCGTTTCCAAAATAAAGTTAGTTTAACGCCAACAGAATTTGAAGATTTAGCAAAACAAATTCAAAGTAATTTGTAATCCTTTTTTAAAAAAATACAGAAAACCTCTCAGTAATGGGAGGTTTTTTTTATTCACACTCAACACCCAAAATTAACTTTTATCTACAACTTCGTAAAACGATATTCAGTAATTTTACAACATGTATGCTTTAGTTGATTGCAATAACTTTTACGCCTCCTGCGAACGTGTTTTCCAACCGGAATTTAACGGGAAGCCCGTTGTAATATTATCCAATAATGATGGCTGTGTGATTTCCAGAAGCAATGAAGCCAAAGCAGTTGGCATTCCTATGGGCGCTCCAGAATTTCAATTCAGAGCACTTCTGAAAGAGAAAAACGTAAAAGTTTTTTCGTCAAATTATCCGCTTTATGGTGATTTGAGTGAGCGTGTGATGAAAATTTTAGAACTGTTTACACCCAATGTTGAAATTTACAGTATCGATGAAGCTTTTCTTAATTTTGATGGTTTGAATATTTCCGATTATCACGATTATGGTCTTCAAATAAAAAATCGCGTCCATAAATGGGTCGGTATTCCCACTTGCATTGGCTTTGCTCCTACTAAAGCCTTATCGAAAGTGGCTAACAAAATCGCCAAGAAATTTCAAGATAGAACCCAAGGTGTTTATATCATTGACAATGAAGAAAGCCGAATTAAAGCACTAAAATGGACTAAAATTGAAGATGTTTGGGGCATTGGCTACCGTATGAATAAAAAAATGAAACTCCGAAACATCAAAACAGCACATGATTTTATTGCACCGGAACACGAAAACTGGATTAAAAAAGAAATGGGCGTTACTGGACTTCGTTTAAAATATGAATTGGAAGGAAAATCAGTTTTAGATTTAGAACCCATTCACGAACAAAAAAAGACCATAGCCATAACCCGAAGTTTTCCAAAACAAATTTCAGATTTCGATTTATTAAAGGAACGTGTTTCGACTTTTGCAACCGTTTGCGCCGAGAAACTAAGAGCACAAAAATCCTGTTGCCATACTATTATTGTAATGTTAGCCATTGACAGGCATACTGTCCAGTCGCAAAAATATTATTTCAACATGGCCATTACTTTACCTTTTGCTACTAACTCGAGCTTGACTATTTCCAACACTGCTATCGAGATTTTAAAAAAATTATGCTTTGGGAATGAAAACATAAAATTCAAAAAAGCAGGTGTCATTGTTACTGAACTCATCCCTGAAGACAACAAGCAATTTCATTTGTTTGAAGACGAAAATCCGAAACATATTCATTTAATGAAAACTATCGATTCGCTCAATAAAAAATTAGGCGACAAGAAAATAAAATTAGGCAGTCAGAACCTAAACCTGACTTGGGACATGAATCAGAATTATTTATCTCCAAAATACACGACCAATTTCAAACAAATTCTTGAAATAAAATGTCAATAGATCAAAACAAAAAGCTCTCCTTTTTTCTTCCTGAATTTGAAAGTAAATTCAAGATTCCTTTTGTAACAGAAGGTGTTTCGGCAGGATTCCCATCGCCTGCAGGTGATTTTATGGAAACCAGCATTGATTTAAACAAAGAATTAAGTGAAAATCCGTTAGCTACATTTTATATTAAAGTCAAAGGCAATTCGATGATTGATGCCGGCATAAACGACAAAGATGTTCTTGTAGTAGATCGAAGTTTAGAACCTCAAAACAACAAAATAGCCATTTGCTTTATAGATGGCGAGTTTACTGTAAAGCGCATCAGAGTAGAAAAAGACTATTTACTTCTAATGCCCGAGAATTCTAATTACACTCCTATAAAAGTCACGGAAGAAAACCAATTAATCATTTGGGGTATCGTGACTTATGTGATAAAAGCGGTTTAAAATTATCCAAGCTTTTTTAATAAAAAAGCGCGGGAAAATGCCCGCGCTTTAAAAATATAATTTGTTTATTGTTATTCTATAACAATACGTTTAACAGTCTTTTTATCACCATCGATAATAGACACTAAGTAAACTCCTGATTGAATATTATTCAAAGTTACTTCCTGATTGAAAGCACCATTATTTGAATATGATTTTTCAAAAACTTGCCTTCCTCTTAAATCGTGTACATTAATTTTAATGTTACTGTCTGTATTTGAAGTAAACTTAACTGTAAAGTTTCCATTATTAGGATTTGGGTACAATGAGAAGTTCTCAAATTCAAAATCAGACACACCTAAACTTGTTTGTCTAGCGAAAGTATACTTACCTGTAATACCAGTAGTAAAAGTGGCACTAAAAGTAACATCAGAACCAAATGCACCAATTGTTAATGGGCGTATTTCTTTAGCAGCTCCATCTCTTTTAACAACATAAAGCTGGCTTCTATTAACACCTGTAAAAGTCTCCCAAGCAGTAATTTCAGCAGCAGTAAAATAGAACTTTATAGTTGTATTACCATTACTTACACTAGTAGCTGGTGTAATTGTAAACTCTTTAGCAACTGCATAATCAGCGACATTGACAGATGAACCGTACTGAGCCGCCCCTGCACCAACAGACGCTTGGCTACGAGTAACCGCTACTGTTGTACAACCATAATCACTTGCACTGTTAACTGTTATATCAGTCATAATTCTTTTTACTGATGAATCATAGAAAGAACCTGATCCTGCATTTTTCAAAGAATTGTTTGCGCTTGTCGCAGTATTTATAGCTGTTTGTACTGGCAAAGTAACATTAGCTGTTAAAAGAACTGTATCTAATAATAATAATCCAGATCCACCAGTAGTTCTGTTTTTATGTCTAAAAACAACATAACCTGTTTGTCCCGCTAAAGCAAGCATATTATGGTTATTTAACACTGAAGCTCCACTACCAATTACTGAAGCAGCTTGTAATACTGTTCCAGAAGTAATATTAGCCACTGTTGAAACATTCGTTGTAAAATACACTAAGTAATCACCTGCTTGTGCTCCATAACCAGCTATAATATAGCTTAAGTTTGCTGCACTTGCACCTGCAGGAATCGTAATTTGTGGGCTAATCATATAATTCTGAGGTGAAGCATTACCTGTTCCTCCAAGATATGTCAAGTTTTTTTCAGAAAAGGCACATTTCCCTACTATTGTATTAGGTGCTGTTCCTATCCCAGCAGCGCCATTAACTATTCCCCATTCGTTACCATCACCGTCGTCATCAATAATAGTCCAATCTGGAGCATCTTCAAAATCTTCAGATATAAGAGTATTTGTTACTATTGGAGTTGCTACAACATCATCATTCAAAATAGTCATTTTCAATTTATTCCCTTCTGGGTTAGCAAAAGCATCTCCTCCGTTTGCGTTAACGGTAAAGTTTATTACTAAATCCTCGTTAGGCTCAACATAAACATCATTTAAAACTCTAATCACAAGATTTTTATCTGTAGTAGCTCCTGAGTTAAAAGTTACTGAAGGAGTCATTATTGTAAAGTCATTTGCATTAGCTACAGATGTTCCATCAATCGCAAAAGTAACCACTGCATTAGCGGTAGGCGCTTTATTAATATTTAATGGAATTGTATATTCAGTATAGCTACAACCATTTCCTTCGGTAACATCAGCATTAATTAATCTAACATCACAACCTTGACGTTTAAATTGAATTGATGACTGTAACGCGCTACATACTGTAGAAACCAACAAATCATCTCTTCTAGGAGAATTCATTATAACCGCTAACATTCTGTCTTTTTGATCTTGTGTAAAAAGACTCATACAAGCATCATCTGTATAATCCATATAATTTTCAATCATATCATTTCCAGCAATTGCGGCACAAGAATTTGTACCTACAGGACAACCAAAATTTGCTGCTGCTGCTGCTGGTGTATCTGCACAAAAATCTTCATTTGTATATACATTACCCCCTGAAGCAGGACAACCATCATCACCCCATATATGCTTCAATCCAAACATATGTCCAATTTCGTGAGTAGAAGTTCTCCCTTTATCGTAAGCAGTTCCTCCATAAGTTCCTCCAGGATAAATTAATCTAGATCCAAAAGTGTCGTAACTGGCAATAAAACCATCTGTAGATGCTTCACCAGCGATGCAATCTTCTGTTGGCATACCTGCTAAACCTGAACCAGTTGGAAATTGAGCATAACCCAAAACTCCATCTAAATCCCCCGTAAATCTAGCGGTCCACATATTAAAGTATTTTGTAGGATCCCAAATTGTATTAGGCTTCATATTCCCTTCCACTCCTGCTTCATCAAAAGCAGCAATACCAAGATTCCTTCTATCGATACCATTAGTTGGATTGCCGTTAGGATCTACTTGCGCCATACAAAACTCTATAGTAGTATCGACCCCAGCACCAAAACCTGGTGATCCTGCCAATTTTCTAAAGTCATTATTAAGCACTTGGATTTGAGATAAAACTTGTGCGTTTGCTATGTTCTCACCTGAACCCACTGCATCTCCATCGTGGATAACATGCACTACAACTGGTATTCTGATTACTGAAGGCAATCTACCGCTTTGACGGTTTTTCTTAATTTGCTCAATTTTAGGAGCTAACCATCTTTCAAATTCCTCATCAGTAGCAGCTTGTCCTTTTATTTGTTTAGCTTTTAAGTGCTCGTGAGTAGCACATCTAACAATTTGGTTTGGAGCTGCTGCTCTTGATTTTTCAATTTCATTTTTAAATGTTTTCTCTTCTATCGCGCCTGCTTTCTTTAACTGAGCATAAGATGCTGATAAATTTAAAAACAAAAATAAAAGTAATAGTTTTTTCATTTTATAATTTATTTCTTGGTTTAACGAACGAAAGTAATTATTTTTTAACATCAAAACAATTTTTTGTGAATTTTAACATCTTTATTATTGAAGAATTCTCAAAGAAGAATTAATTAAAATAGTATAAATTTGCGTTTTAAAACAAGTTTCTTTGTGAAAGTATTCAATTCAATTTTAGATTTTTCCTGCAAAAGAAAAACTGTGGTAACACTAGGCACTTTTGATGGTGTTCATTTAGGTCATCAAAAAATCATTAATCGCATTTTAAACAGTTCAAAAAACGAAGACCTTGAAAGCGTTGTCTTAACTTTTGCACAACACCCCAGAACCGTTATTCAATCAGAAAGCAACATAAAATTACTGAACACAAACGACGAGAAGGTTAAACTTCTTGAAAAAAGCGGAATCGATAATTTGGTGTTTTTAGATTTTAACTCGAAGTTTTCGGAATTATCTGGTGAGGAATTTGTAAAATCCATTTTAGTCGACACCTTACACATTCAGAAAATAATTATTGGCTATGACCATCGTTTTGGAAAAAATCGCTCTTCTGACATTCATGATTTAATTTATTTTGGAAAAAAATACCATTTCGATGTCGAACAAATTTCAGCAGAAGAAATAAACGAAATCACGGTTAGTTCTACCAAAACAAGAAATGCAATACTTAATGGCGACATCAAACTCGCCAATCAATATTTAGGGTACACTTATTTTTTTTCTGGAAAAGTAGTCAAAGGAAAACAACTTGGAAGAACCATTGGTTTTCCAACAGCAAATATTGAAATTGAAAATCCTCAGAAAATTATTCCAAAAAACGGCGTCTATATAGTTGAAGGGACTTGGAATAATATCACCCACAAAGGGATGATGAATATTGGCACCAGACCTACTATTGACGGAAAAAATTTATCTATAGAAGTTCATTTTTTAGACGTAAATGAAGATTTATACGACTTAAACATTACGATATCTGTATTTGATTTTATTAGAGAGGAAATAAAATTTAATTCCTTTGAAGATTTAAAACAGCAACTTCACGAAGACAAAACCACCGCCACTGCTTATTTTTTAAGATAGTTTATTAATTATCAGTATAATATTTGTTAAATCATTATAAAATAAATAATTATTTTATTAAATTTGACTTACCTACTTGCTTGGCAAACTTCAATTCATTGTCTAATTAAAATTATAAGTTATGAATATTTCTAAGGAACTCAATAATGGAATTTTAATTTTTGTAAGTATCGGAATCTACTTCCTTACAATGGAATTGTTGGGATTATCAGATATTTTTATTCTGAGATTGCTTAATATTTTTATTGTGGTCTATTTTTTAAATAAGACCATAAAATCAAACTATAAGGAAGGAAAAACCGAATATCTAGAAAATTTAATTTCCGGCACACTAACCTCACTTATTGGAGTAGCGCTCAGCGTTGCAGCCTTGTTAGCCTATATTTCAATGAAAGGTGGAGACGCTTATTTAGCAAAACTTTCGGAAAACTTTTTATTCGGTGGTGGCGAGCCATCCATGTATCAATACTGCATAGGATTATTATTTGAAGGTACTGCTTCATCTATAATTATCACCTTTACCTTGATGCAATATTGGAAAGACACACGTGTAAAAAACTTTTAAAAAAGCAACTTATCATATAAATGTTCTTAGTAGAAAACCTTCTATTAAGAACATTTTTTAGTTAAAAGACACTTCGTTACTAAAATTTGAATCGAAATCCTTATTTTTGATGCCATATTAAGATACAACTATGAGTATTACGAGAAACAACTGGACAAAAGAAGAGATTATAGCCATATACAACAAGCCTATAATGGACTTGTTATTTGAAGCAGCAACAATTCACAGGGTAAATCACGACCCTAATGTAGTACAAGTATCCACTTTACTTTCTATAAAAACAGGTGGGTGTCCTGAAGACTGTGGCTATTGCCCACAAGCAGCAAGATACCACACTGACATTGAAGGCAACGATTTAATGAGCGTACAACAAGTAAAAGCCCAAGCTTTAAGAGCAAAATCATCAGGATCTTCAAGAGTTTGTATGGGTGCGGCTTGGCGAAATGTTAAAGACGGACCAGAATTTGATCAAGTTTTAGAAATGGTAAGAACCATTAACAAACTAGATATGGAAGTTTGTTGCACATTAGGCATGATTACCGAAAACCAAGCTCATCGTTTAGCAGAAGCAGGCCTGTATGCTTACAATCATAACTTAGACACTTCGGAAGAATATTATAAAGAAGTCATTTCAACACGTGGTTTTGAAGATAGATTACAAACCATAGATAATGTTCGTAAAACAAATGTTACTGTTTGTAGTGGCGGAATTATAGGTATGGGCGAAAGTGTTGAAGACAGAGCCGGAATGCTCGTTGCTCTTTCTACTTTGAGTCCACAACCCGAATCAGTGCCAATCAATGCATTAGTTGCTGTTGAAGGAACTCCGATGGAAGAAGAAAAACCAGTTGAAATATGGGAAATGATTAGAATGGTTGCCACAACCAGAATTGTCATGCCCGAAACACAAGTTCGTCTTTCAGCAGGAAGGATGAACATGAACAGAGAAGGTCAGGCTATGTGCTTTTTCGCTGGTGCAAATTCAATTTTTGCTGGCGACAAATTACTTACAACACCTAATCCTGATGTAAATGAAGACATGAAAATGTTTGAAATGCTAGGATTACAACCTCAAAAACCATTTACAAAAGTTTCGCAACCAACAACAGTTGAAGCTAAGGATTCTCAATACCAATCTTTAGGAGAAAAACCAAAATGGTCAAGACCGGGACACACCATCGAAAGAAATCTTGAATCTTCAGGAAAGAAATAAAATATTGAAGGAGTTATATTAATAAAAAAATCCAGCTGTTTAGCTGGATTTTTTTATTAATATTATTTAGAGTAGAAACCCTTGAGTTTATTACTATATATGTATGCACCATACACTATTGCTATAATTAACAATATCATTATACCTCCATCAATAGGTAATCCTGGTGGTGGTGGTGGTGTTGGAGGTGGCGGACCGCCTCCTGGAGGTGCCGAATAAGAAGCAATGGAAACCAATGTGCTTATCAAGGCTAAATTAATATTTTTTGGAGCAATTTTCATAGGGCGTAAAAATATAAAAAAAATCTTTTTAACAAAACTTTTACAAAACTATTTTATAAAATTCTATAAATCAGCTTTCACTACAATATTAGTAGAAAAAATCGACACAACAAATTTATTTTAAAAAAAAGACATAAAAGATGTTTATTTAAATTATTTCTTAACTTAAACAGACAAACTCTAAAATTTTAAACGATTAGACGATAAAATAAAGTAGAAATTATCTAATTTAAAAACAACAAAACAGAATTCCAAAATCTTCCAAGCACTATAAAACTTGCAATGAAAAATTCAACTAATGAAAAAGATACCATACTGGAGATTTTTATAGCAAACTTAATTCACAACAGAAGTACTTTTGATGAATTATTTAGATTATCTCGATTTGGATATCTAACTATAGACATTACTACCCAATTTTCTATTACACATAAAGATTATTCCAGATATCGAAAACAATAAACTAAAATAAAGTTTTATATATTTGACTTGAAACAAATTTAAATGAAAGAATTAAAACTTATTATTCCGAATACTAACGAAAGATTTTCTTGGATTAATTTTATAAGAAATGCTAAAAATCTCGACTACGCTCAAATAGATAAGGTTATATTGGATTTTAATAAATGTAGCTTCTTAAACACGGGAAGCCTTACTATGCTTGCGTGTTTAATAGAAGAAATTCATAAGCGAAAAAGCGTGATTTTTTCATATATTAATGGAACTAGAGATCTAAACACTCATTTGGATAATATTAGATTTAAAGAATATTGGAATGATGGATTTGACAGAGATGCGTACACAAATTCTAAAAATATTACAACCTTATGTTTATGGCATATATCTAGTAATATGATTGAGACCTATGGTCAGCAAGCCCAGCTATTTTATAAAAGACAATTTTTCCAACATTTAGATTTACAGCCATTTTCTTCAACTTTAGTTGAAATATTTAATAATGTATTTAATCATTCGAAGTCCATAGTTGATGGTTATGTTCTTACGCAGTATTTTCCGAACATGCACAGAATGTCTTTTTTCAGTTTGTGATTTTGGAGAAGGAATACCAACTTCTATCAATAATTACAGAAAGAGCCAGAATAATGAACCTTATTCTCCAGATAGTTATACAATTCAAAAATCATTAGAAGCAGGTGTCTCTTCCAAATCAATACCTCAAAATGCAGGCTTAGGATTAAGGAATGTTTTAGATTTTTCTGAGAATACTAATGGAGATATATCAATTTTCTCAAACAACGGGAGCTACATAAAGAAAAGCGGTGAAAATCCTATATTAAAAGAGTTAAGATTTCCCTTTGAAGGCACACTAATTACGCTTGATATTGACACACGTTGTTTTGAAAATTTTGACGATGACGATAAAATTTATGATTTTAATTAGTTTTTATGAATAATAATTATTTACTTTTGCTTTATGAGAACTTACACAGACGTTGATTTACAATCTATTACGGCAGATACATCAAGTAACTATGATGGAGATGTTTTATACAATTTCTTAATTAAGAATGCTGTTAGTGGTCAAGTTGTAATAAACATTCATGGAAGTTTTATTTTATCTACTTCTTTTTTAAATTCTTCTTTTGGAAGATATATAAATGATTATGGAATAGAATTATTTAAAAACAATATTAAAATTAAAACTAATGCCAATACTTTTAGCAAATTAAAGGATTATATAAGTATATACTCACAATTATACGCTTGCTAAAGATTTGTTGTAGTAAAAAGAAAAGGCCATCATATATGATGGCCTTTTCTTTTTACAAGATAATTATATTTATTTTAATCATAATTCGCCCCCTCATTTGTCCCCTAAAAACAAGAAAGTCTTACAAACGCAATGTTTATAAGGCTTCTCGATCCGATAGCGCGGATTTGCAATCCGTGTCCATAAATAAACTATTTCTTAACTCATCCCAATAAAAAAGCCTTTCAATTACTTGAAAGGCTTTACTAAACTAATGTGGTCCCACCTGGGCTCGAACCAGGGACCACCTGATTATGAGTCAGGTGCTCTAACCAGCTGAGCTATAGGACCGGTTTAGAGAGTGCAATATTACTATATATTTTACTATTCTCAAAATTAATCTTGTATTTCTTGACACAATTCGATCAAGACACCATTTGTGCCTTTGGGATGCAAAAAGGCAACTAATTTATTATCAGCTCCTTTTTTAGGAATTTCATTCAAAACCACAAATCCTTCTTTTTGCAAACGAGCAATTTCTGAAACAATATCGGCCACATCAAAAGCAATATGATGAATCCCTTCACCTTTTTTCTCAATAAACTTAGCAATAGGACTTTCGGGATTTGTTGCTTCAAGTAATTCTATTTTGTTGGGCCCATTCATGAAAAACGAGGTTTTTACGCCTTCACTTTCTACCTCTTCTTGTTTGTAGGCTGGAGCGCCAAACAATTTTTCAAAAAGCAAATTAGACACTTCTAAATCCTTAACAGCAATTCCTATATGTTCTATTTTTCTCATTCCATCTTAATATTTACACAAAGATAAATACTTTAAAATTTAAAAATCGTATTTTTGCACTATGGAAACGAATAGACAGAAAAAAATAGGTGGTGTGCTACAAAAAGACTTGGTAGATATTTTACAAGGAGAAATCCGTAAAAACGGAATTACCAATCTTGTAATTTCAGTATCTAAAGTTAGTGTAACGACTGATTTAGGTGTGGCTAGAGTTTATTTGAGTGTTTTTCCGCAGGACAAAGCGCCAGAAATTTTGGAAGCAGTAAAGTCTAACACTGCTCTAATCAAGCACGATTTATCGCAACGTGTTAAATTACAATTGCGTAAAGTACCCAACTTGTCTTTTTATATTGATGACAGTTTAGATTATATCGAAAAAATTGACAATGCACTTGCCGGTAAAGAGAATCCAATAGAAAATAGAGATTTACTGGAACGTAGAAAAAAATTCTAATCTTTGAATTTTTCGCTTTACATAACCAAACGTTATCTCTTTAGTAAAAGCAGTAATAATGCTATTAATATTATTACTAAAATTGCCTCTGTTGGAGTTATTGTAGGCGCAATAGTATTATTTGTCTTCATGTCTATTTTTAGTGGATTAAGAGAATTTAGCTTGTCTTTTAGCAACGATTTTGATCCCGATTTAAAAATTACCCCAAAAACAGGAAAGTCTTTCTTCATTTCAGAAGAACAAAAACAGCAAATAAAAAACATTCCCGAACTTGCTTTTTACAGTAAAATTATTGAAGAAAAAGTGCTCTTCGCTTATAAAGGCAAAGAACAAGTTGCCGAAATAAAAGGGGTAGACAGTCAGTTCAGCTTAGTCAATAAAGTTGAAAAGAAAATATACCAAGGAGAATGGCTTTCGCCAAAAACCCCTCAAGTTGTCGTTGGAAATGGTATCTCTCAAAAGCTGTCACTAGGATTATTTGACATGAATAATGCTTTTGAAATATATGTTCCAAAACCGGGAAAAGGAGCCATTTCAAATCCCGAATCAGCTTTTAACAAATCCAACTTAGTTCCTATTGGAATTTACGCTGTCAATGACGAATTAGATTCTAAATATGTTTTTGCCGATTTAGAATTGACACAAGAATTATTAGAATTCAAACCCAATCAAATTACAGGAATCGAAATAAAACTAGATTCGTTAGCTAATGAAGTTGAAACTGTTAAAACCCTAAATACTATTTTTAACAACAAAGTAATCATAAAAAACAGAGCGCAACTGAATGACAGTTTACATAAAATGCTCAATACCGAAAATACGGTACTGTATTTAATTTGCACTCTTGTCATTGTCCTCATTTTGTTCACTCTCGCTGGTGCAATAATCATGATGATTTTAGACAAGCAAGACAACCTAAAAACTTTATTCAACTTAGGAACACCAATAAACGACATTAAAAAAATATTCTTATTTCAAGGCACCATATTAACTGTTATGGGTGGAATTTTTGGCGTTGCTTTAGGAATCATAATTATTCTAATTCAACAGCATTATAAAGTCATTATGATCACCGAATCCCTTGCCTATCCTGTTGTGTTTAGCTTTCAAAACATATTTATTGTTTTAACTACCATTTTTATCTTAGGCTTCCTTGCTTCATTAATTGCAAGCAGTCGTGTCAGTAAAAAATTATTAAATTAGATTCGTTCTAAATTATAAATAATATTTATATTTGCTTCAACAAATCTGAATGTCTATGATAGTTTCTGTCTAGTCCTTACTTTATTTATTCAAATAATTAGGGCATCTCGATTTACTCACAAGTTCAGCCAATTAGGTCTGGACCAATTTTATTATTTATCCTAATTTATCATGACAGAAATAACAATATCAAAAAGTTTATTTTCCCGAATTTTTTCCACACTAAAAACAGCCATTAAAGGTGATGAATCTTTCGATTATACCAAAGGAAGCATCAAAAAAGCCGTTATCCTATTAGCCATTCCCATGGTTTTAGAGATGATGATGGAATCCGTTTTTGCGTTGGTTGATTTATATTTTGTAGGCCACCTAGAACAAAGCAGTTATGCCATTCAAACTGTAGGCTTAACCGAATCGGTAATTACCATTATTTATTCATTAGCCATTGGAATCAGTATGGCCGCAACAGCCGTAGTAGCACGTCGAATTGGAGAAAAAGATCCAGTTGCAGCCGCAAAAGCAGGAATGCAGGCCATCATTATTGCTTTTGTCATTAATACCGCAATTAGCATCTTTGGGTTTATTTATGCCAAAGACATACTGTTGCTTATGGGAGCTTCCGAAGAGTCCGCAGCTTATGGTGTTAATTTCACCCGAATCATGATGGGCGGAAGCTTATGCATCATGCTGTTGTTCCTGATCAACGGAATCTTCCGTGGTGCCGGAAATGCTGCCATTGCCATGAAAAGCCTTTGGTTGGCCAATATTTGCAACATTATTTTATGCCCGATTTTAATTAACGGATTAGGACCCATTCCTGCTTTTGGTTTGGTTGGAGCGGCCATAGCTACTACTACTGGAAGAAGCATTGGTGTTTTGTATCAAGTCTATCATTTATTTAATGGTAGAGGAATCTTAAAAATTATTCCTTCCTATTTTATCCCAGATTTTGAGCAAATTAAGGCTTTGGTTAAAATTGCCGCTCCAGGAGTATTGCAATTTGTCATTGCTTCGTGCAGTTGGATTTTCTTGGCGCAATTGGTAGCCACAACAGGAGGTGATCACGGTTCAGCAGGATACCAAACTGCCTTGCGAATCATGATGTTTTTCATACTTCCTGCCTGGGGTTTGAGCAATGCTGCAGCAACTTTAGTGGGACAGAATTTAGGTGCAAAACAGATTGAACGCGCAGAAAAATCAGTTTTTACAACCGCAAAATACAATGTTATCTTTATGGCGACCATTATGATAATCACCTTGCTTTTTGCCCCTTATGTGATTTCCTTTTTTACTAATGATTATGAAATAAAAACCATTGCTGTTGAAGCATTACAAACCATGAGTTTGGGTTATATTTTCTACGGAATAGGAATGGTATTAATTAATACTTTTAACGGAGCCGGTGATACCTGGACACCAACATTAATTAATTTCTTTGGATTTTGGTTGTTCCAGATACCTTTGGCGTATTTGTTAGCCAAATACTATAAAATGGGACCAACCGGGGTTTTTATGGCAGTACCCATTGCAGAAACGGCAATTACATTAGCCAGTATCGCCTTGTACAAAAAAGGAAAGTGGAAACGTATTATAGTATAAAAGAAAAGGCTCAACTGTTGTTGAGCCTTTTTATTTTTAAGCAAACTGATAATCTGAATATATTTGTTCGACTTCTTTCAAAACATCAAACAACGCTTGAGGATCATCTAGCGTAACTAATTTTTGTTTGTGTTCTTTAAACGAATGAATTCCTTTAAAATAATTGGTATAATGGCGTCGCATTTCTACAATTCCCACGCGTTCGCCTTTCCAGTCCATTGACCAGGTCAGGTGATTTCTAGCAGCTTCCACCCTATCTGAAACTGTTGGTGCTGGCAAATGTTCGCCTGTTTTAAAGTAATGCTTGATTTCGTTAAAAATCCAAGGATAACCAATGGCTGCACGACCAATCATCATACCATCGAGACCAAAGCGATTTTTGTATTCCAATGCTTTTTCCGGAGAGTCAATATCACCATTTCCGAAAATAGGCATGGTAATTCGAGGGTTATTTTTTATTCTTTCGATATGTGTCCAATCTGAATGTCCTTTATACATTTGCGCACGAGTTCTCGCGTGAACGGTTAATGCTTGCACTCCAATGTCCTGCAAACGCTCTGCTACCTCATCAATATTGATAGAACTTTCGTCCCAACCCAAACGGGTTTTTACCGTTACCGGTAAATTAGTACTTCTGATTACCGCTTTGGTCAATCGCACCATCAAATCGACATCTTTCAAAACACCAGCACCTGCTCCTTTGCAGACTACTTTCTTAACCGGACAACCAAAATTAATGTCGACCAAATCAGGATGAACAGCATCCACTATCTTCGCTGACATCGCCATCGCTTCTTCGTCTCCACCAAAAATCTGAATACCTACCGGACGCTCGTAATCGAAAATATCGAGTTTTTGACGGCTCTTAATCGCATCACGAATTAACCCTTCTGAAGAAATAAATTCCGAGTACATCAAATCGGCGCCGTGTAATTTGCACAAACGACGAAATGGCGGGTCACTCACGTCCTCCATAGGAGCAAGAAGTAAAGGAAAATCGGGTAGTTCTATGTTACCAATTTTGGGCATGAAATTAATTTAAATTAATTTTAATTAAGAAATCTTCTTTATCTTTTTTGTATGCTTCCATCAGTAAAGAATTTTCATTTATTTTTATAATTCTTTCTGGGGAAAAAATATGAATACCGTGTTTGTTAAAATCCGAGATTTTGAACATCGGCTTTCTAGTTAGAGTTCCATCTATATGTGAAACTTCAACATCTAGAATGTATCCATCTCCAAATTTTTTAAATTCTTCGGGCTCCTGATTTGTTAAGTTGACGTTTTTGATGTGATCTAAAATAAAGAAATGCGATTTATTGTTAAAAGTAAATGCTTTAAAAGACAAACCTAAATTTCCACCACCAGTAACTTGTGCCTTTGGTATTTTTTTTGTCCATAAACATTTATTATCATAATTGATTTTTGACACATAAATATCTTTATAGTAATGATGTGAATATTTATCACCAATTTCTTCAACATCTTGTTCTCCAATGATTAAAAAACCTTCATCATTTGTAGGAACTAATTCTTTTATCATTAAATTTTCAACAAAAGCAATCTTTTTTTTCTTGTTTTTTGAAATCTTACTTTCAGATTCATTCTGATTTATTATGTCTAGACTAAAATTTTGAAATAGTTGATCATAAATTTGGCCATCTTCTTTAAATTTAAAACTAAATACTCCATTAAATTCATCCTCTGAAAACGTCTCTAAATTATTCATATAGTATCCAGCACAAATGAAATAATTATTTTTTGTTTCGGTTAGAATGAGTTTATCAATGAATTTACCTTTATTATCAAATTTTGTAATATTTATTTTGCTTGTACCTGAAGGAATTGTAAACAATTCAAAATGATAATTAGCAGTATTTGAATCCTTCGTCTTTTTCTTACCGCTACCATCATTGTATATTTTTGAAATAATGTATAAATTTCCTTTATTGTCAAATTTATAGTCCAAATCATCCATTTGCTTTTGAGTATAAGGAAATGTAATTTCTTGAGTGCTTTTTAAATTTAATTCCTCATCAAAATTATTAAAAACAATAGTTTCAAAATTATCAGTACTCATGATATTTTCAACCATTTTTTTATATTTCACTTGCAAAAGAGATTTATCGAATGAGTTAATAAATTTAAATTTATTAACTGCATTGTACATATAATAATATTCTCCCATAATCTTTGCATCAGAATTTATAATTGACTTTGCATCACCTTTAATTTCACCTTTTTCAAAGTCAATTTCTTGAGCAAATAATTGTTCTTTTTTATTTCTATTTAAATCCCAAACTGCATAAAATAAATAATATTTTGTACCAATTTCATAGACCCCATCAAAATCAATTCCTTTAGGAAATAACTTTTCGTATTTCGTAGCTTTTATAAATTCAGGTTTATCAGAATTAAATTTTTGAATTAAAACAACGTCATTGTCACTAATTTTAAAAGACATTACCTCATTTCCTTTATTAAAGTAGTATCTGAAATTTTCATTTGCATTAAATTCTTTGTAAGGATTGCTAACATTATATGTGATTTCAGGTGACAAAGATTGCTGAGCAATTATATTTAAACTTGAAATAAATACGATTGCTGTAAGTATAATTTTGTTTTTCATCCCCTTTAATTTTTTGCAAAGGTAGAAAATTTTGATTTAATCCAACTATTTATACCATCGAACGAAAGATAAAATTCTGTTTTTCAAGTTAATAGATACATTACTAATGCTTTTATTTATACAAAAGATCTGCCAATCTGCTATCGCGCTTATACACATCTTCGAAGAAACGCACATTCCCGTTATCATCTACCAGAGCTGTAAAATAGGCAATATACACTGGGATTTTTTTCTTTAGTGGATATGTAATTTCTTTACCGCCGTTCATGGCTTCGTCAATTTTTTCAGGAGTCCAGTTTTTATCATCTTCCAAGATGGCATTGGCCAGTTCTTTTGCCTTTTCTACACGGACACAACCATGACTTAAAGCGCGGCTCTCTTTATTAAATAGCCCCTTTGAAGGCGTATCGTGAAGGTAAATATTGTTGGAGTTTGGAAACATAAATTTAACTAGGCCGAGTGAGTTTTTTGGCCCAGGTTTTTGGCGAACAGCTCCATTGTTCCATTCCATGTTGTGTTTTTCAAGATAATCTTTATCCTTTTCTATTCCCGGTTTGACCTCATTTTTGATGATGCTTGTTGGGACATTCCAATAGGGACTAAAAACCAGATAACTCATCTTCCCACTGAAAACAATGGTTTCATTTAATTCCTTCCCCACAACCACATTCGATTCGAGTCTTAATTTTCCGTTTTTGATATATATAGCTCTGAAAGAAGGGATATTTACAGCAATGTACTCGCCTTTTCTAATTAAATCAGGAGAAATCCATCGGCAGCGTTCCATATTTACGATAATGGTTTTAATTCTTTCTTCCACCGAAATGTTCAGATCTTTAACTAAAGCTTGTGTTATCAGTTTGTCAGCAGTATGATTATTTCTTTTTTTGTAAGCCAGAATCTCTTTACCTAATTCTTTATCAAAGACATTGCTTTCGGAATTTTTACTCAGATCGCCGGAGATGAAAAGCCTTTTTCTTACCTGTGCGATGGTTTTTGAAACATCACCAGGCTTTAATGCTTTTACGGCAGTGTCCATTTCAATGGTTCCCCAACCTCCTTTTCCTTTAATCTCACGGTATTTATACAAGGCTTTTTTCAGGCTGTAATACAATGGAATTTTGTCTGATCCTTCCTTTTTTAAAAGTTTCGGGTCTTTCATCAAAGTGTCTAAATACGCCACATAAGAAACTTTTTCACGTGGCAAATACCAGCCGGTTTCTTTGCTTTCTTTTGTATCTAAACCCTGATATACATTTTTTACATAGAAAAAATACATGGACGAAACCAATAACTCCACATTTACATCCGGCTTTCTGTGTTTGTCTTCATAAAAAATATTGTCAATCTGTGTTTTATAAGGCAGTTGTGCTGTAACCCCTTCGGATCTGATTTGGTTTACCTGATTGAAAATGGATTCGGCGAATTCGACAACACCACCTTTATCGAACCAGATGTAATGGTAATCGCGTTTCTTATACAATTCTTTTATTTCAGATTCATATACTTTAAAGTCCGGATATTTTGCAAAAAATTCGTCCATTTTTGTATCATCAAAACGAGTTCCATCATCTTCAGTATTGATTCCGGTACTATTATTGTCTTTTTTCTTGCAGGAAACCACAGCAAGTGAACATATAAAACCAATCATTATGATTGCCATTGCTTTTTTCATAGGGATAATTTCTTTTCAATAAATATACCAAAATACACTGGAAGAAGCCTAATTGGATTATTTAAACTTAATTTTAAAGTATAAATCAGCAATTTAAAAGCCTTTTTCAGAAGATAATTCTAGGAAAATAGAAGGTAAAAATTCTGCTTTCAACTTAACAACTAAAAAACTATCTTTGCCGATTAAATCCTTACCTTTAAGGGGATAAAGACGAATGCTGATTATTCGCGTGAGGGATAGAGGTGGTATCCTTTTGTGTATGCAGTGACTCGAGCGATAGCGAACAGGCGCAGCAAACAAAAGATATAACCGAAAGCCCGACTCCCGTTGTAGTAAAATGAAGTGAGGAATGAACAAAATTTTACACAAACGGGGTCACGCCATTATAAAAAAGATAGAGAAACGAAGATGAAACATATTAGAAATTTTTGCATTATTGCACATATTGACCACGGGAAAAGTACGTTGGCAGACCGTTTGCTTGGCGCTACACAAACCGTTACGGCGCGTGAAGAAAAAGCACAGTTGCTTGACAATATGGACTTGGAGCGTGAGCGCGGGATTACCATTAAGAGTCACGCAATTCAGATGGAGTATACATATAAAGGCGAGCAATACATTCTGAATCTAATTGACACACCGGGTCACGTGGATTTCTCTTATGAAGTTTCGCGTTCGATTGCGGCTTGTGAAGGAGCACTTTTGATTGTAGATGCTGCACAAAGCATTCAGGCACAAACGATTTCGAACTTATATTTGGCTTTAGAAAATGACTTGGAAATTATTCCAGTTTTGAATAAAGTAGACTTACCAAGCGCCAACCCAGAAGAGGTTAGTGACGATATTATCGATTTATTGGGCTGTAAGTTGGAAGATATTATTCACGCTTCGGGGAAAACCGGTTTTGGTGTGGAGAATATTTTGGCGGCGATTATTGAAAAAATTCCTGCGCCAAAAGGAGATCCAGAAGAACCATTACAAGCTTTGATTTTCGACTCGGTATACAATCCATTTCGTGGAATTGAGGTTATTTTCCGTGTGAAAAACGGACAAATCAAAAAAGGACAAAAGATCAAATTCATGGCAACTGGCAATGAATATTTTGCCGATGAAATTGGAACATTGAAATTAAATCAGGTTCCTAAACAAGTCATTTCTGCTGGAGATGTAGGTTATTTAATCTCTGGAATTAAAGAAGCAAAAGAAGTAAAAGTAGGTGATACGCTAACCGATGCAAAAACACCAACAACCAATATGATTACTGGTTTTGAGGATGTAAAACCAATGGTATTTGCAGGGATTTATCCGGTAGATACTGAAGATTATGAAGAATTGCGTAACTCGATGGAGAAATTGCAATTGAACGATGCTTCGTTGGTCTTTACTGCAGAAAGTTCGGCGGCATTAGGATTTGGTTTCCGATGTGGATTCTTAGGAATGTTGCACATGGAAATTATCCAAGAGCGTTTAGAGCGTGAGTTTAACATGACGGTAATTACCACAGTACCTAACGTTTCGTATTTGGCATATACCAAAAAAGAACCGGAAGTGGGCATGATTGTAAACAATCCAACCGATTTGCCGGAACCATCGAAATTAGACCGTGTAGAAGAACCTTATATTAAAGCAACTATCATTACCAAATCAGATTTCGTAGGGAATGTGATGAGTTTGTGTATTGAAAAACGAGGATTGATTACCAACCAAACGTATTTGACTACTGAGCGTGTGGAATTGAATTTTGACATGCCATTAGCGGAAATTGTATTCGATTTTTACGATCGTCTTAAAACAGTTTCTAAAGGATATGCTTCTTTTGACTACTCTCCTATTGGAATGCGTACGTCGAAATTAGTGAAGCTGGATGTATTGTTAAACGCTACTTCGGTAGATGCTTTATCAGCATTGATTCACGAAGACAACGCGTATAACATTGGTAAAAAAATGTGCGAAAAGCTGAAGGAATTAATCCCACGTCAGCAATTTGACATTCCGATCCAAGCGGCGATTGGTGCTAAAATCATTGCGCGTGAAACCATTAAAGCGTTACGTAAAGACGTTACCGCCAAATGTTACGGAGGGGATATTTCCCGTAAGCGTAAACTTTTGGAAAAACAGAAAAAAGGAAAGAAACGTATGCGTCAGGTAGGAAATGTGGAGATTCCACAGGAAGCGTTTATGGCGGTATTGAAATTGAATGATTAATCTTTATCCAAGCTCTTTATTTTACAAAAGAAGAAACACAACCTATAACAATGAATGTAATTAAAACTTTACTATTACTCCTTATTACGAGTACCTTATCCTATTCACAAACGCCAAATATGGTTTGGAGTAAATATTTTGGAGGAAACAGAGGTGACGCAAAATCGATACAAAAAACTTCTGATGGAGGCTATATCATAGCAGGTTTTGCAGAAAACGCTCCTCCTGAAGCGTCAAATTATCATGGAAGCCATGATGGTTTTGTGGTTAAATTGAATTCTTCCTTTGGATTAGAATGGGCTAATTGTTATGGCACTACAGCTTATGAACAAATTAAAGACATTAAACAGACAAGTGATGGAGGATACATTTTTGTTGGTTCTGCATCTGTTAGTGGCAACTCGGTTGATTATTGGATAGTTAAAATTAATAATTTAGGAAATTTGGTATGGGAAAAGAAATACGGAGGTACTCTAGAGGATCGTGCCTTTAGTATTAGTGAAGCTATAAATGGAGAATATGTCGTAAATGGGTTTTCTCGTTCAGTAGATGGAAATGTTGGTTCTGGCTTTGGAGGTGCTGATTACTGGACTATAAAACTCGACAATAGTGGTAATATAATAGTTAATAAAAAATATGGCGGCCCCGATAATGATTTTGGGTACGCTACCGTTACAAATTCTGACGGCACTTATGTTGTTGCTGGGGAATCTTTTTCTCAAACTGGCCAAATAACTTGTAGAAGTTCTACATTATCGTGCGACTCTGCATTTTGGATTGTTAAATCAAATAGTTTAGGCAATATAGTTTGGTCTAAATGTTTTGGTGCAACCGTTGCTAATCTTCCTAATAGTTTTAGCACACCAACCAAAATGATTAAAACATCAGACAATGGATATATTGTTGTAGGCAGTGGTTACACTACTTATGGCAAAACAGAAATGTGGGCGATGAAACTTGATTCCAATGGAAACTTACAATGGAGAAAGGCTTACGGCGGAACTGATTTTGATAAAGCAAATTCGATAAAACAAACACTGGACGGAGGTTATATTCTGGCAGGTTCTTCTTATTCAACAGATACCCAAGTAACTGTCAATTTAGGCTCAAGCAATAGTTATGAAAATGCATGGGCAGTTAAAATAAACAGCGCAGGTACTTTAGAATGGCAAAAAACGGCTGGCAGCACCAGCTGGGATTATTTTAATGATGTTATTCAGATAAATAATACTGATTATGTCTTTGTAGGCTATGCCGCCAGAAATGATTATGATTGTATTAACAGTGCTAACAGAGGATTTTGGATGACTAAAATATCTACTAATGCTTTGAGCACCGATAGTTTTTCGTTTTCAGATTTTGAAATTTACCCAAATCCAACCAATAGTTTGCTGAATTTTAAAGCAATTGAATCAATAAAAGAAATTAACATTTATGAAATAAGTGGACGGAAAATTTTTGAATTAAAGGCTGAAAATATAAATCAAGTAGATATATCATCACTATCTAATGGAATTTATACCGTAAAAGTTTCAAATGAAAATCATTCAACATCAAGAAAAATAATAAAAAATTAGACGCGTTTAATCGTGATCTTATGTTTAGAATTATCTTTTTTTGACATACAGATAAAGCCCGATGACGAAAGTTGTCGGGCTTTTACTTTTCCTTCAACTGTTTAAACAACTTTTTCGCGTCTTTCAATTTAAAAAGCTGAGTTCCTTCATTCATCGTTGCTGCTGAACCACAAGAAACACCCCATCTAATGACTTCTTTTAAGCTTTTGTTTTGTGACAAAGCCCATACCAAGGCACCAACCATACTATCACCAGCACCAACAGTGCTTTTTCTAACCACATTAGGCGCTGAAACAAATTCTATTTCATCTTTTGTGACCAAAACAGCTCCTTTTGAACCAAGAGAAACCACAACAATTTCGGCATTTCCGTTTTTAATTAGTTTTTTTTTCAGCAACTTCAACTTCCTTTAATTTTAATTTTGGAGTGCCAATTAGTTTTGCCAATTCTCCAATATTTGGTTTTACTAAATAGACTCCTGCTTTTAAAACCCTTCGCAAAGGTTCTCCTGAAGTATCAACAATAACTTTGGAGCCATTTTGCTTCGCTATTTCTACAATTCGTTGGTAGAAATTTATTGATAAATTTTTGTTTAAACTGCCACTAATCACTAAATAGTTGCACTTTAATTCTTTTACCTTATCAAGAATTGTTTGTTGTTCTGTTTCTGAGATTTCAGATCCAGGAAAACCAAAACGATATTGCGCATTGGTAATTTTGTCAAAACAAATAAAGTTTTCTCTCGTCCAGTTTTTTATTGGAATTATTTTTAAATCTATAATCTCTCGTTGCAGAATTTCTTTTAACATTGTTCCTGCAGATCCACCAGAAGTAAAAACGCACAACGAAGATCCGCCCAAACGACTGATTGCTTTGGAAACATTAATTCCACCACCACCCGCATCATAATGAGGTGTTTCGCATCTGATTTTTTGCTCCGGAATCAATCCTGAAAATATCGCGCTTTTGTCAAGAGAAGGGTTTACGGTTAAAGTAACAATATCAAATACTTTCATTTTTTAGATTTAATTTCAAGAGTTACTAAATTTAGTGAAAATTACAGTTCTAAAATCTCTAAAGCTTTGAAGCTTAAAATACTTTGCATTTTTATTACTTCTAAATTAGAACAATGATTAACAATGTGTTTTTTGCATTTATACATTTAATCAATTCTTCCAAAACTGTATCTTTGAAAAAAAAGTTGCACTCTTTATGATGGATGATTCTCCGAAACGTTTTGACCGTATTATTGCTATTCTAATTCAGCTGCAATCGAAAAAGATTGTAAAAGCACAGGAACTGGCGGATCGTTTCGATGTCAGTTTGCGGACTATTTATCGTGATATCCGTACACTGGAAGCATCGGGCGTGCCTATTTATAGTGAAGCGGGCGTTGGTTATGCTTTAGTAGACGGTTATCGTTTGCCTCCCGTGATGTTTACCCGCGAAGAAGCCGGGAGTTTTATCGCTGCGGAAAAACTGATGCAGAAATTTACCGATACTGCATTAGGCAATCATTATGCTTCGGCGATGTACAAACTCAAATCGGTGCTTAAAAGTTCGGATAAGGATTGGATTTCAGAAATTGAATCGAAAATACTGATACAGCCCTCACAGAAATTATTTAATGAGAAATCGCCCAATGCCTTAAATATTCTCTTTGAAAGCATTGCCGAAAAAAAACAGGTCCTTCTTTTTTATCAGGCTTTTGATTCAGAAGCAGTCGTGGAAAGAACCATTGAACCTGTGGGTGTTTTTCACGATCATAATTTTTGGTATGTGTTTGGGTACTGTCATTTGCGCAAAGATTATCGACAGTTTAGAACCGACCGCATTCAGGAGATTAAAAAAACAGAACATCCTTTTTCGTTAGAACACAAACCTTTGGAAACCTATTTGAGTCAGAATAAGAAGAAAATGACTACGAAAGTCCGCATCTTAATGAATAAAAAAGAAGCGCGATATCTTACCTGGGAGCGAAAATACCATGGATTCGTATCGGAAAAGGAAGTGGGAGATCAGATGGAAATGACTTTTATGTGTCCGGATATTGAAGAAGGCTTCCCGCGTTGGTATCTGATGTTTGGCGATTGCTGTACCATCATAGAGCCCGAAAGACTCAAAGAACGTGTGTTGGAATTGCTGGAACTAAACAAAAGCAGACTGCTGTAAAAAGAAAAATCCTGAAAACGAGTACGTCATTTTCAGGATTTTACTATGCAACTTATTCTCTTTCCCAGAAGAGAGGTGGTGCAATGCCTAACGCACGCAGGTATACGTATCCTTGCCCGCGGTGATGTACTTCGTTATCAATAAAATAAAGAATGTTCTGAATGATTGGGAATTCGTATTGCCCGAAAAGATTAAAGGTTTCATTAAAATCTTCTACAGATAATTTCTCCCAGTTCTCGTTGATTTCTTTGGTTGCCTGATCCCATTTTTCCAGATATTGTGCTTTTGTAGTTAGGGCTTCGGTTTCTTTTTCTGTGAAAGGCAATACTTCACGGTTGACGATTCCTTTTAAAGCTGGTGAAGCAATGGCTAAAAGCTCGTCTGTTAGTTTTGCGAAAGTTCTCATTCCGCCTACAGAAAATTCGAAGAAATCTTTTTCCGGAAAAAGTTCAATTACGCGGCGTGTTAAGAAGCGGTGTCCTTGCCAGTGTCTTAATAAATCCTGAGAACTGATGACTTGAGGTACTGATAATGTGTCCATTTTGTTTGTTTTATTGTTATTAATAGTTCAAAATTAGAAGCGGTTGGTGACAACAGTTTGTCAGTAGGATTTTTTATTTTAAAATTATTTCACAAAACGCCCGAAGAAACCACAAAGCCACACAAAAAAATCTGTAAAAATCTGTGTAATCTGTGGCTAAAAAACTTTGTACCTTTGCAACTTAGTAATATAAATATATAGTGAACGAAGAGATTGCTTCGTTCCTCGCAATGACTATGATAGAAGATAAAACTCCACAAAGAACAAGCATAGCACAACTAGGCGAATTTGGTTTGATAGACCACTTGACCAAGCATTTTGAAATCACGCAGGAATCAACTTTGAAAGGTATTGGTGATGATGCGGCTATTTTAGATTTTAAGGATAAGAAAGTAGTGGTTTCGACAGATTTGCTGATTGAAGGCGTGCATTTTGATTTGGCATACATGCCATTGAAACATTTAGGATACAAAGCCGTCGTGGCGAATGTTTCTGATATTTATGCAATGAATGCCAAAGCGACTCAGATTACGGTTTCGATTGCGGTTTCGAATCGTTTCCCGCTGGAAGCGCTGGAAGAATTGTTTGCCGGGATTACTTTGGCAGCCAATGAATATAAAGTAGATGTTATTGGTGGTGACACGACCTCATCACAAAAAGGACTGATCATTTCAATTACCGCGATTGGTGAAGCTGATGAAAATGAAATCACCTACAGAAACGGTGCAAAACAAACCGATTTATTAGTCGTAACCGGAGATTTAGGTGCGGCGTATATGGGATTGCAAGT
Source organism: Flavobacterium sp. (assembly GCA_030153045.1). Classification (GTDB taxonomy): domain Bacteria; phylum Bacteroidota; class Bacteroidia; order Flavobacteriales; family Flavobacteriaceae; genus Flavobacterium. The sequence goes on from JASLID010000010.1 coordinate 64,470, forward strand.
TTTAGAACGTGAGAAACAAGTATTTCAAGTGAACCCGAATTCGCAACCAGATTTAGATGCTTACACCTATTTGATTGAACGACAATTGAAACCAGAAGCTCGAAAAGACGTTCGCACTTTATTGTACGCTTTGGAAATCAAACCAACATCCATGATTGATATTTCAGATGGATTATCTTCAGAGATTATGCATTTGTGCAAACAATCGGGTGTGGGCTGTAATTTATATGAAGACAAGTTACCTTTGGATCCGCAGTTTATTTCGGTGTGTGAAGAATTTAATATCGATAGTACAACAGTGGCAATTAATGGTGGTGAAGATTACGAATTGCTATTTACCATTGCCATGGATGATTTTGATAAGATTAAAGGAAATCCTAACTTTTCAATTATTGGTCATATGACTCAGGAAAGCGAAGGGATACATTTAGTTACGAGAGCGAATACGAGAATTCCATTGAAAGCGAGAGGATGGAATGCTTTAGCTGAAGAATAAAAAACAAAAAAAGTGCAAAATGGATACTATATAATAAACTGTGTAGGTTAAAAAAATAACGGAGTTTGACTTTTTAATTCAAATTGAACCCCATTATTTTTTTAACCTACATAGTTTTTAGGAAAGTATCTTTAAGGAAGTGCAACTGAAACTTTTCCGTTTAAAACAGTACCATCTCTTAATGTTGTATTACAAAAAATAACTGTCAGAGTTGTACCATCATTATTCACAAATAATTTTGTAGCTGGTGTAGAGCTACTTCCAATTAATACTTGATTGGAAGACTTTACAACTTCTTTATTATAGTCTGAAATATCAAATTCATAATCAACACCAAAAAATTGTCCGGTGCGTGGATAACCGTCGTTTAATTCATTAAAGTTTACTTCATAAATATTAGGCCATGAACCGAATCTGATTCCAAAATTTCCATCAGAACAGCATATAGGACTAGTCTCTATTTCAGGAGAAACATTTTGCCAGGTTCCATTAATACTTATATAGTCATCTTGTGCCTGGGTACATGGATTTTCTGATGTGGTAAATTCTTCCCAATCATCCTTTTTGTACGTACCATTTTCTGTATAACAAGTGTAAAAATATTTTGTATTTGGTGTTAAACCGGCAATATTGGTTTTAAAATATTCTCTATCAAGGTATTGATATTCCACATTGCTATCTACTACAATAACTTGTTCATTGGTTGTATTACTTGCACTACCAGTTCTTAAAACAAATCCAACTTTATAGGTCCCCGGCCCCTGATACATATTGTTAGTATTATCAATAACACCATTAAGGGTTGCAGAATTCTGAGATGTATACGTTGTATAAGACCTTGGAGGAGGGACATCTTTTGCTTGAATAGTAGGAGTAGTAGCATCATCACTATCACTACTACAAGAATTTAAAACATTCAAAAAAACCAGAAATACTAAAATTTTTTTCATTTGAAATAAGGGGTTAATTATTAGCCGCAAATATATGTTTAAAATAATTAATTCAAGTTTCCAGTTAATTGACATAAATTTGTTTAAGTGTTTGGATTCAGTGTATTTCAGCTCCTTTTTAATATCCTAATTTCACTCTGACTCTTTGTAAAACCCCATCGGCAACAGTCGTTGCTTTTTTGGCCCCAGTCAATAATGCTTCTTCCAATTCCGGAAGATTGTTCATATAGTAATTGTACTTTTCTCTTTCAACAGCAAACTTTTCGAGGATTAATTCGAAATAGGCCTGTTTGGCGTGCCCATAACCATAATCACGATTGACGTTTTTATAATTTTCAATCATTACACTTATTTGAGCTTCGCTAGCTAGTAATTTATACAACGCAAAGATTTTACAAGTTTCTGGATTTTTAGGTTCTTCCAATGGCGTACTATCGGTTTCAATACTCATAACCTGTTTGCGAAGCGCTTTATCATCTAAAAAGATGTTGATGATATTGTTTCTCGACTTACTCATTTTCTGACCATCGGTTCCTGGAATCAGCATCGTATCTTCTTGTACTTTGGCTTCTGGCAAAACGAACGTCTCTCCCATTTGGAAATTAAATCGAGAAGCTACGTCACGCGTGATTTCAACGTGCTGCATTTGGTCTTTTCCTACTGGAACGACTTCTGCATCATACAATAAAATATCGGCCGCCATAAGCATTGGATACGTAAACAATCCGGCATTGACATCTTCTAAGCGATCTGCTTTATCTTTAAAAGAATGCGCTAAGGTTAATCTCTGGAATGGGAAAAAACAACTCAAATACCAAGACAACTCGGCCGTTTGAGGCACATCACTTTGACGATAGAAAATTACTTTATCAGTATTCAAGCCACAAGCCAACCAAGCGGCAGCCGTGCTATTAGTGTTTTGTCTTAAAGTTGCTCCGTCTTTTATTTGGGTAATCGAGTGCAAATCGGCGATAAAAAGAAACGATTCGTTTCCTGGTTCGTTTGCCATTTGGATTGCTGGGATGATGGCACCTAATAAATTTCCTAAGTGCGGTGTTCCTGTACTTTGTATTCCAGTAAGAATTTTTGCCATTGTCTTTTAAAATGCTAATTTTAGCAAAGTTAATTCTTTTATCCTTTTTTTAAAGCGATTCATTACATTTGACTCTATGAAATTACTTAAAATTCCGTTTTGGATTATTTGGCGTGTTTGGTTTTACGTTTTAGTGCTTGTGCCTATTGTTGTTTTGTTTCCATTTCTTTTTATTTCGCTTTTGAAAGAAACTTGGTATCCCTATTTTTTTAAATTGGCTAGAATTTGGGCAAAAACCATTTTGTATGGCATGGGTTTTTATCCTAAAATTGAAACTGAACAAGAAATTATTCCCGAGAAAAGTTATATGTTTATTGCCAACCACACTTCGATGACTGATGTGATGTTAATGCTGGCAGTGGTAAAAAATCCGTTTGTATTTGTGGGAAAAAAAGAATTGGTTAAAATTCCCCTATTTGGTTTTTTCTATAAACGTGCGGCCATCATGGTTGACAGAGACAGCCCTAAAAGCAGGATGGCAGTTTATGAACGAGCACAAAAGAGAATTAAACAAGGTTTAAGCATTTGTATTTTCCCGGAAGGAAAAGTCCCCGATGATGAAAGTATTCTTTTGGATGAGTTTAAAACCGGAGCTTTTAATCTAGCCATTGATCATAAACTACCTATTGTACCTATGTCGTTTATTGACAATAAAAAACGTTTCTCTTATACTTTTTTTAGTGGTAGTATGGGCGTGATGCGGGTTAAAATTCATACCTTTTTAGAGACCGCTCACTTGGTTCATGGAGACAAGAAAAAGTTGAAAGAAGAAGCTCGAACTGTTATTTACAACGATCTTTTAACTTACGAAACTATTCAAAAATAAAAAAGTGCCCTGGCAAGGCACCTTCTCACTTGTTGCTATCTCTAGCAACACAACTTAACTAAATTTTAATTAGAATTTATAACTTAATCCTGTATACAATCCTATGATATAAGGTTTAAATCCTCCTTGTTTTTCGCTGAATGTATTGAGTTGGTATTTGAACGTGGGTTCAAAATTGGCTTCAAATGATTTCCAAAAACTATATTTAAAACCCAGCCCGACATTTGTACTAAAATGCACTTTATTTAAATTATTGGCCTCTCCAAGGACTGTACTCAAATTTGATGAAACGATTGAAACCTCATTCGAATTTAAAAATAAAGTACTTACTCCGGTTATAAACTGGATTCCAAATTTTTTATCTAAAAGTTTATATGAAACTTCTACTGGAACTTCCACATAGCCAATTTTCTGATTTAAATATCCCGATTCCTCTCCTTGAACCGCTATTTCTTTAGATGAAGTACTTTTTTTATCTTCAATAATCATATTTGAAACTTCAGCACGCATCGTTATGGTTGTAATTTTGTCATCATTTGCTTTTCCATATAAATCAGCATGATACGCAATATCATAGGTGTTGTAACCTATTTCAAACTTATTGACTCCTGTCCTGATAGCTATTTTTGGAGAAACCGCATAGTCTACCCCTAAACCAACACTTAAGTCATTTTCGAAATTTTTGTTGTTATCGACAAATTTATCATCGATAGGTGACCCTTTTGATGAGTTCATGAAAATTGGAGCGAAATTAGGTCTGATTTTCCACTTCGAATCGGCTTTAGCAATGATTTTTTCTTCTTCAGAATTTTTTACCGCTTCTTTTTCTTTCAAAATTTGCTCTAATGGGTTTAAGGGAACCTGAGCGATAACGGTGGAATCTATCGGTTTTATGTTAGGAATAATTAGAGCTGTTTTTGATTGATCGTTGATTGAATTGGCTTCCGTATTTTCAGAAACAACGATTTGTTTTTCATTACTTTTTTCTTCAGAAGAAACTATTACGATTTGATTCTTTTTCGTTGAATTTTGTTTTTCGAACTGCTCTGCCTTATCATTCAAAACATCTTTTTTATTTATTGCAATTTGTTTATCCTCTTTGTCATTTGATAATTTAGCATGGAAAGCAATTTCTGAATCATTGTTTAACTTAGTGGAAGATGTTGCGATTTGTTTTTCATCACTTTCTTCTTCAGAAGAAACACTTACGATTTGATTGTTTTCTACTGAATTTTGTTTTTCGAACTGCTCTGTCTTATCATGCAAAACATCTTTTTTATTTATTGCAATTTGTTTATCCTCTTTGTCATTTGATGATTTCGTATGGAAAGCAATTTCTGAATCATTGTTTAACTTAGTAGAAGGTGTTGTGATTTGTTTTTCATCACTTTTTTCTTCAGAAGAAACACTTACGATTTGATTATTTTTTACGAAATTTTGTTTTTCGAACTGCTCTGATTTATCATGCAAAACATTTTTCTCATTTGAAGTAATTTGCTTTTCGCTTTTGTCATTTGATGATTTAGCATGGAAAGCAATTTCTGAATCATTACTTAACTTAATTGAAGAAGGTGCAATTTGCTTTTTTGAAATTGACTGATTTATTCTCGATTGAGAATTAGATGTTGAAATAGAATTATTTAAGGAGTTGGAGTTATTTTGATTTGAAACAGACTGGGAATTGTTGTCTTGAAGGTTGTCTTGCGTTGTTATTCCCTCTTGTGTTGTTACAATACCATTCCCCTTTTCCAAGGATAAATTTTCATCATTGATTGTGTTAGATCTTGTTGGGGATTTACTTTGCTGATCTTCCAAAACTAAAGTTTCATCTGTAACAGCATTCGACTTCCAATGAAACAAATTCTGATTTTCATTTACCGTAAAAAAGCCCAATACTAAAGCAGCCGCTATACCAGCTGCTTTAGCATTAAACCAAAATGGAAAAACTCGTTTTTTATTCTTTTTTTCCTCAAGTTTAGAAGCTATATTATCCCAAGCTTCTGGAGCTGGGAAAGCTTCAAAATCCTTGAATTTTTCTTGAAATAAACGTTCTATATTTTTTTTATCACTCATTTTGCAGTGGGTACTGTTTTATCTTGCGATTTGGCTATTTTTTCTTTTAATATCATTTTGGCTCTTGCCAAATTGGATTTGCTTGTTCCTATCGAAATTCCTAACATTTCGGCAATTTCTTTGTGTGAGTAATCATCTAAAACATATAAATTAAAAACCAACCTATACCTATCTGGTAACTCTTGCACAATTTTTAACAAAAAATCGAGGCTGATATTTTCATCTTCAATCTCAAAAGTACTATCATCTACTACATCATTTACCAATTCTAAAAAAGTTGTCTTCCGATATTGTTGCAAAACATGATTAACCATCACACGCTTTGCCCAACCATCAAATGAACCTGTAGATTTATACTGGCCTAACTTATCAAAAATAATTAAAAACCCATCTTGAAGATTATCTTGAGCTTCGGCATAACTCCTCGAATACTTCAAACACACCGCAAATAGTTTCCCCGCATATAGCTGGTATAATTGCTCTTGTGACTTGGTATTTTTTTCTAAACATCCTTGTATGAGTATTGGTAAACTCAAATTAAATCATTTTTATGGCACAACTGGAATCTCAATTTCTTCAAAAACATCAACACCATTATCATCTTTTCCTTTCCAAAGTTTAAACACATAACTACTTTCTGTAGTCGGTTTAAATTTTAAAATTGCTTCTAAAGGATTAACAGTTGCTGCTGTACAATTGTCTTGTTCAATCACCGTTGTTTGTATGGCAATAGTTCTTACATTTAAGTTTTTTTCATAATAAAATCCATCAAAAATATGGCATGTGCTCGGCCGTATATATTTGAATGGTAATTCATAGGCAACGTCTTTTTTAAACTCAGCAGGCAGTGTAGCACTTTCAATTGGCAATATTTCTAAATGAAATTTCGTCCCCTCATCTTCATTTGGACTACAGCTTATAAAAACAAATATTGTTGCTAAAAGCAAAAAAATCTTTTTCATAAAAAAATTAAATTATACTTTAAAGATACAAAACTGTTAAAAAGGTTGCGCCAAAAAACAAAAAAACCCAAATAAATTTGGGTTTTTTATCTTATGCATTTGAGTCTTTAATTAACTCTTTTATTTTTAATTCTAGTTCATCAGCTAATTCAGGGTTGTCCTTAATTAATCCTTTAACGGCATCACGGCCTTGTCCTAATTTTGTATCGCCGTAGCTAAACCAAGAACCTGCTTTTTTAATGATTTCGAACTCTACTGCTAAGTCAAGAATTTCTCCTGTTTTTGAAACACCTTCACCGTACATAATGTCAAATTCAGCTGTTTTAAAAGGTGGAGCGACTTTGTTTTTAACTACTTTTACTTTTGTTCTATTTCCTAAAACATTTTCACCGTCCTTAATTTGTGAAGAACGACGAATATCTAAACGAACCGAAGCATAAAATTTTAATGCATTTCCACCTGTTGTTGTTTCAGGGTTACCAAACATAACTCCAATTTTTTCACGCAACTGATTGATGAAGAAAACTGTACATTTTGTTTTACTAATGGTTCCTGTTAATTTACGAAGTGCTTGCGACATTAATCGTGCATGAAGACCCATTTTAGAATCTCCCATTTCGCCTTCGATTTCACTTTTTGGCGTTAATGCAGCAACCGAGTCAATTACAACAATATCGATGGCTCCAGAACGAATTAAGTTTTCGGCAATTTCTAAAGCTTGTTCTCCATTGTCTGGTTGAGAAATAATTAAATTATCGATATCGACTCCTAATTTTTGAGCATAAAAACGATCAAAAGCATGTTCTGCATCAATAAAAGCAGCAATGCCACCAGCCTTTTGAGCTTCGGCAATAGCGTGTAAAGTCAAGGTAGTTTTTCCTGAAGATTCTGGCCCGTATATTTCAATGACACGACCACGTGGATACCCATTTACTCCTAATGCCAAGTCTAATCCTAATGATCCTGACGGAATAGCTTCTACTTCTTCAACGGCCTTATCGCCCATTTTCATTACAGTTCCTTTACCGTATGCTTTGTCTAATTTATCTAATGTAAGCTGTAGTGCTTTTAGTTTTGCTTCTTTTTCTGAACTCATTATCTCTAAAATTTAAATCGAATTATTTTTAGTAAAAATAGGTGTTTTTTATCACAACCAGAGAACAAGTTTTCAACAAAAAAGAAAATCCCACTTCATTATATTTTGAAGTGGGACAATCTTATAGTAAAACTCTAAATGAATTTAAAAGATTACTTTCTTAGTTGTAGTTTGACCATTTTCTAAAGTAACTTTGACAATTAAAGCTTGATTCGTTCCTACAATTGAATTGATTTCAGATACTTTATTCTTTACCTTAGTTTTTGAAGCCAATACTTGACCTAAAACATTATAAACAACATACTCTTCAATGTTTTCAACTTCTGAATTAATGTTTATTGCATTATTTAAAGTATAAATATTAACTGTATTTTCATTTAACTGAACTTCATTATTACTCAATGTATTATTAGTATAACGCAATACAAAACGATCATTTGTAATCCCTTGCGTAGCTGTAAACTGATACGGAGATTCAGTAATGTCATTTATTGTATTTAGCAATTTATCTTCCAAGTAAATTTTTTGAACTTTACCCGTAAACAACCCGTCAACTGCCGCTATAGCAATAGTATAAGTACCGTTAGCCGGTATTTTTATCCCCATTGGTATGATGTCATTAACATCGAAAGGAGCTGGTCTTCCTTGAATGATAACAGGTTGCCCTCCAATAATAGAATAGAAATTTGTTGCGTTTTTATAATCTGTAAAAGCATCGAAAGTGTTGTCTTTTTCTAAAGTAGCACCTGTAATATAACCCACTAAGGTTCTTGTTATAGCATTTGTAGGCGACACTAAATCAATCCAAATTCTATGTTTTTCAATACCAGCATTCGAATTACTTGAAGAGCTGTTTTGTCTAAAAAATTGACTATTATCGTGTAATTTACTTCTTAACGCATTATCAAAATTTAATATCGTCGCATCGGCAGCTCCGTCATTTCGTAATACTAAAAACGATTGTCCTGCCGCTATTTTCCCATTAAATGTCGATGGCCCAGTTTGCGAACCTAAACTATTATAAGTAATATAATCTGTAGGATAATAATTAAAAGCGAAATTTTGATAAAATGGACTAATTGTGTTTGTAGGTAATGTTGTATGTGTCCATATTCTTACTGATCCTTCAATATCTTTGTACTCAGCAGGAAATGCTGGATTACCAAATCTATTAATAAACGAATCGGCATCAATAGCTGAAGGGTAAGGATTTCCTATTAAACTCCAGTTGTCATCAAACACACTTACACTTGGCAAATTACTACCTCTAGACAAGGTTACAGGCACAATTCCGTTGTTTGGAACTCCTACAAAATTAGCAGTCCATGAAGTTGCGGCAGCATTGTTAAAAGTACTAGCCCCTCTAACAATGTATCCTTTTCCAACTGACATATTCTCGGCTGTGTTTATCCAATTTCCTTGACCACCATTTGCATTCGTGGCTAAAGTTTCCCATTTGTAAATATAATTTGATGGAGTCGTAGGCGACACGCTGGTTACCGGAAAATTAGCCACTGGTGATGACCAATAAATGTAATCCCACAAACGTTGGCTTGCCGTACGCTTCATGTTAATATTTCCTGTAGCAATTCCTGAGTCACTAATTTGAACTAAAGAACCACTATTTAGAATATCTAATGTTCCCCCTGCAACAACAGTCAAATTGTTTTGAATATTGATATAGTGATTTGCTGTTACTGTAGTCGTAAATCCTGTATTCACTACTAAACTACAAGCATCAATATCTCCGTTAGTAGTCGTATTATAAGTCCCGTTGATAATAGCCAGTTTGGTTAAATCAGGAGCGCCGTTAGACCATGTTGTACCATTCCATGTTGTAGTATCAATTTTTAACTGAGCTGCATCTGAAGCAACAGAACAAGTTCCGTCTTGAGTTACTAAACTATAAAATTGATACCCATTTAGAGTTTCGACTGCACCAGTAAGATTTAAGACCGTTGAAGCAAAGCCTGTCGCCGTTACCCCTGCAAATGATCCTCCAGCTACCGCTGTCCATCCTGCAGAAACACCATTGTTGTAATACCATTGATAGGTTAATACTCCCACTCCAGAAGCAGTAGCTGCAACTGTAAAGCTAGCAGAACCTCCACAGCCTCCAACATCTGATGGACTTGTATTCACTGTTGGTAAACTACTAGCTAATATAAAAGGAACTGCCCCTAAATCAGCACAGCTTTCATTCAAATTGGTAGTCCAGTCTGCTGCATTAAAAACGGCTGATGGTCCAACTGCAGTCAGATTTCTAACGATAGAGTATCCTTTTTCATTAGGACAATGTACAATATCTACAGTGATGTCATTTTTAGTCAATCGGATTTCATCATTTTCATTAATTCCATTAGCCTTACTCGTATAGTTAAATCCTAAAGCACCACACGAAGAATCAGAGCCTAAATCGGCCAAATAAACACCTCCGGCTGGAATGATTCCAGAAATATCTACCGTTCTTAAACCGTTTGTCGTTCCAATATCTCCATGACGAACTATTTTATAATTAGCTCCGGCAGCATTCAAATCTATAGGGCTTCCGGTAGGATTGTACAATTCCATATACCAAGAATTTAAGGCTAAAGAATCGTATACTTCGGAAATAATTAAATCATTTAAGTTATTTCCTGTGATACAAGTACCGCTTTGTTTAATTTGGGTGAAATTAGAAGTAATTACATTACAACCTCCTTCTGTTACTGTTATTGTTCCAGTAGTTTCTCCAACTGGCACAGTCGCGATAATTGTAGTAGCATTAACAAAAACAACTGTTGCAGTAATTCCGTTAAATTGAACTGCGGTTCCTCCTGTAAATCCAGTTCCAACAAGAGTGACCTCTGTTCCAGTTGGCCCTGAGGTTGGTGCAAAACTAGCCACAGAATGTGTTGGAGTACATGGAGTAGTTATATTAATCGTATAATCTTCTACTTCTCCATCAAAACCAGACAAACAAGGCGAAGTATCTCCGTCATAAGTAGCCATCACCCTCATTCGGGTAGCTCCTAAAGCAGCAGTCATTGGAATGGTAACATTTAATGGTGAATTACTAGTTAAACCACTCGCCACATTAGTAGCAGAACCTAAATCAAAAGCTTCTCCAGCATCATTAAAATCCAGATCGTGGTTAAAATCTATCCAAGCAAAACCTAGAACAGTGTAATTTCCATCCGTATTAATTTCTGTAGACAATGGATAGGTTGTTCCTCTTTGCAAACTAGTTGAAATAGCTGTATAATCTGAATAACCAGATGGTTTAGCAGTAGTATTATTGATGGTATTAATGGTGACATTCGTTACAGAAGTATTAAAAGACATATTTCCTGTTGAAGCACAGTACACCACAATACCAGTTCCTTGAATATTAAAAACATATGGATTTTCGTCACTGTCATTATTTGCAATACTTACCGTCGCACTACTCAATCCAACAGCAGAAGGATTGAATGTAATTTGAAAAGTAGTAGAGCCTCCCGCTGTGACAGTTCCTCCTGGTAATGTGGTCACTATAAAATCGGCTGCATTAGCTCCAGTAATGCTAATAGTACCAACAGTTAAACCAGGGCCTCCTAAATTTTGAATTGTAAAAGTTCTTATAACTGACCCTACTGTAATGTCAGTCGACCCAAAATCAGTATGATCAGCAGTTGAAGGTGAAATGTCTCCATTAGCAATATTTTGGGCATTCCCTTGAAGATTAATTTCAATAGGTGAGCAAGTAGAAGCGTGAGATCCTAAATGAGAAACATCATCTGTTGCATAACCCGTCCATTCAGTGGCAGGAGTAAAGGGGTCTGTACCGTTACTATCACCCATTTGAATTGTTATGTTTCTAACTATAGTATTATCTGCAGTAGACGTTACTCCTGAACCCCATTCTGATCCAGGGTCAGTACCAATTTGACCAATTATATCAATATTTGTAGCTGCTGAAATTTTATGCAATGCAATAGCATCATCACCATTATAATTCATAACGGTAGTATTTAGCATATTAGGTGTGACAGCTAATGCTGCTGAAGTATTTGCTATTATAAAAGTACTATATGCATTAATGCTTCCTGACAAAACAACACTTGTAGGCGTGCTCGATCCATTAAAATAGGCTCTTAACTCATAATCGGATAAATTTATAGTTGAACTTGTCGGATTATAAATTTCAATATATTTATTACTGCCACTTCCCTCAACATATTCCGAAATAAATAAATCACCACAATTTACCGCTGGTAAATTAGCCGTTGCTTTCACATCAAAATTATAAGTCGCTTCATCCGTATCATTACTCGTTACTAAAACTGTATCTGTAAATGTACCTGCTGCACCACTGTTAAACGTTACGGTAAAAGTGGTAGAACCAGCTGCCATAATAGTTGCTGGCAAAGTAATACCTCCTACAGTAAATAAAGCTCCTGAATTCATGGTAATAGCCGATATCGATAAATCAGCAGTTCCAGTATTTTGAATTGTAAAGGTCTTTACCAAATTTGTTGATATAGTAGTGCCACCAAAGTCAGTATTATCTGTAGTGACAGGTGTAGTATCTCCATCTAAAATATTTATAGCATTCCCTTGAATATTTATTTCAGGCGTTGTTCCTGTACCACTAATACTAAAGTTATATGGATTTTCGTCACTATCATCATTAGCAATACTTAAGGTAGCATTTCTTACCCCTGTTGCACTTGGATTAAACGTAATTTGAAAAGTTGTATTTCCAGAAGCCGCTATTGGAGTTGAAGGGATTACTGTTACCGAAAAATCGGCAGCATGCGCTCCACCAATAACAATATATGGAGAAACTCCAGTTAAATTTAAAGTACCTAAACCTAAATTTTCAATGGTAAATGTTTTCACAATTGTACCAGAAGCTATATCAGTAGGACCAAAATCAGTATCATCGCCAAGAGCAGGAGTTGCATCATTATCAGCAATTGAAATTGCATTCCCTAATATATTCATCTCAGGTAAAGCAGTAACAGTCAATGTAGCAGGATTTGAAAAAACATTACCACAAGGAGGAGTTCCTATAACATTACAACGATATATATAACCCGTCATACCTAAAGTAGCATTCGTAATAGTCATACTATTAGTTGTCACATTGGAATAAGGCGCTATATTTGAAAGGTCATTAAATCCACTTCCTGTATCAACTTGCCACTGATATGTTACACTTGTTCCTGTCGCAGCAACAGTAAAAGAAGTGTTTGCTCCAGCGTTAATAGAACTATTTGAAGGATGTCCTGTAATATTTACCGGATTAATAACGCTTACTGCTTGAGAAACCGTACCAGTTGACCAACAAGAACCACCATCGAAAGCTCTTACATGATAAGTACCATTCGTATTTACTGCATATGTTCCTGTTGTTGGATAAGTTACATCTGTTCCGCCAGCAGTTGTTTGCCAATACCAATTAGCATTGGGTGCTGAGAAACTCAAATCTGTTGAACCACAATTTTGTGTTGCAGTTATTGTTCCTGACGGATCTGGAACAGAACATCCCGAAGGTGTCCACTGTGCGTATAAAACAGTATTAGCAGAAATAGTAAAAGTGTTGGTTGCTAAATAAGGAGTTCCACTACCATCAGCCACAGTATTCCAACCATTAAAAGTGAATCCTGTTTTGATTAAACTACCAGTATTCCCTAATACAGTTACAGTAGAACTTAAAGTGTAAGGACTACTTGGGTCTACAGGAACTGATCCTCCATCATTTCCATTTCCATTATAGGTTACTGTATAAGTTGTTGGAGTAACAGTCCAGTTTACAACTACATCATCAATCCCTACACCATGATCTGTACCACTAATATTTTGATCGACCCATTTGATAACCACAAAGCTTCCATTAGGAACACTTAAAGAAGGTAAAGAAACAGCAGATTTTACAACTCTGTTGGCAGCTAAATTCCCGTTTAATGCAACACCAGCCGTAGCCCCAGAAATAGGCGCAACAAAATCAAGTGCTGTTACTGCAGTCCAACCAGTTACAATATTATCTATTGCCGATTGAGATGATGCAAAAACCCTGTAATAAAAAAGGATTTGATCAGCAGTCGCATTATTTTCTTTTCTCCATTGTTCTCCAGTATAAGCAACTGTCATATTAGTTAAAGATGAAGAACTATTATTTTGTAGTTGCATTCCATAAGCAATAGCTCCCGTAGCGTTTGAAGGTATTGAACCTAAAGCTCTTTCTGTATTTGATAGAGCTCCATAACTATGCAAGCCAATAGTTAAACTTGTTCCAATATCAGCAGTCAAAACAGTATTTGATGCGTGCCAACTTGCAATTGTTGAATTATCAGCCCAAGTCCCAGAGCCGGTATTTATCAAACCATCAAAGTTTTGAGAATAGCTTCCAGTAGTAGTTATACTAACCTGTCCCCATCCTAAAAAACTAACCAACAGCGAAAAAATAAGTAATTTAATTTTCATAAAAATCGATTTTATTTTTGATTCCCTTATGAATTTCAATCACTTAACTCAAAAAAGGGGGATACAAATTTACGGCAAATTATCTTATAAAGTACACTTCATCGTATTTTATTGTTATCTTATCGTTAATATTGGTCGTTTGTCGATTTTATTTTATTTTGTATAGACAATTTCTTACATATATTTTTATCTATTCCTCTCAGAAATTTAAACACAGACATCAACTATGTTTTTTTACCAAAAATAAAATTATTGTACTTTTGAAATCATTTAAAAAAGAAAAAGAAAAAACTTGACTCTTTCAGAAGCCCAACAGAAAATAGAATATTATTGTAGCTATCAGGAACGATGCCATAATGAAGTAATAGAAAAGCTTAAAAACTTAAAAATGACTTCAGAAGAGACTGATCAAATTGTGGTTCATCTTATCCAAAATAATTTTTTGAATGAAGAACGTTTTGCCTGTAGTTTCGCTCGTGGCAAACACAACATCAAACATTGGGGTAAAATCCGGATCGTTAACGAATTAAAATTTCGGAATATTTCCAAATACAATATCGATAAAGCTTTAAAAGAAATCCCAACAGAAACTTATTTAGCTAACTTTCACATGCTGTCAGAAAGAAATTGGGAATCCATCAAAGAAACCAATTCAAATAAAAAGAAGAAGAAATTTTGCGATTACCTGCTTCGAAAAGGATTTGAAAGCAATTTGGTGTTTGAGAAATGGAAAGATCTGACAACCGATAATTGATACTTATTTTGTCAATAAAATTGATACGGCATTTCCACCAAAACCAACCGCATTGACCAATACTTTTTTAACTTGCTTTCTATCTTTTTGAGATTTAGCAAAAGGCACACCAATAAATTTTTGATGTTGCATCATCAGAATCGCTAACTCTACACTTAAAATTCCAGAAGAACCGAAAGTATGTCCAATTTTCCATTTGTTGGTTGTGAGCATCGGAAGTTCTTTACTAAATACTTTTTGAATCGCTTTATATTCCGATATGTCGCCTTTTATCGTTCCGGGAGCGTGCATCACGATAGCGTCCACTTCAGATAAATCTGTATTCTGCAAAGCCATTGCCATCGATTTCTGAAAACAATCCGCTTCTGTAGAAATAGAAATACTGTGCTCTAAAATATCAGTAGCATATCCAATCCCTTCAATATAGGCTAGGGCATTTGCTTTTTCTCCAACTTCCAAACAAGCCATTGCGGCACCTTCGCCCAAAACCATCGAATTTTTGGTTTTTTCCAAATCAAATGATCTGCAAGGAAAGTCGGAATCAGAATTCGAATATATTTTCAACGCCTGCATTTGGGCAATGGTAAACGGAGTTAATGGTGCTTCGCTTCCACCAATTAAAAACTTATCCATCATTCCTGCCTGCAACCATGCCACACCATTTAATAAGGCGTGTAATGCAGTAGAACAAGTGATAGAATGAGAAATTTCGGGACCAGTGGCTTTTAAATCATGAGCAATCCAAGAAGAAATATTCCCAAGTGTGGTGGTAGGCGATGCTAAAGTTGCTGTTTTTCCAGTTTCCACAAATTCTTGATGGTGTTTTTCAAATAATTCAGTCGCACCACGCGACGAGCCAATATTGATTCCGAAAATATCATTTGAAGTCCAGCCAGCACTTTTTATGGCTTGTCGTGAAGCTAAAATACCGTATAAAACAGAGTTGTCCAACGATTTGTATTTGATTTCGGAAGCTCTTAACTGTGTCACTATTTCTTGCAATTCTTCTGAAATAGAAGCAACAGAAATCGTTTGATTTCCAATTTGCTTTTTTGCAATCAAAGTAGTTTCTTTTAAGTATTCCTCCCAAATAGATTCGGGTTGATAACCTAAAGAAGAAAAAGACGATATGGCGGTAATGGCAATCGGTTTCAAAATAATAATTTTGACAAAGTTAGCATTCTATTAATGCTTTTTCGATAGTTTGATACACTTTTTCCAATTGCTCATCCGAAATAATATATGGTGGTAAAACATACACAGTGTTTCCAACGGGACGTAAAATGATTCCGTTTTCAATGAAAAAATTATAGAGTTTGTTTCGCAAATTTCCATAATAACTCTCTTGAGATTCGGTTTTAATTTCCAAAGCAAAAATAACACCGAATACACGAGTTGTTTTTACCCTTGAATGGCTTTTTATTTTACTTTGAAACTTCAAATGTTGCTGGTTGATTCTTTGAATATTTTGTTGCATTTTATCCGACTCCAGCAACTGCATGCTGGCCAAAGCAGCTGCACAACCTGTTGGATTTGCCGTAAAAGTATGTCCGTGGAACAAGGCTTTATTAACATCGTCATCGTAAAAACCATCGAAAATTTGTTGTGTAAAAGTCGTAATTGCCATAGGAATTGTACCTCCCGTTAGTGCTTTCGACAAACACATCATATCGGGTTGCGTTTTCAAATAATCGCAGGCGAAGTTTTTACCGGTTTTACCAAAGCCTGTCATAACCTCGTCGGCAATAGTAAATACCTGATGGTTTTTACAAATTGAAATCAGTTGGTCTAATTCTTCGGCTTCATACATGACCATTCCGGCTGCTCCTTGCACTAAAGGCTCGAAGATAAATGCAGCAAATTCGTTGGTTTGTACTAATTTTTCTAAAGCTTCATAACTGGCTTTTTCATTTCCTTGTGTTGGAACTGGAATCCGCACCACTTCAATCATCGAACCTTTGAAAGCTTCGGTAAAAAAAGAAATGCCGCTCGCTGCCATGGCTGCAAAAGTATCGCCATGAAAAGCATTTTCAAAAGCAATAATTTTAGTTCGCTTTTCACCTTTGTTGTAAAAATATTGGAATGCCACTTTTATAGCTATTTCGACAGCAGTTGAACCATTATCGGAAAAGAATAATTTCTGTTGGTTGTTAGGTAAAATCTGCATTAGTTTCTCGGCAACCAAAACCGCTGGTTCGTGCGTAAATCCGCCAAATAGAACATGTTCTAAAGTGGTTAATTGTTTGTAAATCGCATCGGCAATAAATTTATTGGAATGTCCATATGGATTGACCCACCAAGAGGCAATCGCATCAATATACTTTTTGCCATTCTCATCCCAAAGCAATGCGCCTTCTCCTTTTGCAATAGCAATATGGGGTTGGGCGGTTTTATGTTGGGTGTAAGGATGCCAGTTGTATTTTATATCTCTATCGGAAAGATTCATTTGTCAAAAATTATTGCACAAAGATACACAGAGAAAACCTCAGAGAGGCACGAAGGCTTTATAAATTCAATAGATTTTCTCTAAAAATATCAGCGTAATATGCAATCACATTTTTGTCGAAATAGGGTTCTTGCTCAATTCGTCCAATGAATTTTACGTTTGTTTTCTTCAAAATAATTTCTTCAGAAGATTTGTTTTCATCGCCAGAAAAAACAATCCCTGCTACTTTTATTTTTCTGTTTTGTAATGCTTCAATAGTCAATAAGGTATGATTGATACTTCCTAAATAATGCTTGGAAACAACAATGACTTTGTAATCTTTCTGAATCAAATCGATTACCGTATCGGTTTCATTAAGTGGTACAAAAATTCCTCCTGCACCTTCAATTACTAAATTATTTTTAGTTTTGGGTTCTGCCGTTTTTTTTAAATCAATGGCAATCCCATCTAATGCGGCAGCAAGATGCGGACTGGCAGGCGTATTCAATTGGTAACTGTTTTCGTGAATAACCGTTGTGTCGTTCGAAATGTACTTCTTGATCGTGTGACTGTCGGAATTGTCTAAATCGCCTGCTTGTATGGGTTTCCAATAATCAGCTTCTAAAGCTTCGGTAATGATGGCTGCAGCGATGGTTTTGCCCACATCAGTAGATATTCCTGTGATGAATAGTTTCATTTAATTATAATCTTTCTACAAAAATAGAAAACCCATCGTAAAGACGGGCTTTAATTACTACTCTTTTAATTCGTCAAGGACTTTTCTGATTTCTTTGACATACTTTCCGTAAAAATTATTGATCCACCAGTTGGTAAAAATTGCAACCGTAACCATCACACTGATAAAACCCGCAAATAATGCTCCTATAAAAATGTTAGCCGATTTCTTGTACAAAATAAAATCCATTACATCTTTCGTGTGATCGTTTAGAATAATCATGGCAACAAAGATTAATGCAAAGGGAACTAAGGAATAGGTAAAGGATTTATACAATTCCATGTTCAATCTGATTTCATAATAGGTATCATACAAATTGTCTTTTGTATTGGTCTCTACCGAATTTAATTTTTTATAAAACCAATACAGTTTCATTAAAAAGTAAGCACAAATCACTAAAAAGAGCACAAATAATCCATAAAAAAAAGCAGCCATAAGTACTGAAAAACCATAGAGTACCGGAATCAATCCTAGATAAAGAATCGATACAAATTGGTACAAAAATTCTTTTTTTAAGTTTTTTCTAATTTTGTCCAGAGGCATGTTTGCCGACTGTAATTTTTCAAAATTAGCGGGAATCACAACATTTTCTGGTTTGTCGTCATCCCAAGCGGATTGTATATCTTTAAAGTCCATAACCTTGATTTTTTATAATTTCTTTTAATTTTTCTTTTGCTCTGTTCAGTTTCACTCTGGCATTTCCTTCTGAAATACCTAAGTTATCAGCAATTTCCCGATGCGAAAAACCTTCCAGTTGGTAAAACATAATGGCTTTATCAATTTTGTCCAATTTTTGAACCGCTTTATAAAAATGTTCAATTTGACTTTCCTTGATATGTGCATCAGAATCTTCTTCTTTAATGTTATTGGAAGCGATTTCGTACTTGTCTATCTTTCGCTTTTCTTTTTTTAAGAATACAATAGCTGTATTAATTGCCACGCGATACATCCAGGTTGAAAACTGGCTTTCTCCCTTAAAACTATCGTAGGCTTTCCAAAGTTGACAGACAATCTCTTGAAACAAATCGTCTTGATCGTCTCGATTGTCCATATACATTTTTGAAACCTTATGAAGTATTCCTTTATGCTGGTTGATTCGGGTTAAAAATTCTTGTTCTTTTGACTTCAAAATATGCTTAATTCATTACCGGTTTTACAATATAACCTTCTTTTCTTAATAAATTAATTAAACCCGAATCTCCTGCTAAATGACCTGAACCTATTGCAAAAAAGACACTTTCCGCTTTCATTAATTCCGGCATTTTCTTTATCCAATTGGCATTTCTTACATCAAGCATCCATTTTTTAGCATTGGCATCCATAACCTTTTCATCCGTCACGTCTTGGTATATTGCCAACACGTTTTCATTAACATAATTTTGAACTAATTTTTGTGTTTCGGCTTCATTAATGTATTTAAAAAATTCCAGCATTTGAACCTCCGAATACGACTTGTTTAAAAAATCCATCTGGTCTTTTATTGTTTCCAAGCCGATTACCATTCTTTTATCTTCTTTTGCAAGTGCTGCCAATTCCATTTCATACATTTTCAAATCTTGACAACCAAAAGATTTAATTGCCAACAAACTCATCACGGTAGCCATTGTATAATTATCGATTTGCTTTACGCTCAATCCAGCCTGTTTTTGCAGAATACTATCCAATGTTGTTAACTGGGAAGATGATAATTTCTTACTTAATAACTCGGTTCCCATGGCCGATTTTTGCATGTAAGCCATTTCGTCCGAATCTGTAATATTAATTTCTAACGCTAATTTGGTCGTTTTGGCAAAAGCCTCTTTTACCTTTGGACGTAAAATATACTCCTTTGCGCAAATCACGTGAAGGGTTCCAAATAAATATGACGGTTTTGTTAATCCTTTTCCTGAAACTTCCCATAACAAAGAATTTTCCTTCGGGTTGGTTTGTGCGTTACTTGCAAATACAGATACCACAGTTATAATGAATGATTTAAATAGATTTTTCATTTTTTTGATTGTTTTAGTTTTTTTGTTTACAACTTGTAAGTAATCCAAAAAGCAAAACGTTACAAAAAATAAAATAAAATTTAAAAAAGTGAGTAAAGGCAAGCGAATACCGCTGAGATTTCTTCTTTTGTATTGTAGCTATGGAGGCAAAAACGAAGTCTTTCTTGCCCTTCTGGAACGGTTGGAGATAAGATGGCTTTTACATCAAAACCTTGGTCTTGAAATTGCTTTGCGATGGTTTTTACTTTTTCGTTCCCGGGAATAATGGCTGATTGTATGGCCGATTTACTTCGGACAAACATCGGCTTTAATCCTAGTAAATTCTTTTCCTGATTGAAGTGTATAATATTCTCTCGAAGTTTTTCTACCCCTTTGTTTTCTGCTTGCAAATTTTGGTAGGCTATTAAAATGGTAGCTACTGAATGTGGCGAAAGCCCAGTTGTATAAATAAAACTCCTAGCAAAATTGACCAAATATTGTTTTAATTCTTGACTACCTAATACTGATGCTCCATGACATCCTAGTCCTTTTCCGAAAGTCATGATTCGGGCAAAAACTTTGTCTTGCAATCCTAAACTTTGAATTAATCCTTCTCCTCGCTCACCAAAAACACCTAAAGCATGCGCTTCATCGATGACCAAATGGCAATTGTATTTTTCAGAAAGTGTTGCCAGATTTTGGATTTCAGGACAATCACCATCCATGGAGAAAACACTTTCAGTAACGATATAGATTTCGTTCTCTTCCGATTTGAATTTTTGAATTAGATTTTCCAAATCTTCCAAACCATTGTGTTCAAACTTATAGGCTTTGGCATTCGACAATTGAATTCCATCACGAATAGAAGCATGACACAATTCGTCATACAAAATCACATCATTTCGCTGTGGAACGGAACTAAAAAAACCTACATTGGCATCATAACCGGAATTGAATATTAATGCCGATTCGCTTTGATGAAAATGAGCGATGAAATCTTCAGCTTCTTGATATAAACGATGATTCCCAGAAAGTAATCGAGAACCTGTTGCCCCATTTATTTTGACATTTCGGTCAAGTAGAAATTGGTGTGTTTTGTCAAATATTTCGGTAGAATTTGCAAATCCTAAGTAATCATTAGAAGCAAAATCGATTAAATCACTTGACAACGACAAGCTACGTAAAGCATTATTTTGTTTACGCTGTTCTAATTTAGCTGATAGTGATTTTGGAAAAATACTCATGCGAACAAAGGTAAAACTTTATCAAGTGAAGAACTATCTAAAATTTTTAAAAAGTAATTCCTATTTTTTTTACTTTATTTGCTGAATCTGTTTCTGTAAATAAAATGGCTTTAGAATCTTTTACTTTAAAACGAGGATTGCCTATATAGTTGAATTCAGATCTTTCAAATTTAGTCAACATTTGCTCCAAAGGTATTCCAACCGTCAATGTGTTTAACTTCCATTTTTTACTAGTAATAGAAACGTTTCGAACCAAATCATTTTGTATTTCAATGGTTAAACCATCGTAAGTGAAAGTAAAAACAGGCTCTTCATTTGCGTCAGGAACTTCTTTATCTAGTGTTATTGCACCACCTAAAACGGCTTCAATTTTTTGAACAGAATTCTTGTCACATACATTAATGCTTTTATTTGTTTTGGCATTCGTTAAAAGCAATTTAGTCGGGGTTTGCAAACTGAAGAAGCTTGTTAAAATGCAACTCAATAGAATTCCACAGATGATCGTTGTAATTTTTGTTTTCATTCCTGATTATTTTTATTGAATAAAAATATAAAAAAAGCCAAACATTTCTGCTTGGCTTTCTTCTTTTTATTTTGAATTGTCTTAGTCGGCTAAAACAATTACTTTATTGTCATTCATTTCGATAGTTCCAGAATTGATTGGTAACCAAAATGTCTGTTCATTTATCTGGTTGAATTTTGCTTTGAATTCTTTAGCAATTTTCAAGTTTGAACCTACGATTTTTACGTTTCCTTCTTTTAACAACGACACAATTGGCGCGTGGTTGTTAAGCATTTGGAACTCACCATTTACTCCCGGGACAGCTACTGAAGTAACTTCTCCTGAAAATAAGGTGGCTTCTGGTGATACTATTTCTAAAATCATACTTTAATTGATTAAGCTTCCGCTAACATTTTTTGTCCAGCTTCGATAGCATCTTCGATAGTACCTTTAAGGTTGAACGCTGCTTCAGGAAGGTGATCTAATTCACCATCGATAATCATGTTAAATCCTTTGATAGTATCTTTAATATCAACCAATACACCTGGAATACCAGTAAATTGCTCAGCAACGTGGAAAGGTTGTGACAAGAAACGTTGTACACGACGTGCTCTTGATACAGATAATTTATCTTCTTCAGATAATTCTTCCATACCTAAGATCGCGATAATATCTTGTAATTGTTTGTATTTCTGTAAAATCTCTTTAACTCTTTGTGCACAGTCGTAGTGCTCATCCCCTAAAATTTGTGGAGTTAAGATACGAGAAGTAGAATCTAACGGGTCAACCGCTGGATAAATACCTAGCTCAGCAATCTTACGAGACAATACTGTAGTAGCATCTAAGTGAGCAAACGTTGTTGCTGGCGCCGGGTCAGTTAAGTCATCCGCAGGAACGTAAACCGCTTGTACAGATGTAATAGATCCTTTGTTTGTTGATGTAATACGCTCTTGCATCGCACCCATTTCAGTAGCCAATGTTGGTTGGTAACCTACCGCAGATGGCATACGTCCTAAAAGTGCAGATACTTCAGATCCCGCTTGTGTAAATCGGAAGATGTTATCTACGAAGAATAATACATCTTTCCCTTGGTCTGAACCAGCTCCATCACGGAAATACTCAGCAATAGATAATCCTGAAAGTGCCACACGTGCACGAGCTCCAGGTGGCTCATTCATTTGTCCGAAAACGAAAGTAGCTTTAGACTCTCTCATTCCTGGCTTGTCTACTTTAGACAAATCCCATCCTCCATTTTCCATAGAGTGCATGAAATCGTCACCGTATTTGATGATACCTGACTCTAACATCTCACGAAGTAAGTCATTTCCTTCACGTGTTCTTTCTCCTACTCCTGCGAATACTGAAAGTCCACCGTGACCTTTTGCAATATTGTTAATTAACTCCTGAATTAATACAGTTTTACCAACTCCAGCACCACCGAATAAACCAATTTTACCTCCTTTTGCGTAAGGCTCAA